>JAZQOM010000033.1:0-24469 GCA_045627885.1 Eubacteriales bacterium
AAGGCAGAAAAATAAAATAAACGGTGCAGTCGCATAACTGCACCGTTTACATTTTTAATTAAAAGTGATTACTTTTCCTTTTTTCTTGTTGCAAAAACAACGCAAACTGCTAATCCGACAACGGCTACTGCCGCAAGAATTATCCAAAGTGTCGAATTCGTGTTGTCGCCTGTTTTATGAACGGGAACTTCCTCGGCTTTGAACTGCCAGTTGATAATTCCCACCGCATCCTGATAGTCGTTGCCGAGCTCAATCGGGATGCTTAAAGTCAAAGTAAGCTTTGTCTGCTGTGCCGGACTTAATGTTCCGAGCATAACCCAATCCTCAAGTGTTGCGGGCTGGTCTGCGGGAGCTTCAAATGAAGAGCCGTCCTCAGCTTCAACCTTAAGTGTCATCTTTGAAAGCAGGTCAACCGATTGCTCGGTCGCGCCCGTTGACTTGAGATAAAATACAACCTTTTTCTTATTTGTCTCAAGATTGGTTACAAAAATCTCCTGTGTCAGAACATCGCCGGGCATTGCATACTTGAAATTCTCAAAAAGGTCTGTCGGATTTTCGCCGCTCTCTGTTTCAAGCACAAGCTTCTGCGCCGTTTCATCATAGGAAACATTAGAAGCAAATACCGGCAAAGCCAAGGCAATCATGAGAAGAAGAGCACAAACAAATACTGATAACTTACCAAAAAGCTTCATTATTTATCTCCCCCTTTTTCGTAAACGATTGCACCGTCCTCGGCGGAGAGTCCCCATGCTTCTTCGATGGCGTCGGCAGGTTCTGCCTGAATTGCGTCGGCAAGAATTTCAACCGAAAGTGAGTATCCCTCGGGAACATTTGCCTTTCCCTTTTCGGTCAAAGCAACCTTTGTTCCGCTCTTTAAGAATTCTGCCGTTGTTTTATTTTTCGCAACGCTCTTATTGTGATACCAATACTTGCCGTTCAAAGTCCAGGCATTTGTATTGACCTCAAGAGTATAGTAGTCTTTGTCAACCGTCTTTGCCAAAACGCTGCCGTCTTCGTTTTTCCAGTTAACGACTACCGTGACGCGAACAAATTCATCGATATTGCCCTTGTTCTTGACAACAACACTCGTCTTTTCTTCGCCGTCAAACTCTTCGATAATTTCATTATCGAGCTTCGGAGTAACGAAAACATTCTTAATCGGGTCGCTCACTACAAGAATAATCGCAAGCGTCGCAGCTACCGCCGCACAAAGAAGTGCGGCGCAGCATACGATGAGAGCTTTTTTACTTGATTTGATGCGTGCAAAAAGACTTTGCTTTTCGGTGCAGTTTGAAATATTAGAATTGTTATGTTTCATTATTCTGCACCTCCTCAGTCTTCAGATACAAAGTCGTTGACTTTTTTGACTGTATTCGTGCGCCATTTTGTTTTGCTTGCCTTACCGCTTATAACAAATTCGTTGTTATCGGAGGTAATCTTTTCGTCAACAATATCAGATGTGCTGTGGCGCCACGACCAATCATCGTCTTCGCTTATTGTATAAGTTCCGATAGGAAGCTCTACGATAGTTGCAACGGGATTGTCTGCATTTACCGTAACATAGATGTCAACCTCGGTATCATCAAATTCAGATTTACCGACTATGTGATAGATTAACTCCTCGCCGTCCTTGAGGTCTTCACGCTCAATGGTAAGAGTGGTTGCATACTCGGCAAAGAGAGCAAAATAGCTTTCGGAAACATATACATCTTCATCGTCGACCTTGGTTGTCGTCGGGGTAATCATTGTTCCGTTTTCAGACAGAGTAATCGCATCCTTGGAACTGTCAACGAGGCGAGCGTTCTTGTCGCCGTCTTCGGTATGGATTACGATATCACCGTCATCATCATAGATGTACCAGCCCATAAATCTGTAACCCGTTCCGATAGAAAGTACCTTTGAGCCTTCCGGCGTACCGCCGAGAGCAAGAATGCTGTCGGCAGAGCTTGAAATCGCGCCGCCGCCGAATGTTGTGCTTGTGGGAGCTACAATTTCATAATACTCATTGGTTATATCGTAGGATAATCTGTAATACTTAATCTGAACATTTGAGAAGGTGTACTCAAATGTCGTAACATTTTTGGTTTCGTCGATGTCAAGGATAAGCTGCTTTGTGGGAGCGCCGACAACGGTGTATGCGTTATAATCCTTTGCTTCGGGATATACGGTAACGCCGTAGAATCCGGAAAGGTCTTCGGTCTCGATTACATCGCCGTCCTGAATCTTGTGAACAACCGTGTATCCGACCTCGTCGCGGTCATACTTAAGTACGATATCCGCTCCCTCTTCGGGAAGGTCGACAATCTGAGTAAGTGTGATTCCCTTAGTTCCGTTAAGAGTTGACTCGCTGAGATTGATATGGAATCCCGTTGTGTTGCCCGTCTTTATAAGGTCGGACATATTGTACTCGTCAACACCGATAACGCCGAGATAATCGAGCCAGTCAAGCTTTGTATAGGTTTCAAGGTCTGTGTTCTGATACTCATACTCGATGTGGCAGTAAGCGTGCTCACTGTCTTCGATGTAGAAGAACTCTACAACATTGTCTTCGGGATTAGCCGTAGCAATCATACGCTTTTCAAAAGCATCGGCAAGGTAGCCCTTGATATACGGTGCTTTGAAGTAGTTGACCGTTTCGGTGGTTACGCCATTGAAATCGGGATATCCGTCCATTGGTAAGCCTGTTGCTTCGTTAGTGTATTTGATTGTGTAGCCTACATTACTCAAGCCAACATACCAGAATGTAAACTCATTCTTTCCGCCGGCTTCAATCTCAAGAGTATGAGAGCTTACCTCGGGGAAATAGTTAAGGTCTGCAGTTTCCGCAATTTCGGGATACCACTGCGGCTCGCCCTTTGCATAGAATACAACGCTTGAGCCGGAAGGCAGAATGCCGGTTGTGGGAAGTGCTATCTCCTTGCCCTCGGTTGTGCCGTCTCTGAGCTTATAGTAAATTGCATAATGCTCAATCGTCGAGCTCGACCACGCCGGGAACAGCGCAAGGTCGCGCGTTACGGGCATATTGTACGGGTCGAAGGGCTTGAGCGTCTTTCCCGCATAATAGAACCAACCTGCAAATGTAAGATTCTTCTTCTTTATTCCGACGGGAATATTATCGGGAGATACATAAGAGTTGTGGTCTATTGAATCGGGCTGAACAAATGCGCCTCTTTCGTCTTCGGTAATCTTTTCGTCAAGAGAATCATCCGCATAGAATATTACTTTATGCTGGATGGGTTTCCACTTTGCAAAGAGAATGATATCGTGAGCCGGCATCTTGGAATAAGAAGCCGAGATGTTCGGGTTAGACATATCAAACTTTGTAGAGGGGTCAAGTGACGAGTCAAGATACCAGCCGTCGAAGACATACATATCCTTTTCGAGTGAAGCGGGATAATAGCCTGTCGGCACATAAGCCATATAGGATGCCATATCTGTCTCATAGGGAACGGTCTCCGACTTTATCTCGTTTGAGAAGCCGTCCATATAGTTAATCTTGAATGACAGACGATTGTAGTAGATTGAGTAGTCTCTTGTAGTACTGTTCTGCGAGTTTCTCGCGTATTCAAAGCCCGGAATATCAATATAGTCTTCCTGTGTCAACTGCCTGAAAGATACATCGCGTATTGCATAATCGGGCTTTATCTTGAAATCGGTTTTACCGTTCTCGTAATAATGGATATAAGATGTTCCGTCTTCGACATCCTTGCTGTAAACGGTAAGATTTGCCTTAACCGTGGGAGCAGCCGTGTATCTTGTCGCTCCGGAGCTTGATACCTTCCATACATACTCAGAGTTATCCCAAACAGGCTTGCCGTTCTTATCATTTGTAAGAGCGAGGTCTGCGCCGTACTTGACATCATAATATCCGTAGGTATTTGATGCAGAAGCCGTATGATATACGCAGGCAAGTCTGTAGCAATCTGCAGTATGCTTGTGAGCGTTTGCCGCTTTGGTGCAATTGCCGTAGCAGGAATCAATATGAGTGTGCTCGTAACCTACCTTGCAGGCACTGTAATTGCAACCCGAGCTGTGAGTATGCTGCGTTTTGCCGCAGGTGTAGCAAGCGTCTGTGTGCGAGTGCGACAGGCATATTGAATTATACTTATAGAAGTAGTCTGTTCTATGATAATTGCCTTCATCGGAGCAATTTGTATGGCTTATCTCGCTGCCCATATAGTCAGTGGGCTTTGAGCTGTATTTATACCACGAATTGTTGAAATAGAGATAATAGTTGTCAGTTGTTGACAAACCGTTATCCTGATAGTAATAAATGCAACCGTTTGTGAGACCGAGATTTCCGAAATACTTTCTTGCTTCGTCGTCGGGATTTGATGTTCCCGCGTTGTTTGCTATTCCGTAGCACTGCTTATTGTGAGTGTGCTTGCAGTTGATAGTGCAATTAGAAGCAGCGTGGTCGTGATATGCTATCGAACAGCAATCCGTGGTATGAACATGCTCGGTAAGCTTGCAGGTAAGGCACTCTGCGGTATGCTTGTGCGTATCCTGTATGCAGTCGAGAATATAGCATCCCTGATTGCTCGTAGCATCGGCGGTAAAGCCGCTTGTTGTAGAAGAATTCAATGCGTCGTGTGTATGGCCTGAGTAGCTCTTACCACTTACATTAAATCTGACTTCAACTCTTGTTCTTACATAGTAGACATTAAGGACGGTGGAGCCGTCACCCTCTACTATCTTCTGTCCGTCGGAGCGAGCGGCAAAATACTTGAAATGCTGGCTGTCCGTTCCGTTGTATTTGGGAGCTGTAGCGCCGCTTACGACAGAGCCGGAAAGAGCCTCCTCCTGAACATGACCGCCATACTCATAGCCGAAGTCATTGGCATTCTCGAGCCAATATATGACGGTATAATTCGTCATAGTGGTCTCCCACACTGCGTAATAAAGCGTGTACGGTGCAATATTTCCGCTTTCGTCGGACGGAGGAATCGGGATATTGAGCATAAAGTAGTTTGTGGTGGTAACATCGGTGTATATATCCGGTGTTACGGCATCCGCTTTACTTGCCCAGCCCTTGAAAATATATCCGGGACGAGTCGGGTCTGCTATTGCAACAGACTGGTCATACTTTGCATAAACCGCATCTGTACCGAAGCCGCCCTGACCTACATTGAACAGAACTATATAATACAGGCGTTCAAAATAGAGGTTGACTATGGTGGAGCCGTCCGCCGCTATCTGCAAATTCTGCGAAGGTACTGCGATAAAGCCCTTTGTCTTATCTGCGTACGCCTGAATAATCGCATCGTTATCGGTATCGTCAAATGTGATACCGATATAGTCGCCTGTGTATGCAGGTGTGGATGGGTAATTATCGTCGCTTGTATTCTGCAAGAATATGCGGTAATGATAAACGACCTCTGCGGGGCGATAGTAAACCGTGATAACCTTGTTTTCGCTTAAATTCTCAAAAACCTTGCTAACCGTGTCAGCTTTTACTATCTGCGAATCGCTTGCGCCGGGATACTTAACATAAGTATCAAAGCCCTTAATCTGCGGTATGGCTTCCTCAATGCTTACGGAAGCCGTTGTGGTGGGATTATTGACTATAGTTCTGATATAAGGCTGATATGCAGCCGTCTTATCAATAGCCTCAACCTTGGGAGTATCGTAAAGATATTCTATCGTTATTGTGAAAAGAGATTGTTTTTCTGCTTTGAGTGATTTAACTGCTTTGAGCGGGACGCGGTTATTTGTCAAATATTCTTCGACATAATTACCTCTTCCCGTCAAACCGTTTTCGATTGCATTACCTGCAATTAAATTTACGGTATTCGTCGTCTGTATAATCTCGTTGTTCTCGTCGAGAAGTACGCAACGAATGGCAGTTCTGTTGTCCGAAAGCACATTCTTTATCATCGCATAGGAAACTTCAATTTCGGACTTATCCTGTCCGCTGATGTTTACCCAAAGCGAATCAACGCTTTCGGAATATATCTGCCACTGAATCTTGCTGTAATCGAAATATTCAGTGTTGGCAGTAAATACGCGGCTTGTAAGCGGGCGTACTATTGCCTCGGAAATGCTTTCGCCGTTTTCAAATACTTCAAAGGCTTCCGGTACGGAGGCAGCGCCTGTAAACGACTGAAATGCGGTAGTAACGCACATAACCAAAACGAGCGTACATATCGCAAGCTTTTTTAATTTGACTTTAGTCATTACGCTTTCCTCCTTTTATTATTCTCCGAGTAACCAACCGGATGCTTCCGTAGCATCTGCGCCGTTATTCTTAACCTGAGTTCCGAAAATATGGATATCGGCAGTTGCGGTCGAGCCCTGATACATATTTCCGGCATCTTTGGAAAATACAAATGAAGTGAACAACGGAGCAGTTTTTTCTCCGGCAAGAAGCGGGGCGTTATAGTAATAATACCCGTCCTTATATTGCCAGTCTGTTTCATTGAACGCAAGCTGCAAGAGTGATGTGTCGGGATTTCCCACCACACCATCCGCGAGTTCAATGACTTTGTCAATGCCTATGCGAATATATGCATCCTGATTACCGCAATTTTCGACCTCGAGTATCCAAGAATACTCACGCCCCGGGACAAGCTTGAAGCCGCCCTTGAACGGTTGAGGTGTTTCATTGCCGGGAACAAGCGTTGTCTGAATTGCGGCTATCTTGAGATTTCCCATAGTAACCACATTCTCGCTTGATTCTTCAGCAGTAATTACGGCAAGAGTGCCGGTAATACCGACTGCGATGCACAAAGCAGCAAGCAAAGACAATAAAACTATTTTCTTCATATAATGCTCCTTTGAGATACGACATTCGCGATTTTACTTATAATCGAAATATGTTTCCTTATTATTTGGTAAGAGTCTCGTCTGCTCCTGCGAGTGTCTTCCATGCGTCAAGTGCGGACTTGAAATCGTCGCTGTCCTGGATAGCGCCCGCAAATACGGTGATGGAGATTTCAGCGCCGTCTGCGGCAGCTGCTTCCGCAAGTGTATTGTCAAAGTTTGTAGCTGTAACTACGCCGTCCTTGAAGAACGAATATGTTACATCGGCATCAGCCTTTGTGTACTTGATGTACCAAACATTGCTGTTTGATGAGCCGGGAACCTTTGCCCATGCGGGAGATGCGTTTGTGCCGTCAGCCTTGTCGGTTATACCGTATGTGAGGTAATCGGATACAGAGTAGAATCCGCCGGTAGCCTTTTTAGCGGTGCAAACGGGATTGAGCTCGATGAACACATAAGAGTCCATGCTTCCGGAGCCGACCGTAATCTTCGGGTTCTTCTTAATTGTTGCCTGGGGCTCGAGGGGGAATTCGCGGTCGCCGCTCTCAAGAGTTGTACCGTCATCGGGGTCGCCTTCGCCGCCCTCATTGAGTTCAACGGCAACTTTACCTACTGTAAATACATTCTTAACTTTGCTTGTCTTGGAAAGATATGCGATTGTTCCGCCTATCGTCAAGCTGACAAGAAGAATTGCAGCGACAATGGCAAAAAATACTTTTTTAGTTGAGCTTTTCATTTCTGTTCTCCTCATTTAATATATAATCAGTCTTTAACGAGGTCCCATGCCTCGAGTGCCGTTCCGGTGCTTTCCTTCTGTATTGCGTAAGCGGTAACCTCTACAGCCTTCTGTGAGCCTTCGTCGGAATTGTAATCCGCAAGAGTCTCCTCGTCTACATCGGAAGCAATCGTAAATGTTTCGAATACCGTTAAATCTTTGTCAGTTGCCTGAGAAGTGTATGTGGTGTAGTATACGCCGGGAGCGTTTACCGCATCAAGCACTGTCCAGTTCTTAAGAATCTGCGCTTCAATCGTGTCAGCCGTAACAGATGTCTCAATAGCTTCGATATCGTTCTTAACCTTGATGAAGATGTAAGCATCTTCGCTGTTAGCGGCAACATGGACAACAGGGTCCTTGGTATAAGTGTGAGAAGGAATGAGCTTATACTTGTTTTCCTTTACGCGTTCAGCCTGTGTCAAAGCGGTGATGCCGTCCGCGTCAATCTTTGTCTCGTCCATGGTGATACTTACTTTGCCGACGGTGAATGTATTGCTTACATCATCTTTTGCGGTAAAATAAGCAACCGTACCGAGAACGCTTGCGACAACGAGAACAATCGCGCAAGCTGCGAGAATGAGTGCCTTTTTGAAATTGATTTTCATTTTCAAACCTCTTTTCGAAAAAACTTATTTATTATCCATGCTGTTGTTTTTTTCTTTTTTGGAAAGTGCTTCGGCAAGCACAACGAGAATCAGACAGACTCCCACCGTGCACACAAGAAAGCATTTGCCGGCAAAAGAAGAAATCCAAGCCGCACAATAACCGAGACATGGTATGGTGAACATAACCTTACCTATGATTTGCTCACGCTCGATAGGCGAATCCTCCGTCTCATTTGCATCACCCTTTGTGACAATCTTTCCATCCTCGCGCAATTCGAACACTCTGTGAGTGACGACGGTGTTATGATTGTCGCGGAAGGTAACAACATCCCCCACCTTGGCATCGTCGCCGGAAATGTCTTTTACATAAATGACAGAGCCGACATGAATGCTTTTTTCCATCGAGCCGGACAAAACCGAATAGGTCTTCAACCCGAACATCGAAGGGGCGTAGAGAATGAGAACAAGCGCTACGAGCAGAATGATAACCACCATTGTAATAATATCGATAATTTTTTTCGCCATTACTGTAATCTCGCTTTCGTCAAACGCGGCGTATTGAAAGATAAAGTGAACAAAACATCAAGCACCGCATTATATTATAAAGAAGTAAAACAGAGATGTGATAAAACGCCGATAATTACGGTAATCATCAAATCCGGGACATGGGCATACTTCCACTTACCTATATCTAATGTACAGTATAGCACCCGAAAATATGATTGTCAATACCAAAGCCCGAATAAATTTCCGAATATATTAAATTTATTAATCAAAAAAATCAGGCGCAATTAGGAGCTTGCCCGTAAGAACGCTTTTTGAAGCCTTGTCGTCGCGCGCCGAAAATCATCGCCGCGAGTATAGCGACCAAACATCACTTATCTTGTGACTTTGAAATACAAAGCTGTTGCCTGCAACGGTGCTTTGTGCAAATATAAAATAAAGAAACCTGCTGAAAAGGACTTTTCCTTCTCAGCAGGCATTTTTTGCAAAAAACGATTTATCAATCGTAGCTTTTTTGCACCTGATATTTTCAATTAATCGTCCGAGAAAATCTGCTCGACATTGTTGAAATTATCTTGGAAGAACTGCAACCAGTCTTCGTTTTTCCTCAGCTTATCAAAGGTGTCTATCTCCGAGCCGATAAATCTCCAGAGCTTCTGCAAAACGGTCAAGCTGTCTTTCTTATAGCCGTCTTTTTCTATATCGGTTATAAGGTTGTCGCCCACCGCCCATTGTTGAACGAAATATTCGTTTTTATTTGTCTCGTTCAGCTTTGTTTCCTTCAGCTCTATGACCATCTTGTTTATGCCGTCGGTGCTTATCACGAGCTTGCGCCAGATATACTTTTCCTTAAAAAACTTATTGGCTCCCGCTCTTTCGATTGAATAGTACGAATTATATCTGAAATGGTATTTTTCGCACTTTTTGAAGAACTCTCTTGCCTCGTCGTCCATCCAATCGAAAGAAGCGTAATTCGATTCCGTTCCCTTCGGAAACTCTCCTCCCGCCTCAACGCAACGCAGGTAATACTCTCCGAGCTGATTTAAGTCGGTCTGCATTTGAATATTGTTTTTTGCAAGCTTTCTCTGCGCGCTGAGTGAGCCCAAAAGACCTGTTATCGCCATACAGAAGCCGAAGGTGATAAGCATGAAAATTAACACCATTTCGATAACAAAGCCGTTTTTGTTCTTTCTTATCATATCGTTAACCTTTCCTGTATGTGCAATAGATGTACTTCGAATACTCGTCTCCGAGAATATTTTTTATATTCTCGTCGGACGGTGCCTTGTTTTTGGGTAATGACCATATCGTCATTCTCGGCTCTGTGATAACCGGAGCGTTTTCGACAAACTTTGTGTAGTTGGAGAAGGTGCAGGCGGCTATCAGCTTCATATCGCCGGATGTGTAAGAGATATAGTATGTCACCGCCTCAACATTTGCCAAGTCTCCGCCTACGATATCGTATGTGCAGCTTGAAGTGTCGGCAGAAAAGTCTCCTGCGGTTATTTCGAAATTATCGGTGGTTGAGGAGAATATTTTAAGTACATCATCGTCGCTTTCGCCGACCTTGATTTCTACCGCAAAATGAGCATTTTCGTCGCGCTTTAACGATGACATCAATCCTTTTACGGAAAGCTCCGCGGGAGATGTCGAAGAAAGTGACCAGACGCTCATATCATCGGGTAAATTCTCTCGTGTTACTTCGCTTTTGTATTTATCCGAAGATTCAACTGTCGAGTTCCAATCGGTTTTTATGTCAACTTTGTTTGTTTTAACCCAGCTGGCATCAGTATAATCTTCAGTGGTTCTTCCGTATCGGTCTTTCGTTGTAAAGCTGCTCACCTTGGTTGCTCCGGGCAAATCGGGTGCCGGTGCGGTTTTTGAAGTTGTCGGCGAGGACTTCATAGTCTTTTTTGCCGCAGTACAAGTCACGCTTGACGGCTTGATGACCGTTTTATACTTGACATCCGCCTCTCTTGATTCCGTTATGTTCAAAGCGCCGTTATTGTGAGATTCAGTAAGATTATGCTTTGTCTCTTTGAATTCAAATGTTTGCTTTTTCTCCAAAATGACCTTGTATGTGTAGTAGGTGTATGTATATGTGTATTTTCTGTTGCTGTATGATGAACTTGTGGTATAGTATGTTAAGTACTGTTCCTCGGTGCTTGTTGCCGCTATTTTGGAAAGGATATCGTTTATTCCGGGATACAGCAGAAGCTCGTTTTTATTTGTTATTGTACCATTAAGCGCCTTGCTGTATGTTTTTGTAAAGTTGTAGTTGTTTGAATACACTCCGTCCGTGCCGATAATGGAATTGCGGTCGGATACGAAATCGCCGTAATTGTCGTACTTGAACGAAAGATACGCTTTGTCGTCTATATCATAGAATGTAATCTTCGACAAAGCATTTGAGCTTCCCTCAAATTTTACATTTTTAAGCTTTTTTACCGGAACTGCGCCCTTTTGATACCATTTGTCATAAATCACGGGCTCATCGACATCGGTAGCCTGATAAGTACCCTTTGTATTGCAGTTTCCGTCCACGCCGAAGTTGCAGTTGTTCTTAAGCTGCTTTAACGCGCTTGAAGTATTGCCGCTGTACGCAAAGATAAGCTCATCATCGGGGTTAAAAATAAGCATATTTTTCTCGGATGCGAGCGCATAATAGAGGCTTGATTTGCCTTCCTGCTTATACTCGTCCTTAAGCGTATACTCGTGATTTATTTCGCATCTGCATTGCGGTTCGAACTTATCTTTCAATTGGTATACAAGCCACGGGTAGAAATACCACTTGCCGCTGAAGTTTTTTCCGTCTTTGTCCTTGAGCTCAGTATACTTATTCCTGTTGGATTCTTCGGAGAAGCTTGTTGCCGCCTTATACTTGATTGTGCAATGTGATAAATTGAAATAATGACTGTCCTCAAATGTGCTCATAGTCGATTCGGTAGCCAAATTATTAAGGGTATTCAGGCAGGTGGTGATACCGACGATGGAGGCATCTTCGTTCTCTATGAGATAGTAAAGATAATTGCCGTCTTTATCCTTTACAGGTTGATTGGTCTTTGCATCATATACCTGGAAATACCCTTCCCAATACGGATGAAGTATAAAGACATAGCCGGTGCTGCTCTGGTACTTCAAATAATATGAGTTATCAAACAGATATTTGTCAAACGATGAGCAATCATGTTCTTTCTCAAAATCGCCGTATTTCATTTTTATCGTCGAATCCGTTACGGTGATTGTGTAATTATAAAAAGCATCGTCTTTATCTTTGTTTCTGTCAGACGGGATTGCAGAACCAGTAAAAGTAATCTTCTTGAATTCTTTTTCGTCATATAATTCCGAGGGATTGTATTCTGGAAATCCCTCGACGGGCACAAGCTTATTGTCGGGATAAGTGCCCTCAAAAGCGACAAGATTGCCGTTGTCGCTTTCATTTCTGAATGTAGCGTACTGTTTTCCTTCGTCATAGTCTTTTTTTACCGTAATCTTACTGAACGGTACGGCAACGGGAACATTATTTATATCGAAGTCGTACTGTCCGCCGCCCTCTGTTCCGACGAGCTGAGAAAAATTGTCGGTGCCGGAGCCGACCGTTATGCCGAGATTGTCCTTCAGCGCTTTTGAAAAGCCGTCAAAAGTCGTCGTTCCCTCAAATGCCGAAAGAATGTTGTTTGCCGTTATTTCTATTTTGTATTTGTCGTTCTGGCTTTTAATCTGATTGCGCGATGTAGTAAAAACTCCGATAACCGAGCCGGAAATTATTGAAAAAACGAGCAGGGCAATAACGCATTCGACCAAGCCGAAGCCATTTTTGCTTTTGATATTCACAAATTTCATTCTGCTTCCTCCGCTTAACTTATTTTCTGCCGGTTACGCTGCGCTGCATTGTTTTTGATGAAAAGAAAGGAATAAGCAAAACCTGCTTTTCTTCTTTTTCCATGTCTTTTTTTGCCTTGACCGTGATTTTGATTAATTTTTCATTTCCCTCGGATACGGAAAAGGATATGTCGGCAATATCGTTGTACTTCTTTGAAATATCTTTTCCGTCTTCCTTTATGGTGCCTCCGGAGAATGTCAGCGTTTTTTCCGCTTTTGTTCCCGCTTTGAGCTTGTCGCCGTCCGCGCTTGCCGAAATCATGGTTTGAGCGCTGTCGTTTCTCTTCACCCAGGCATCGACAACCTTCTGAACATCCGATACTTCCTCAATAAATGAGCCCTGCAGCTTTATCTTCATCGTCTGCTCACTGTATAAGGTAATTGTTGTGACAACCATAGCGCCTATTATCGCGGCTACCGCCAACGCTACACATAATTCAGTTAAAGTGAAGCCCCTTTTTCCTTTCAATATAAACATCTCAAAATCCTTTCAGCCGTCGCTTCCGAATGTGTCAAGATAACACAAAAAGTTCGTTCCAAACAAAATCGATAAAAAATTATTATCTTATATGATATCATTTACAGAAGAAATAATCAATACTTTTTTATAAAAAATGCGAATAAACAGATGTATAAACTGTAAATCTTTCTTCAATTTTTGTCTTCTTTTTCGTATTTATCCCAATAGAATTCGGCACAGCGGTCTTCCGCCCATGAATAATTTGCCATATATTCACCCTTAAAAAGATTGATTGCGTATGGCTTACCCGCATTATAATCGTATGCGTCACAAGTGAACTTTGCCGTATCGACCGCAAGATGTCCCCAGGTTTTTACAATGATATCCCCCGCTCCCGCCGCATTAAGCGTGTCAAGCATACAGCGTATTACGGGCATGAGCGTATTTTTTACTTTTCTGTCATAATTCTTTTCTTCGTATAAAACACTTGCTATCTGTTCGGTTGTAAGAGTGGCTCCTCCCCTGTCCACAAGCAGAGCGAGAAGCTCCTTTGATTTTTCTCTCGGGAAAGAAAGCGGCTTCCCGTTTACAAAAAAGTCGAAATTGCCGAAGGTCTGTGCAAAAAAGCTTTCCGCGGTGGCATCCGGCGGATTGAGAAGATTCTGCATCTGCTCCGCTATCTTCTGCACTGTCACCGGCTTTGTAAGATACCCGCTTGCGTGAATGCCTATGGCGTCAATGGCAAATTCATCGAAGCCGGTGGCAAAAACAATATTTATTCTCGGATTGGTGGATTTCAGCTTTTTCGCAAGCTCAAGTCCCGTCATTCCGAACATTCTTATATCAAGGAATGCGGTGTCCACGGGATTGTTTTTTGCAAAAGAAAGTGCATCTTCGGGATTTGTAAACGAATGCAACTCGTCATTCGGGCAAGCCTTGCCTATCGCGTCACAAAGCAGCTTGAGAGCGCCTGTTTCGTCATCTACCGCGAGTATACGCATAGCTTTACTCCTTCCTTTATCTATCACATCTGCCCGTAGTTCGGGAGCAATATAGTGACGGTTGTTCCCTCGCCCTTTGTGCTTTGTATATCGAGAATTCCCTTGCACATCGAGCTTATTCTTTCTCTTGCATTTTCAAGTCCCACATGGTCTGTGCCGTCTTCGCCGTGCGGCTTTGATGTATCAAAGCCGACGCCGTTATCCTTAACGGTAACAAGAACTCCTTTGTCGCAAAGCTCGGTGGATATCACTATCTTTCCGCCCTCCGGTCTTTGCCCTATGCCGTGCTTTACCGCATTTTCGACAATCGGCTGCAGAGAAAGCGACGGAAGGTAAAAATCGGAGACTTTTATATCGTACTCCACCTCAAGCCTGTCAAGAAATCTTATTTTTTCGAGCTTTATATATGTTTTGATGTGTTCAAGCTCTTTTTCAAACAAAACGGGCTTATCGAGAGAAAGAGAGCGCATATTGGTACGAAGATATCCCGCAAAATCGGCAAGCGCGTCAACGGCTTTGTCGGAATCCTCCTTGCAAAGCGACATTATCGACGATATTACATTATAGAGGAAATGCGGCTGAATCTGCGATATCATAATCTTGGTCTTCTGCTCCGTGAGCTTTTCCTCCTGAAGCGCCATCGTTTCCTTCTGCTTTGCGTAAAGCATATCGCGCCTTACGCTAAAGGAAATATAGTCAATCAGAATAAGAACGGAGACAAATATATATACAAGTCCGAGGCGGTATTTGCTGTCTATAAACTGCGCGGCTATCGGAACAGATTCGTAAAACAGGAATCTGAAAGTTCCGCCCACGCCGAGCATTACCGAGTAAATGAGAGTAATGACTATATCCAGCAAAATGACGGACAGTCTTATAAGTCTGCCGACATTTGAAAGCTCTCCGCCGATGAATTCTCCCGTTTCGCTTATTGTGAAGAACAATCCGGTCTTGAACGAAGAGAGGTACAAAGCCGAAAACAGAAGCGCAAGCGGTATGACGACAAAGTACAGCCACTTCGGCAGATTGATTCTATCCGAAATGTGTGCAAGAAGATAATAGTGAAACAGAATTATAAGTATATACGAAAGAATGTACGATGCTGTCCACATTATTTTTATCGCCCGAATGTTTTCGGAGTCGCCGAGCAAAAGCCAGAGCGTCAAATCGGACGCAAGCGCAAAAATATCGACTGCCATTATTCCTATCAAAAGCTTTTGGTGCTTCTTTTTGCCCGCTACAAGACAGCCTGCCGAAAAAAGAGCAAGCATCATAATTATTACGGGCAAATCCATTGCCGCATTGATGATGTTTTGCGTTTCGAAATTCATAAGGTCACATCCTCTCAACTTAATTTTACTTTATGCATACAATTTTGTAAAGAGTTTTTGAAAAAATATAATCGCAGAGATATCTCAGTGCACAGCAAGCAAAAGCAAAAAACATCGAAAAAAACAAAAAAATAAAAATTTTTGAAAAAATTATTTTTTTGACTACCTTTTGACTACCTTGCCGTGCTAAACTGTGGTCGTGAACAAAACACGGGGCGGAATGCTCCGAAAAAAAATTATTTAGGAGGAGTTCAAAATGAAACTCAACAAGAAAGGCTTCACAATCGTAGAGCTCGTCATCGTTATTGCAGTTATCGCAATCCTTGCCGCAGTTCTCATCCCCACATTCTCAAATGTAATCAAGAAGGCAAATGATTCTGCTGCTCTCCAGGCTGTACGCAACGCTTACACCGAAGCACTCAGCAAGGCTACCGACAACGGCAACTACAAGGCAGGCGGCTCTGAAAGCTCCAACGGCTTCACATTCACTTGGGCAAAAGATGCTACAACCGGCGACCTCACACCTTCCGTAACAACAGCTCCCGATAAGTACAAGGATGACTACACATTCTCTTGGGCTGATAACGCTTGGAAGGTAGCAGACAAAGGCGCTGCTAAAGAAGAGAAAGACAGCTGAATAACTGACCAACCTTCGAAAGAAGACAGTCAGAAAAAAGATGTAGTTGAAGACATAGGTAATCTCACCGAAAAAGAAAAGAAAGAGGTTATCGACGAAATAGATAAAAGCGATTTGGAATCTGAGCAGAAAGAACGGCTCAAGGAACAAATTGAGCGTCCGACAAGACCTACTACACAGCAGATTTTTGAAGAGCTCTTCTCCTCGTTCGGCGACAGATTAAAAGAAACGCTTTCAAAGTGGCTTCACTTGTAATACATCTTCAAATACGCTCCGGTTTTCCGGAGCGTATTTTTTTGCCCGAAAAAACATTGTATAAAGTTCGCCGCGTAATTTCGGGCGATACGATAGCCGTTTCGTTCGATTTTAACAAAATTGACTCATTTTTATTACACATTTTTTATATTAAATTGTTCAATTACCATTGATTTTAATAAATAATTGTGTTACTATAATTATAAATATATTTTAGAAGTAATTTCTTCAACGGGAGATACATAATGGCAGCCTTATCATTTGGATTTTCAAACAACAAAAGCGGATTCACCGGCACGAAGCCGAATATTTCGACAGTCATCGAAGTTTTACCCGATGATGACGAAATCATATTCTGCTCGATGAACGATGAAAACCACGCTTCTTTCCAAACGGAATCAAAAAAATGCAAGGACATTCTTTTCAGTGAAGAATTCTTTGCGACCTTCAAGGCGCTTCTTGCGGAATATATTTCTGCACATCCCTCGGCAAGCTCGTCCGGAATTGTAATAGTGCTCCCGAACAGAGCTGTCGCTCTCGATACGGTCAATGTTCCGACGCTTCGCAAAAAGGTCAGCGACAAGTCTCTTGACGCCGCGATTTCCGACCTTTACAGAAACATCGACGACCTCAATACGAAATACGCACAGATAGCGCAGAACAGACAGTATACTACATATTCGCTTTCGCTTATCAAAAGCTCGATAATCGAATCATTCGGAACAATTTTTTCCGAAGCAAAGCTGTCGGCTCCCATTATAACATATTCGAACAACGCCCTCTCCTATGCGGCAACCGCGCTGAACGCAAAGATAAGAAACTCCACGGCGCTGATACTCGACATTAAGCCAAACAGCGCGGAATTCTCCTTTATTACCGCGGGCGTCACGGCAGGCTTTTATTCCCTGCCCTTCGGATATACGATAATGGAGCATTCGAGACTTGCAGCCGAGGATATGCTGTTTGACCATTCGCACGCCGAGCTTTTGGTGCTCAACGCCAAAGAAAAGGCGAAAGCAAAGCAGCTTACCATGATGCAGAACGATGCCACGGAAGCCGCAAACGAAATGCAGGACGAAAACGGCGAGGAAGCGGAAGAAGAAACACAGGATGTCTTCTCCGCACAGAATGCCGCGATGCAGAACGACACAACAGTTAAGGTTCTGCCCAAAAAGCAGCCGAGAAAGCTGCCGCAGTATATGCTCCGTCCCGAGCCTCACGGCGAGGAAGAGTATGCCTACGAGAATTTCAGACTTTTTGTAAAATGGGCTTTGAACCTCATTCAGGCAAACAAGAAAAACATTCTTACCGAAAAACTCGAGGCAGTATATATAAATATGCCCGAAAAATATGATTTTCTTTACGATATGGTCAACGAAGAAAAGGATAAAAACGGCGTAAAATTCACATCGCTCGAGCTCAAGAACATACCGAAGAGCATTCTCTTGAACCTTGAAGCTTTCGGCGGCTTCTATGTCTCAAAGAGCGAAAAGATAAACGCATTCTGATTATGGACTTAAGTACATATTATTCTGTTGTTTTTTATGTTATGGCTGGAGTTTTCGGGCTCTGTATCGGAAGCTTTCTCAATGTCGTTATATACCGCGTCCCGCTCGGAATGAGCGTTGCAAAGCCCGCGTCGCATTGTACCTGTTGCGGGTATGAGCTTAAGTGGTATGATAACATTCCCGTAGTTTCATACATAATGCTCGGCGGCAAATGCCGCAAATGCAAAAGCCACATCTCATTTCGATACACTCTTGTCGAAATCGGAACGGCAGTGCTTTTCTTGCTTGCCGCTTTCAAATTCGGATGCGGTTCATACAGAAGCATAATTTTGTTTCTTGCATCAGCCGTTGCTCTTGCCTGCTCGGTATGCGTCTTTTTTATAGACCTTGAGCATAAGCTGATATTCGACAGATTTCAAATAATAATCCTCGTCTGTGCAATCGTATATACCGTTTTCGACAAAAGCGCCTCCCCTCTCGTTCATATAATCGGCGCCTTTGTCGGCGGAATTTCATTCTACCTGATAGGATATTTGGTTTCCAAGGCGGTCGGCAGAGAAGCCCTCGGCGGCGGCGATGTGAAATTTGCATTCTGCTCGGGACTGTTTGTCGGATGCTTCGGCTTTATCATTATGGCTCTTACGGCATCCCTCTCTGCTCTCATTGTAATATTGATACTCAAAAATAAAAAAGACGGCGAAGCGGAATTCGCATTCGGCCCGTTTTTAACGGTCGGATTTGCGGTTTCCATGCTGTACGCCGATGTAATAATAAAGACATACCTTAATTTAATTGGATTGGAGTAAATATGCAACAGTACAAGTACACAGCAGTAAATCTGCAAAAGAAAAAATTTACGGGAACATTTATAGCCGAAAACGAAGATGACCTTGCAAAACAGCTTGCGAAGCGGGGACTTTATCTCGTATCGAGCGCTCCCTATACGGGCAAGACGCCGTCGGCATTCTTCACTCTCGGAACAGGTACTGTATCCGTTCAGGAGCTTACAACATTCTGCCGTCAGTTTTCGATAATGCTCACGGCGGGAATATCGGTTCTCGAAACGCTTGAAACGCTTAAGGTTCAGCCGTTCTCGTCGTTCTTCAAAAATCTGCTCGATATGATATACGACGATGTAAAGAGCGGAATTATGCTTTCGGAAGCGATTGACAAGCACAAAAAAGTGTTCCCCAACTTCTTCAGAAGCATGGTTTATGTCGGTGAAAAGAGCGGTAATCTCGAAATGGTGTTCTCGTCTCTTGCCGATTACTACGAAAAGGACAGAGCGTTGAAGAGAAAGACAAAGAGCGCCTTTTCATATCCGATTATGCTCGCTATCATGACCGTTGCGATAACGGTAGCTATGCTTGTTTTTATCGTCCCGACATTCAAGGATACTCTGTCGACAATGGAAGTCAAGGTTGAGGGCTTTACCAAAGTAATATTCACGCTTTCCGACTTTTTCATCAAAAATTGGCTCTATATGCTTGCCGGTATATGCGTTGTCGGTGTTGCGATTTACATTTTCGGAAAAACAAAGTTTGGCTCGTATTTCTTCGATAAACTTAAAATCAATATCCCCATCTTGAAGAAGGTTCAGATAGACCTCATCACATCGAGATTTGCGCGCGGCTTTTCCCTGCTTTTGACAAGCGGAATGGATATAGTCGAGGCGCTTGACGCAATAGTGGTTATCATAGACAATCAGGATGTAAGGGCGCGTTTCAAGCTTGCAACGGAAGAGGTCAAGCACGGCACCGGTCTTTCCGTCGCGTTTGAAAAATACAAGCTCTTTCCGCAGATAATGCTCCAGATGATTGCTGTCGGCGAAAAGACGGCGACTCTTGACCAGGTTCTCGTAAGCTCCTGCTCATATTTCGACGAACAGGTCGATGCAACGGTTGCTTCCGCAACATCGATAATTCAGCCTATTGTTCTCGGCGTTATGGGTATTGTAATCGGTTCGCTGTTTATCGCGATTTATTCTCCGATGCTCTCCATAATGACGAGTCTGTTATAATAATTCCGCCAAAGGATGGTGTATCCACATGAACATTAACGAAGACCTCCTGCAATTTTATGTATACAAAAAGCTCATAAAGAAAAAGGATGTCGATGATATTTTAGCCGAAAGCGAAAGGCTTAATACTCCGGCGAGAGACTATCTTCTCTTAAAGGAGATTACCACCGAAGCAACCGAGCTTGAGGCTTTAGCGGAATATCATTGCATGCCCTGCATTGAGCTTGATATGCTTACCATCGACAAGAATCTGATGGATAAGTTTGCATTCAGCCTTATCAAGAAGCATAAATTCATACCCATTTCGCTCGATAAGGACGGAACGCTAACCGTCGCGGTCGGTCGCCCGCTCGACTGCAACGCGGTTTCGGTAATATCCACGGTATACAACTGCAAGCTCGACTTTATTTTGACACCTCCCACGCAGATTGACAGATATATCGACTCAATCGCCGCCGTTATTTCGACCTCCAAAGCGCTCAAAGACCTCAATTCCGAAAAGGATGAATCTCTGTTTGCTCAGGCGCAGGAAATGGATGTCATCACACAGCGCGACGATGTCATCAACAATCCCGCGGTAAGACTTGTCGATTCGATAATCAAAGAAGCAATTCCGTATCGCGCCAGCGATATACACATTGAGCCCTTTGAGAAAAAGGTCAATGTCCGCTACCGTATCGACGGTGATTTGCAGGACAGAGCCGACTTTCCGATAGAATCATATCCCGTCATCTGCGCCCGTCTTAAGATTATGAGCGGTATGGATATCGCCGAGCACAGAATTCCGCAGGACGGCCGTATCAATATGCTCATAGGCAATAAGGAATACGACTTCCGTGTATCCTCCCTGCCCACCGTTTTCGGTGAAAAGTTTGTTATAAGAATTCTCGATAAGTCCTCGTTCCACTTCACAAGACAGGATTTGGGCTTCAACGAAGCCGAAAGCGCCGTGATAGACAAAATGCTCGCCCGTCCTCACGGAATAATTCTGCTGACTGGGCCTACCGGATGCGGTAAATCCACTACGCTTTATTCGTTCTTAAAAGAGCTTAACAAGCCGACCGTAAACATAGTTACGGTCGAAGACCCCGTAGAGTACACCATGCCCGGCGTAAATCAGACACAGATAAATCCGAAGGCAAATCTTACCTTTGCGTCGGCGCTTCGTGCAATTCTGCGTCAAGACCCGGATATAGTAATGGTCGGCGAGATTCGTGATGAAGAAACTGCAGAAATCGCCGTCCGCGCCGCTATCACGGGACACCTTGTTTTCAGTACGCTCCATACCAACGACGCCCCGGGTGCCGTTCTGCGTCTTGAGGATATGGGAATTCAGGACTACCTTGTTTCCGACGCTCTTGTCGGAGTAATCGCGCAAAGACTTGTAAAACGCCTCTGCCCCGCCTGCAAGAAGCGCGGCAAAACCAACGCAAAGGAAATGGAGATTCTCGGCATTTCCGACCCCATCTCCGTATTCCGTCCGCAGGGATGCCAATTCTGCAACAACACCGGCTACAAGGGCAGAATCGCCGTACACGAAATTATGTATGTAAACGAAGATATGAAGAGCTCCATCTCCACGGAGCAGAACCTCGAGAGCTTAAGAAGCAAATCGCTTGAAAACGGTATGTGCTCTCTTTGGGATTCCTGCAAGGAGCTTGTCGAGAGCGGCGTCACGAGCATACAGGAGCTCATGACATTGAGCGTAGAATAAACTCTACATATCAGAGAAAGGAAATATATATGTCAAAGCAGCATTTTTATTCGAGAGTTCCTGCCAGAATGAGCATATTCAACAGAATGGACGGTCTTGATACATTTGCATATTCCGACGGTCTTGACAGAGAATTCATAGAAAAAGACCTTGCTTCGATATATGACAACAAGCCTTCAAAAAACGATACCGCGCTGATAAACGAAGGCAAACTGCCTCCCATATACTGTCATAAGTATACAAAGCAGGGCGTTATGATTCAGGGCTGCATAAGCTATCTTGCGCACGATTATACGGGCGAACGCAGCACTTGCTTTGTTCACAGCCTCGCATTTGACGAAAAAGAAGAAAAGGGAATAATATCTTCTCCCGACAATAATATTCTAACAAAAGAAATGTTCAAGACGGATATTGCGGACTTCGACCTCACTTCCGAAGACGCTTCTCCGTGCACGGACTATCCCGAGCTGAATTATATGCCCTCAAAGGCGCAGGGCACGGACATTCTCGCGCAAAGCTACGATTCCGCGATGCTCAAGCGCCTCATATTCTGCATTCTCGAAACCTGCTGCGGCAAGAGCAAGCCCGTATATATATCGCTCCCCTGCCCCATTTCGGAGCTCTCCGAAAAGGCTCTCGAGTTCTTTAACACAATCTTACAGATATTCCCGTATCATTTGAGAAAATACATATCATTTGTAACATATACGGATGACACTCCGCGTTTTTCGTCATTCAATTTCAGATTTATCCCCGAAAACACAAAGGAAATTCCCGCGGCAAAGGGAGTAACCCTGCATTTCGGCTCAAATCTGACTCTCGGACTGCCTGACGAAATGGTCGCGTCAAGCGGTCTTTTGGTAGAATTCTTCTACAATATGCTGAAAAGCGACAAGGTAAGGCGCGATTTTCTCGTATATATGCAAAACGCAGTCGAAAAGAAGCCAGAGCTTTGCAAAACGAATATGAAAACGCTCACGGAGCTTGTATTCATATTCCAGCAGTGCAGCGGACTCTTTGCGGAAAAAAACATCATTCCCAATGACCAGAGAATGTTCGACTATATCTGCGCATACGAAAAGCACAGAGAAGCGTTGAGCGACGAATACCGCACAACCGCTCTCAAATGCCTTACGAGATATTCGCAGAATAAGCTTGCCATTCCGAAGGATGTATTCTCAAAGGTCGCAAAAATCTATCCGTCGGAGCCGACAGCTTCAAAGCGTATTGTAATGGATGTCGTCCTTGAGCTTATTCACACCGATATAATGCGCGATAAGCTGTTCTCGTTTATAAAGTCCAATTTTGCAACGGAAGATGCCGAGATAAGAGCGCAGATATGCGACGACCTTTGCAGAGTGTATTACGGCGGCTTCCTGCAGACGCAGATTCTCGGCTTCTTCGAGCAGTATTTCCACGAAGAATCCGAACAAACCAAAGACCGTATCGTCGAAAAGCTTCTGCTCACAATAAGAACCGAATCCGTTAAGCCGAGAATAATCAGCTTTTTTGATACCAATTTCGATAAGCTTTCGGATAATCAGAAGAGCCGATTCTATTCGATGTTCTATGAGATGCTGAATGACTGCGACAGCCTCACGGTAGAGCTGATAAAGCTTGTCGACCGCCACTTTGAATCGGATAACGAGACATTTGTCACCGAGCTTTCGGATAAGCTTTATAAGGTCGCCGAGAACGACCGGAAATTCGCAGAGCCCAAATTTATCGGAATTCTTCTCGAAAACTTCGGCTATTGCTCTTCCCTCTTTACAAAGAGAGTATTCGAGCATACATCAAGCAAGCTTTTTGATTCGTTTGTAAGCGCTTTCAAAAAGTTGCAGATAGATATAAAAATTCCGGTTGGAGAAAAAATTCTCGCAGCCGTTGCGGATTCGGACAAGGCGTCCTTATTTGCAAACACTCTTTGTGATATCTACGCCGGAGACACGGCAAAAGAGCCCGTTGACATATATCAGCTCATCTCTGCCGAAAAAGCGCTTTCCGAAAGCGATACACCGAGCAAAAAGGCGTTTGCGCAGATTGTATCGACAAAGCTTGTAAAGCCCGCCGTTTTATCGCATATCAACGAAGCATTTTCGGTAAAGAAAAACAAAAAAGGGCTCGACGCGGTTATTGAATACGCCGCTGATAAGGAATACCTCAAAAATTCCGATGAATACGGATTTATCGCAAAATATCAAAGTATGCGCGAAGCCGCTCTTCAAAACAATCCCGATAAACTGCTTGACGGCGCTGATATTCTTTTAGATAAGCAGGTGCGCGCCGGCGCAGTGGAGCATTTCGATACGGATGTATTGAAAAACCCCGTCCTTGACGATGAAAAGTATGCTCTGACGCGTTTTCTTGCGGAAGTAATATACACTTACTTAAAAAGCAAAGAGCTTGACCTCTATTCTCCCTACATTTCGCTTATGACTGCCATAGCGGCAAGAAAGAGAACAGAGAATCCCAAAATGAATCAGGATACGGCGGAAAGACTTGCCGCAGACGATGCTCTCGAGGTATTGATACAGGCGTCAAACGCGGTATACGGTTCGGAGGTCTTTGCCGAATTCAAGGATACGCTTTTCGGTGCAGCCGAGAGCTTGTCAAAGGCGCTGACGGCATTCAGCTCAAAAGAGCCGAAAGCAAAGAAGCTCGTTGCTGAGTATTTACAGCAAAAGGGCTATGCGTCGGAGTTTTCAGAAAAGGTGAACTCTTTAATGAATCTCAAAACAAACTCCGGAGGCGGCTTCTTCAAGAAGCTGTTCGGAAAGAAATAAATTCAAAAAGAATAAAACAGCACGATAAAAGCCGCTTGAAAAAATCAAGCGGCTTTTTGTTCGCGCAGGCTCGGATTCGGAAATTATTTCAAAGGCAGAAAAATAAAATAAACGGTGCAGTCGCATAACTGCACCGTTTACATTTTTAATTAAAAGTGATTACTTTTCCTTTTTTCTTGTTGCAAAAACAACGCAAACTGCTAATCCGACAACGGCTACTGCCGCAAGAATT
>JAZQOM010000034.1:0-18684 GCA_045627885.1 Eubacteriales bacterium
AAACATCACTTTCTCATCGGAAATTATATATAATTTCCCTGCTTGCTACGGTATGAGACAAATAATCAGAAAAAACCTGCTGAAAAGGATTTAATTCCTTCTCAGCAGGTACTTTTTGCACAAAAAACTGCCTTATAAACCTGTAGCTTTTTCCGTAAGCCGCCTTTTGTAAAAGCGGTATTGTTTCAATTAAGTTCCGCGGCTTCAGCTTCCTGCTGCTTTTTCAATTTGGGAGCAAAGCATACCAAAATCAAAGAATATGAAAAAGCAAAAACCAACGCCATAAAGTAAATAACGGTCACAACTGTAATCTTTGCATCATAAAGGGGATACTTATGTTGAGCGCTTTTATATCGAATAAAGAACAAAACCACATATAAAAGATAAGAAATCGTCGGGAAAAGCAAGGCTTTATTCGGAGACATCACCTTGTTTCTGATTATTGTCAAAACTACTATGGCAAGAGAAACAACACTGCACGCCAAGAATATCAGATTGATAATATTGGCTTCAGTGGGGAGGGATTCCTTATATGAGAAAAATGTGTATATTATTTTTGACGGCGAATTGCCAAGCAGCAGTGATGAATCTGTATAATAGTTTGCTTCCATAGTCGGCAAAAACCAACATACGATTGAAGCGAGCATTGCGACCGCGGCTATCAAATAAGATGCCGTAATATCGCCTTTTTTGAGCGGTTTGCTTTGTTTACTCATAATATCACCTCGTAAATTTGTTAAGATTATGTTATCACAGAATCAGACATAAATCAACAGCTTATTTACAAAATAAAAATTATTTTACGATATCGCCGTCTTCGACGATAAGCTCTATCGTATATACGGTTGTGCCGAGAGCCTCCGCGCGCAGGGTTATTCCCTTGGTCATAAGGTCTTCGCCGGTCTTTATCATATCGGACGAATCATCCTTTGCGTCGATGTTGTGGAGCTTGTAGCTTCTCTCGGGAATGAGTCCCTTGAGGCGAATCTTCTGCGATTCAAGAGGCGAAGAGCCTCTCCTTATCGCGATAAAGAAGCCTTTTTGCAGGTCTTCACGGTAAAGCTCGTAAGACTGCCATGTTGTTTCCTCTCTGTCGGGAGTGAGCAGCTGATAGTAGTCTCCGTACCAATACGGACGCATCTTTACAAATTCGTCTATAATCTTGCGATTGTTCTGTATTGTGTTTTCGTCGTTTGAGTTTATGCTTACGCAGGTGCTTGCGGAGTAGTAAGAACGGTAGTTATACACATTCTCGCCGCCGGCGCATCCCGTAGCCGTCAGCGGAAGCCATGCGGACAGATACTGCGTCATGGCTTGAGTTGCAACGAGGTCGGAGGTGTAGTCCGTTCTCCACAAGGGCATACTGCGCTTTGTCATCTCAATATCTATGCGGCGTCCGCCGGACGAGCAGTTATCGAGGAAGAAGCGGTTCGGATACTTTTCGTAGAGCGTATCCCATACGCGGTAGAAGTTTTCGATGTATTTTGCTTCCGTGATGCCGTTTCTCTGACAGCCGTCCTCTTTTGTGCGTATTTCGTCGCAATAGCTCCAGAACGGATTTAACGATACCGACTTGTCAAGACGAATGCAGTCCATTCCCTTGTTGTCCATATAATCGGAGAAATAGCTTATGAGCATATCCGCGGTTTCGTCTCTGTCGAGCCTTATCGCCTGCGTATAGTCGAGATTGCCGTTTTTGTCCGGCTTCATATAGTAGTTTTCTTCACCGAAAAGCCATTCGTTCTTAACAACGCCTCTTGCGTCCTCAATCATCCACCAGAGCAGATTTTTCATCTTTGAGTTTTCGTGTACGAAATCGAAGACTTCTTTAATGCCGCTTGGAAATAGATTTTTGTTCTCCGCCCATGCGCCGAGGAAGCGGTGCCATACAGCATCCGAGCTTCCGTTAAGAACGGAGCCGTCGGGGTCTGACGGCGCGGGCTGATTGCTGTACCAGCCGGCGTCAACCCAGAAAAGGTCGGCGGCGGAGTCGGCATAGTTGCTTACGCTCTTTATCATGGCCTTTGCGGTTCTTCCGCCCCAGGTGTCGAGGCTTATCGGCGCGATAAAATGGTCATCTCCGTTTACCTGCGGTGTATAGTGAGAGATGATATTTCTTCTGAAGACATTGTGACCGTAGTCATAGTCTCCCGTAAAATAAGTCATTACCACGCTCGGAGTGCGAATGCTCTCGCCCGGAAGAAGCGCCGCGTCGAAGTTCTGTTGTCTTGCAAAGATTGTTACTTCTCCGACCGCCTTGTTTGCAAACGCAGCTTCCCACATACCCGACCAGCCTATTGCGACGATGAGTCCTTCGTCTCTGCCGATAACATCGAAGAACGGGAAAGACTCTCCGTTTGAGCTTGAGCCCGACGATGCCGCAAAGGTCAAAGGCTTGTCGCTTCTTGTCAGCAGCTTTGTTACGGGGAGAAAGTCGTCGATGTTGTCGGCGCTTCCGCGGTTTGTGTGAATCTCGTAGCCGCCTTCACTGCTTGCTATGGGGAATGCGGCGTTTAAGACATAAAGCTCGGATATCTTCGGACTGTTTGCCGAAGCCGAGGTGTTATTTACCCGCATTACCATATCGAGAGAGGGATTGTCGCTGTATAAAATTCCCGTAAGCACGAATTCGAGCGCTCCCGCCTCGTAGGTGTAGGTTGCCGTGTATATTTCGTTGCCGTCAGCGTCTTTGTCGGAGCTTACAGCCGTCTTTATCTCGGACTTGAGCTCGGCAATGCTCTTGCCGTCAAGCTTTGCGGAAAAGAGCGTTCCGTCTTCGAGCTTCGGAACGAACCAGTCCTTGAGCTTTTGCTTCATTTCCTTATATTTGCCCGTTTTTCCGTACTGCGGATAAAATGTATCCGTTATCACTATTTTCCCGTCGTCCGCGGGTTCTTCGTCGCCTTTATCGGCTGGATTTTCTTCTTTTTCTTTGCCGTCGTCCGGCTTATTCGTGTCTTTTGCACACGAAGCAAAAGACATAAGAACAATGACAAGTGAAAGAAGCAGTGCGATTATTTTTTTGCTGTTCATAATTTGTCCTCCGTATTTTGTAATAGTTATTTTACCAAAAATACGGCGTGTTTGCAATATTCAAAAAAGAGAATTTCGCTCCGAATATGTAAACGAATTGCACAAACGCAGGCGCTTTTTGTATAAACACCTTGATTTTATTTCGAAAAAGCAGTATAATCATCGGGTAAAAGAAAGGATGTGCCGCTTTTGACAGAAAGAAAGAGAGTTCTTCTCAAAATGATAATATCAGCCATGATGATTGCGGCGGCTATGGTTTTGCCGCTTGCGACATCGCAGATTCCCGAGATAGGCAAAGCGCTTTGCCCGATGCACTTACCCGTTATGCTGTGCGGATTCTTCTGCGGCCCGTGGTACGGACTTTTGGTCGGCTTTATTTCGCCGCTTCTGCGCTCCGCAATATTCTCGGCGCCCGCTCTTCTCCCGACAGCCGTCGCTATGGCGTTTGAGCTTGCGGCATACGGATTTTTTACCGGACTTATGTATAGGCTTCTGCCGAAGAAAAAGGGATATATCTATGTATCGCTCGTTTCGTCGATGGTCTTTGGCAGAATTATATGGGGAATAGCGATGAAGTTACTCACCTTTGCCGGAATAAAAGGATACGACAAATTCGGCTTTACCGTGTTTTTCGCGGACGCGTTTGCAAAAGCAGTACCCGGGTTAATTTTGCAGCTTGTAGCCGTTCCGCTTATCGTTATGGCGATACAAAAAGCATTTCCCGATATAAGAGAGCTGTAACCAGAAAAACAACTGCATATATAAAAAAATCCGCAGATTTTCATCTGCGGATTTTTTGCGCCCTTTATTACAGAGCGTTTACAATCTCTTCCGTATCTCTTGCGATGACGAGCTCCTCGTTTGTGGGAATGACGAATACCTTTATCTTGGAGTCGGGTGTCGATATCTCGACAGCCTCGCCTCTAATCTTGTTCTTTTCTTCGTCAATCTTTACGCCGAGGTATGCAATCTTCTCGCATACGAACTTTCTCATTGTCGCATCATTTTCGCCGACACCTGCGGTGAAGACGATTGCATCTGCGCCGCCGAGAGCCGCCGTGTATGCGCCGATGAGCTTGATTATATTGTAGTAGAAGATGTCAATGGCGAGCTTGCAGCGGTAGTCACCTTCCGCAGCCTTTGCAGCCAAATCTCTGTAGTCGCTCGATACTCCGGAAATGCCGAGAGCGCCGGACTTCTTGTTGAGAATCGTGAGCATCTCGCTCGGAGTGATGTGTTCGTTATTGCACAAGAATTCTACGATAGCGGGGTCGAGGTTACCGGAGCGTGTGCCCATGGGCAGACCTTCGAGAGGAGTAAGTCCCATTGATGTATCGAAGCACTTGCCGTCCTTTATTGCACAGAGAGAAGAGCCGTTGCCGAGGTGGCAGGTGACAATCTTCGTGCCCTCTGCTTTGCCGCCGAGCATCTTGATACATTCGCCGGAAACGAACTTGTGGCTTGTTCCGTGGAAGCCGTAGCGGCGGATGCTGTACTTCTCGTAATACTCGTAGGGGATTGAATACAGATACGATGTATCGGGCATTGTCTGATGGAATGCGGTATCAAATACCGCAACCTGCGGAACGCCGGGAAGAACCTCTTCGCAGGCTTTGATGCCCATGAGGTTTGCGGGATTGTGGAGAGGGCCGAGAGGGAAGCATTCCTCGATGGCTTCCTTAACCGCATCGTTTACGAGAACGGACGCGCTGAACTTTGTGCCGCCGTGGAGAACTCTGTGTCCGACAGCGCCAATCTCCTTCATATCTTTGATTACGCCGTACTTTTCGTCGAGAAGATTCTTGATGAGAACCTTGATGGCGTCTGCATGGGTTTTCATCGGGGTTTCGCCTTCAAGCTTGCCCTTGCCGTCGGCGCTGTACTTGAATCTGCCGTCGATGCCTATGCGTTCGCAGAGACCTTTTGCAAGCACTTTGTAGCCGTTTGTATCAAAGAGCTGATACTTGAGCGAAGAGCTGCCTGCGTTTACAACCAGAATATACATTTCTTTTCCTCCGTAGTTTTATTTCAATTTGTTATTTTATCATAATGAGCCGGCGTTTTCAACGCTTTTTTGAGATTTTTCTCATTTTCCGCCGAGAACATTGACGCCGCAGTCAAAGTTGAGCTTCGACTTTTCGCGCATACTGTTCTTTCCGCATTCGACAAGACTGTCAATGAGAGCGTCGAACGGCAGTCCCGCCGCCTCCCACAGATAGAACGAGAGCGAACCGGGAATGGTGTTTATTTCATTGACATATACATCTTTGCCGTCGAGCAGGAAGTCGATTCTCGACACTCCGCTGCATCCGAGAACGGAGAAAGTCTTTTTTGCATAGTCGCATATTTTATCCGATATTTCGGACGGCAGCTCCGCGGGAACTTTTCTTGCAAGAGAGCTCATTCCGCCCTTTGATGCCGCGGTTTTTGCGCCTGCTTTAACGCCCGTTTTTGCTCCCTTTGCGCCTTTTGCGCCGCCCATATACTTGTCGCGGTAGCTCAACACCTCATCGTGCATTACGGGCTCTTCGAGAACACTGCACTTGCATTCGTCGGCGCTTCCGAGAACGGAGCAGTTAATCTCGCGCAAATTCGTCACCGCGTGCTCGACGAGAAGCTTCGGCGTGAATGTTGCCGCAAGGTCGAGAGCTTCTTCGAGCTTTGCCCTGTCCGAAGCCTTTGATATTCCGATGCTCGAGCCTAAGTTTGCCGGCTTTACGATAACGGGATATCCGAGCTTATTCTCTATCATATCGAGGATTTTTTCTTTATCCGCAAAATATTCGGACGCTCTGAATGCCGTGTACTCCACGACGGGAATACCGTGCTCGCGCAGAATGCACTTTGTAAATTCCTTATCCATACCCGCGGCTGAAGAGATTACATCGCAGGATGCGTAGGGAATACCCATAAGCTCAAAATAGCCCATAAGAGAGCCGTCCTCGCAGTTTGTACCGTGAACAACGGGAATGGCGAGGTCGATTTCGGCTATCGCTTTTCCCGCCTTTATTTTGTCGCCGCGACGCTTGACGGAGCACATTTTAACGGACGGCTTATCGGTGACAAAGCATACCTCCGTGCATTTTGAAAGAAGAGCGTCCATATCCTTGTAGGATGCCGTGTCTTTAAGCATATCGCCCGTATACATACGCTTGTTTTTCGCTATGTAAACGGGAATTACGCTGTATTTTTCCGTGTTTGCCGCGTTCATCGCCTGGCAGGCGCTTATCACGGAGATTTCATGCTCGACGGACGAGCCGCCGAAGAAAAACGCAAGATTCATACTGCCTCCATATATTAAAACAATTATTTGTTTTGCGGTTCGTAGTTGTCCGGCAGGTCGTTTTCGAATAATACGACCGTTTTATCGCAAGCAAGCGCGGGAAGCTTTGTCAGTGCGTCGGAAAGAGTATCCGCAACGATAAGCTCTCCGCCGTAGTTTTCCGCCTTTATGCCGCTTGCGATGTCCGATGTTATCTCTTTGCCCACAAGAATTGTTGCATCGCATACCGCGGCTATCTTTCTTCCGAATTCAAAGCTTTCCTCTTTCTGCTTTTCTCCGAGCTCGATGAATCCGGGCGTTACGATTATCTTTTTGTATCCTTCAAAAGTGGAGAGCACCTCAAGCGAAGCCGCCGCTCCCACGGGATTTGAGTTGAACGCATTGTCTATCACGGTATATGCTCCGCCGGATTTAAGCTCAAGCCTGTGCGGAACGGGAGTAAGCTTTGCCGCCGCCCGCGCAATCTGCTCCGGCGTTACACCGAGCTCCGTGCCTATCGCCGCCGCGGACACGAGATTTATCACATTGTGCTTTCCCAAGAGCTTTGTCGAAATAGGAATCTCTTTCCCGCCTTTTACGACGAGGGTGAATGTCGTACCCTTATCCGTGCAGAGAATATCTTTTGCGCGGTAGTCACAGCCTTCGGAGAATCCGAATGTGACGGTTTTTTTGTCTGTGCCGTGAGCTCTTATCTTGTCGCAGTCATAATTTAAGAATGCCACGCCGTCGCTTCCGAGCGCATCGACAATCTCAAACTTTGCCTTTGTTATGTTTTCCTCCGAGCCGAAGCTCTCGAGATGTTGAAGCCCGACGGTTGTTATCATCGAATATCGCGGCTTTACAAGCTCTGCGATTTCCTTTATTTCTCCGATATGCTTTGCGCCCATCTCGACGATGAACACTTCGTGCAGGGGAGAGAGGGAACTGCGAATGGTTTTGACAACGCCCATTATCGTATTGTAGCTTTCGGGAGTCATAAGAGTATTGTATTTTTCCGAAAGCACCGCATTAAGCATATATTTTGACGAGGTTTTTCCGTAGCTTCCGGTGATGCCGATAACCTTAAGACCATCTGCTTTGCTCATGATTCTTGCGGCGTCGTCCTTGTAGCCCTTTTGTATCTTCATTTCTATCGGATAGTTAAGAGCGCCGGACAGAGCCACCCAGATATAGGGGAAAGCCGACAAAAGCGTCAAAATCAGATACGAAATCAAGAACGGCGCGACAGTATGTGTTTTCACGCTTACGACGAAAAGCACGAGTACCGCAAGGCACAAAACGGAATACAGAACGGCAAAAACGGTTATCTGCCGCTTAACTCTGTTTGTGTAGACCATTTTCTTTTTTTGCACGGGAGCTTTTTCAAATAAAGCCGCCGCAAGAAAGAGCGCGGCAATCGCAAGCGGTATAAGTCTGTTACTGCGAAAGCCGTAAGACTTTAAGCAGCTCAGAACCGTCAAAGCCGCGGCGATAATCGCAAGCACGAAATGCCGTATTTTAACATTCTTTTTCTGCCATTTTGCAAAGCGGCTCTGATAGTACGACGAGAGCTGAAACATGTGAAGATAATACCGTCCCGCCAAAAGAAGATATGCAAGCATTGCCGCCATGGAAATTATGATGAATATACCGAAAAAGCGCAGACGAATCATACTTTTCTCCTATTATAAGAAAGATTTGAGTGCCGCGATAAACTTACCGCTCTGCTCGACAAACGCCCAATGAGAGCCGCCTGTCAGCTCGACTATTCCGCTGTCGGGAATGAGACTTTCCATAAGCTTTGCGTCCGAAAACGGTGTTTCCTTATCCTGCGTTCCCCACACAAGAAGCGTCGGGACTTTTATTTTTTGAAGCTCGGGCGCAAGGTCGGTGTTTACGAGCTTTACCATGGTGTCGCGCATAACTCCGGAGGCGTTTTTGTAGTCTGCGGAGCCGCTTTTTTTCTTCATTTTTTCTATTCTTTCGTCGGCGGTTTTCGGGAAGAATATCCGTACCGCCTTTTTTGCCGCCTTATATTTTGCGACCTTTATCTTATACGAAAGGCTGCGCTTCGGAATAATCCCCGCGCTGTCGATAAGCACGGCTTTCTTGGCTTCGTATCCGCCCGAAAGGAGCCTTATTATCACTCTGCCGCCGTTAGAATGACCGACCAGAACGGGATTTTTTACGCCCGTCACCTCGAAGAGCTTTTTTGCGCAGTCCGCAAAATCGTCGAGCGAGTACGCTCTCTGCGGCTCTTCGCTTTTTCCGTGGCCGGGAAAGTCAAGCCTTATGATTCGGCAGCCTTCAAGAGCCTTTGCGCATATCTCAAAGCTCCTCGTGTCGGCGCCCCATCCGTGAAAGAAGACCACGGGCTTTCCGCTTCCCTCGTCCGAATAGTAAATTTTAATTCCGTCAAAGGTAAATTCCATATACACCTCGACATATTTATTCATAATATTTTATCACACGGATTTGCGTTTGTAAAGAAAAGCCGCTTGCAAAAAGTGCAAAAAATTTTGCAAAGCGTATTGAACATAGGTATTTCCTATTGTATAATAGTATGAATAACTGTGCGGGAGTGTGAAAGCGTGGATATATCGGTAGGCGATACACTTGAAATGAAAAAACAGCATCCCTGCGGCGGAAAGCGCTTTTCCGTCCTGCGTACCGGCGCGGATATCAAGATTCGCTGCCTTGTCTGCGGCAGAGAGATGATGCTCCCGAGGCTAAAGGTCGAAAAGGCGGTAAAAAGGATAATTAAGCAGGAGAACTTATGATAGAAAAGATAAAAGAGATAGAGGCAAAATACACAGAGCTCGAAGAAAAGCTCGGCAGTCCCGAGGTGCTTGCGGATGTGGAGCAGTATAAAAAGCTTTCCAAGGAATATAAGGGCTTAACTCCCCTTATAGAGAAATACAGAGAATACTGCGCGCTTTCTTCGGAGCTTGAGGACATAAACGCGATGCTCGAAAGCGAGAGCGATGCCGAAATGCGCAAAATGTGCACGGAGGAGAGGTCGGAGCTTGAAGAAAAGCTTGCAAAGGCGAATGAGGATATGAAGATTCTTCTTATGCCTTCCGACCCCAATGACGAAAAGAGCGTAATTATAGAAATTCGCGGCGGCGCGGGCGGCGAGGAAGCGGCTCTGTTTTCCGCGGTGCTTTACAGGATGTATTCGATGTACGCCGACAGAATGGGCTGGAAGACCGAAATTCTCAACACAAACGAGACGGAGCTCGGCGGCTACAAGGAAATAAGCTTCTCCGTCGAGGGCGAGAGAGCGTATTCGAAGCTCAAATTTGAGAGCGGAGTGCATCGCGTCCAAAGAGTCCCCGAGACGGAGGCGCAGGGCAGAATTCAGACATCGACGGCGACGGTTGCGGTGCTTCCCGAGGCAGAAGAGGTCGAAATAGAGATAAACCCGAACGACCTTCTGATTGACACCTACCGCAGCGGCGGTGCAGGCGGTCAGCATGTCAACAAGACGGACTCCGCGATAAGAATAACGCATATCCCGACGGGAACGGTTGTAGAATGTCAGGATGAGCGCTCACAGTACAAAAATAAGGACAAGGCGATGAAGCTCTTGCGCACACGCCTTTACGAAGCGGAGCTCGAGCGCCACAACGCGGCGATAGCGGGCGAGAGAAAGAGCCAGGTCGGCACGGGCGACAGAAGCGAGAGAATCAGAACCTATAACTATCCGCAGTCACGGGTTACCGACCACAGAATAGGACTCACTCTGCACAGCCTTGAGGATGTGCTCAACGGAAACATAGAGCCGCTCATCGAGGCGCTTGTCACGGCGGATACCGCCGAAAAGCTCAAAGCTTCGGGAGAAGAATGATGAAAACCGAAATTCTTTCCGCGGACGAAAAAGCAATAGAAAAATGCGGAGAAATAATCGCGCGCGGCGGACTTGTCGCATTTCCGACCGAGACCGTGTACGGGCTCGGTTGCGACGCGTATAACGGCAAGGCGGCGCTCGATGTTTTCGCGGCAAAGGGACGCCCCTGCGACAATCCGCTTATCGTCCATATCGCTGATACTGAAGACATAGAAAAAATAGCAGAGCCCGACGATGCGGCAAAAAAGCTCATCGCGGCGTTTATGCCGGGGCCGTTTACGCTGATTATGAAAAAAAAGCCCTGTATTCCGGCGGAGGTTACGGCGGGACTTGACACGGTTGCCGTAAGATTTCCGCAGAGCAAGACGGCGCAGGCTCTTATTAAAGCGGCAAAAGTGCCGATAGCCGCACCGTCGGCAAATCTTTCGGGCAGACCGAGCCCCACGACGGCAAAGCATTGTATAGATGACCTTTCGGGCAGAGTCGATGCCATTCTGTGCGGCGAGAACTGTGCGATAGGCGTCGAATCCACGGTCGTCGCGATAAAGGACGGCAAGGCGGTTCTCTGCCGCCCTGGAAAAGTCACTCCCGAGGACATAAGAAATGCAGGAGTGGAGCTTATCGTTCCCGAAAATGTAAATCGCACGGTCGGAGAAAACGAGCGCCCGATTTCTCCGGGAATGAAGTATAAGCACTACGCCCCGAAAGGAACGCTGACGCTGCTTGACGGTGACGGAGCGCTCGATGCGCTTGTCAGATACAAAAACGAGGGTTGCGGAATCATCTGCTTTGATGAGGATTTGCCGCTTCTTTCGGGAAAGCTCACGGTGTCGCTCGGCAAAAAAGACGACAGCGATTCCCACGCCGAAAAACTTTTTTCGGCTTTGAGGTATTTTGACGATATGAAAACGGAAAAAATATATTCGCGCCTGCCGTCCGACAAGGGCGTCGGACTTGCGGTGTATAACCGCATACTCAAGGCGGCGGGAAGCAGGATAGAAAAGCTATGAAAATAATCGGAATAGTCGGCGGCAGCGGAGCGGGGAAAAGCGTTCTGTGCGAAGCACTCGAAAAAAGGGGAATTCCGACGCTTGATACCGACAAGACCGCACGCGAGGTAGTACAAAAGGGAAAACCGTGCCTTGACGAGCTTGTAAAAGAATTCGGCACGAGGATTCTCACGCCGGATGGCGAGCTTGCGCGGAAAGCGCTTGCAAGCCTTGCGTTTTCCGACGAAGAAAGGCACACAAGGCTCAACGAAATAACGCATCACTACATCTGCATCGAGATAAAAAAGTGGCTTTCTCAAAGAGAAAAGGAAGGCTTTTTCGCCGCCTGCATAGATGCGCCGATGCTGTTTGAAAGCGGACTTGATTCCGTCTGCGACATAAAGGTAGCGGTTGTTGCGGACAGAGAAGCGAGAATAAAGCGCATAACGGAGCGCGACGGCATAAGCAGAGCCGATGCCGAGAACAGAATAAACGCACAGAAAAGCGACGCGGAGCTTATTTCGCTCTGCGATATAACGGTCGAAAACACAGGGGAGCTTGCGGAGCTTAACGAAAAGGCACAGGAGCTTGCAAAGCGACTTACTGCGGAGGAAAGATGAAGAAATTTACGGCGATTTTTCTTATTATTGCAATATCCGTAGCCGTCGGATTCGGAGCACAAAAGCTTGAAGACCACACTACAAAGGTAAAGCACCCTCTCAAATATTCCGAATTCGTCGAAAAATACGCCGCGGAGTATGAGATTCCCGAGACACTCCTATACGCGATGATAAAGTGCGAAAGCTCATTTGACCCGAAGGCAAAGTCGTCGGCGGGAGCGGTGGGACTTATGCAGCTTATGCCGAGAACATTCGAGGATATGGCACGCAGGCAGGGCGAGGAATTCGACAAGAATATGATGTCGGACGCCGAGACGAATATCAGATACGGAGCCTACTATCTGCACTATCTTTACAACATATTCAGAGATTGGAATCTTGTTCTTGCGGCATATAACGGCGGTATGGGAAATGTAAAAAAGTGGATGCAGAGCAGCGAATTCTACGACGGAACGAAGCTGATAAAATATCCAAAGGGTTATTCCGAGACGGAAAACTATGTAAAAAAGGTCAACGAAACAAAAAAGCTTTACGAAAAACTTTATTTTACGGAAAAAATATAGGGAGGACAGAACAATGAAAAAAGAAAGCAAGGCAGAAGCACTCAAGAAGGAGCTCTGCGAAAAAGTCGAAAACGCATTTGAAGTATGCGACGAAAAGACGGTGAAGGCGGCATACAAGTTTGCGGAAGGATATGTAAAATATCTCGATGCGAGCAAGACCGAGAGAGAAGCGGTCACCGAAGGAATAAAACTCCTCGAAAAGGCGGGATTCGTTCCCTACGAATACGGCAAAAAGTATAAGGCGGGCGACAAGTTCTACTTAAACAACAGAGGCAAGAATATCTTTGCCGGAATAATCGGCACGGAGAACATCGAAAAGGGCTTTACGATTGCCGCCGCGCACATCGACTCTCCGAGACTTGACTTAAAGCAGCATCCCCTCTACGAGCAGGACGGAATGGCTTTCTTCAAAACTCACTACTACGGCGGAATAAAGAAGTATCAGTGGACGGCGATTCCGCTTGCGCTCCACGGAAAGATAGTCCTTGCGGACGGCACGGAAAAGGATATCTGCATCGGAGAAAAGGACAGCGACCCCGTGTTCTATGTAAACGACCTTCTCCCGCATCTCGGCGCAGACCAGATGAGCAAGAAGGGCTCCGAGATTATCTCGGGCGAACAGCTCAACATTCTCGTCGGAAGCAGAGAGTACAAGGACGGCGACGATAAGGTTTCGGAGGCGATAAAGCTCAATGTATTAAAGCTTTTGAACGAAGCCTACGGAATAAAAGAGGCAGATTTTATCTCCGCGGAGATAGAGGCGGTTCCCGCATTCAAGGCAAGAGATATCGGCTTTGACAGAAGCCTGATAGGAGCTTACGGTCACGACGACAGAGTATGCGCGTATCCCGAGCTTATGGCTTTAATAGACGCAAAAAAGGTAAAGCGCACGGCGTTTGCGATGCTTGCCGACAAAGAGGAAATAGGCAGTGAGGGCAATACCGGTATGAAGTGCACCGCCGCTTTCGATATGATAGACGATATAATCGCACAGCTCGGCGCAAACAGAGCGGTTGTATATGCCGCTTCGGAATGCCTTTCCGCGGATGTCAATGCGGGATATGACCCGAACTTTTCAGAGGTATTCGAGAAAGCAAACGCATCTTATGTCAACCGCGGCGTTGTAATGACAAAGTATACCGGCGCAAAAGGCAAAGGCTCAACCTCCGACGCATCGGCGGAGGTTGTCGGCAAGATGAGAAGAATATTCGATAAGGCAAATGTCGTATGGCAGACGGGCGAGCTCGGCAAGGTTGATATCGGCGGCGGCGGAACGGTTGCAAAGTATATCGCAAACCACAATATCGACACGGTAGACCTCGGCGTTCCGGTTATCTCGATGCACGCTCCTTATGAAGTAATCTCCAAGATGGATTTGTATATGACATATAAGGCTCTCCTTGCATTCTTTGTTGCGTAAAACGGTTTTCGGCATACAATATAAGTGAAAGCACACGCACAGCACCGTGCTGACGGACTGAAGAAAAATTATCTTGACAGATAAGTATTTCGTGAGTAAAATAATGTTAGATAAGTATATGATTGTCATTGTCGCCGCGTTGCGTGCGTGTATATAAAAGGAGAATTTCCGTGGAAAAATATGTCGTTACCGGTGGTAGAAAACTGTCGGGAACCGTTGAAATAAGCGGTATGAAAAATGCCGCGGTCGCAATAATATTCGGCACCATACTGTGCCGTGACCGCTGTGTAATAGAGAATCTTCCGCAGATTCAGGATGTTACGCTTTCTCTTGAAATCCTGAAGAGTATGGGTATATCGGTTCGCTCTGTCGGGAAGAATACTGTTGAAATAGATACTTCCGCGATGATTCCGGATTCCGTTCCATTTGAGCTTGTCAGAAAAATGAGAGCATCGTACTATCTTCTCGGCTCGGAGCTCGGCAGATTCGGCAGAGCGTATACGGGATTTCCCGGCGGGTGTGATTTCGGAGTAAGACCGATTGACCAGCACATCAAGGGCTTTGAAGCTCTCGGCGCTGATGTCAAGGTAGAGGGCGGCTTTATTGAGGCGCAGTACAAGAACGGAAGAAGCAAGGGCGCTTCGATATATCTCGATGTTATTTCCGTCGGCGCAACCATAAACATAATGCTTGCATCCGTCTGCACGGACGGTATCACCGTAATCGAGAACGCGGCAAAAGAGCCTCATGTCGTCGATACCGCAAACTTCTTGAACGCCTGCGGCGCGGATATCAAGGGCGCCGGCACCGATGTAATAAAGATTAAGGGAGTCGATAGGCTTCACGGTTGCAACTACGCCATAATTCCCGATATGATAGAAGCTGGTACATATATGGCGATGGCGGCGGCAACGGGAAGCACCATAACCGTAAACAATGTTATTCCCAAGCATCTCGAATCCATAACCGCAAAGCTTGAAGAAATGGGCGTGGAGATTGTGGAGGACGACGAGGCGATAACCGTAAAAGCACCGGAAAGGCTCGGCAAATGCACGGTTAAAACGCAGCCTTATCCCGGATTCCCGACGGATATGCAGCCGCAGATTTGCGTGCTCCAATGCCTTGCCGACGGACTTTCGATACTTACCGAAAATGTCTGGGACAACAGATTCAGATATGTTGACGAGCTGAGGCTTATGGGCGCAAGCATAAAGGTAGACGGCAAAACCGCGATGATAGACGGCCCCGTAAAGCTTTCCGCCGCAAAGATAAAGGCGGTGGATTTGAGAGCGGGAGCGGCGATGATAATTGCGGCACTTGCGGCAAACGGAACTACCGAGATAACGAACATTTACAGCATTCAAAGAGGCTACGAGGATATAGAAAACAAGCTCAAAAAGCTCGGAGCGGACTTTACTTATGTATCGGAGCCGGATGGTATGGATTCCGCGGCACAATAATAAAAACAGCGTTTCCTTTGCGGAAACGCTGTTTTAATAGGTGGATTTATGGAAAACGCAAAAGAGTATATGGAGGAGCTTGCCAAAAAGCTCATCTATCACAGAAAGAAATATTATGAGGACGACGCTCCCGAGATAAGCGACTTTGAGTTCGACGCCATGATGCGTGAGCTCGAGGAGCTTGAAAAAAAGTATCCCGAATTTGCGGACGCGAATTCTCCGACAAGGCTTGTCGGCGGAAAGGCTCTCGACAAATTCGAGAAGGTGGAGCATAAAGTTCCGCTTAAAAGCCTTTCCGATGTATTTTCTTTCGAGGAGCTTTCCGATTATCTTTTCAGAGTAAAAGAACAGCTCGGCTACGCTCCGGAATTTTCCGTCGAGAATAAAATCGACGGTCTTTCCGTCGCGCTCGAATACAGATACGGCAAATTCGTCCGCGGAGCAACAAGAGGTGACGGCAACATCGGAGAAGATGTCACGGAGAATCTGCGTACCGTCGCGAGTATACCGATGAAGCTTAACGGCGCCGACGAAATTCCGCTTCTTATCGTAAGAGGCGAGGTATATATGTCAAAGCTCAACTTCGAGCGCAACAACAGAAAGCGTGAGATGAGCGGCGAAAAGCTACTTGCAAATCCGCGCAACGCCGCGGCGGGAACATTGAGACAGCTCGATTCAAGGGTTGCGGCTTCAAGAGGACTTGATATATTCATATTCAACATTCAGTATATGGACGGAGAGCTTCCCAAAACACACGCCGAAAGCCTTGATTTGATGAAAAAATTCGGCTTTACCGTTCTGCCGTCGTACAAGGTATTCACGACGGCTGAGGATATAGAAAACGAGGTAAAGCGCATAGGCGAGGAGAGAGGGGAGCTCGGATTTGACATTGACGGCGCGGTAATAAAGGCAAACGACTTTTCCGTAAGAGAGATTTTGGGCGAGAACACAAATACTCCGCGCTGGGCGGTGGCATTCAAATATCCGCCGGAGAAAAAGTATTCGAAGCTTCTCGAAATAAATGTCAATGTCGGCAGAACGGGAGTTATCACCCCGGTCGCAAGATTCGAGCCGATACGCCTTTCGGGTTCAACCGTGCAGAGCGCGATTCTGCACAACGCGGACTTTATAAAAAGCCTTGATATCCGCGTCGGTGACCGCATACTTGTCCAAAAAGCGGGCGAGATAATTCCCGAGATTTTAGAGGTGGACAAGAGTGCGAGAACGGGTGCGGAAACGGTATTCGAGATGCCGAAACTTTGCCCGTCCTGCGGCGCAGAGCTATTCGACGACGAGGAAGAAGCGGCGCTCAGATGCACAAACAGCGCGTGCCCCGCGCAGGCGGAACGCAATATAATTCATTTTGCGTCGCGTGACGCGATGAACATTGACGGCATCGGCGAAGCGACTGTCGGTCAGTTTTTGGCAAAAGGCATTATAAAAGACAGCGCGGATATATATTCGATGGACTACGAGGCAATAGCCGCGCTTGACGGAATGGGCAAGAAATCCGCCGAAAACATAAAGGCGGCGGTAGAACGCTCAAAGCAGAACGACCTTTCCAAGCTCATTTTCGCGCTCGGAATAAGAAATGTCGGCGAAAAGGCGGCAAAGGTGCTTGCCAAAAAATTCGGCACGATGGATAAATTCATCGCGGCGACCGCAGAGGAGCTATGCGAAGCCGATGATATCGGCGAGGTTACGGCGCAGACGATAAAGGAGTATTTTTCGATAGATAAAAATATCGGAATGCTTGAAAAGCTCAAGGCGGCGGGAGTCAATATGAAGTGCGGCATAAAGGCGTCGGGCGACCGCTTTGCGGGTATGACTTTTGTTCTCACGGGAACACTGCCCACTATGTCAAGAGCGCAGGCAAGCGCGATAATCGAGGATATGGGCGGCAAATGCGCGGGAAGCGTGTCGAAAAAGACGAGCATCGTTCTTGCGGGTGAGGATGCCGGCTCAAAGCTCACAAAGGCGCACGAGCTGAATATAAAAGTCATAGACGAGAACGAATTTCTCGAAATGATAAAATAACGGAGAGGGCTATGATAATACTGATAGGAGGAAGCAGTCATGTCGGCAAGACCTTGCTTTCGCAAAAGCTCATCGAAAAATACAAATATCCGTGCCTTTCGCTCGACCACCTGAAAATGGGGCTTATCCGCAATAAGATGACGGAGCTTACCGTAAACGACGACCTTAAAATGCGGTATTTTCTGTGGCCGCTTGCCGCCGAAATGATAAAGACGGCGATAGAAAACGAGCAGAATATGATAGTCGAGGGTTGCTATATCCCGGGCGAGTGGAAGCAGAGCTTTACCGACGAATATCTTGAAAAGATTCGTTGTGTGTTTATCGTAATGAGCGAGGACTACATTCGCAAAAACGGGCAGAGCATAGCGCGGCACGCAAGCGTTATAGAGTCGCGCAAAAATGACGAGATTGACATTGACCGCCTTGTCATGTGCAGTAAAAACTTCAAAAAGGACTGCGCGGATTTCGGCATAAACTGCCTCGAAATAAGCGAAAGCTATGACATAGACGACATTGTTTCCCGCGCCTGCAAGATGATGAATATATAAAAACGGTTTTGCCCATGATGCGGACAAAGGAGAATTTGCGGAGAAAGAGATTATGAAACCGAATCCAAGCAAAAAACATCCGATTCCGGGATACGAAAACGAAATATATGTAAAGCCGACAATCTCAAACCCTAACATTACAGTCGGCGATTTTACCTATATTGCGGATTCGGAATTTGAAAGTCATGTAACGAATTTTTATCCGTGGAGCAGAGATAAGCTGATTATCGGCAGGTTTTGTCAGATTGCCGCAGGCGTTCATTTTATGATGAACGATGCCAACCATCAAATGAATGCGGTATCGACATTTCCGTTCTACACTCTTGAAGGATGGGATATGGAGGCACCGAAACCGGAGGATATGCCGTATAAGGGCGATACCGTTATCGGAAACGATGTATGGTTTGGGCAGAATGCGCTCATTCTCCCCGGTGTTCATATCGGAGACGGTGCAATTATCGGCGCTGACAGTGTGGTAGGCAAAAATGTTGAACCTTACACGATTGTTGCCGGAAATCCGGCAAAGCTCATAAGAAAACGCTTTGATGATGAACTGATTGACCTCATGGAGAGGTTCGGATGGTGGGAGAAAAGCGTCGAAGAAATCAATAATTTGATTCCGATTCTGACAAGCAGCGACCTTGAAGCAGTCAGGGCGGAATTAAAGGCAAGACTGGATTGACAAATCCGGATTTTTAAGCAAAAAACACCCCGCCGAAGATTTTTTCTTCGGCGGGGTCAGGTTGCTGACAAAGGCAGCAAGCTGTCAGATGATGAGAAACGCAGGGTGATTGTCCGATTTTGTCGTCGTCGGCTTACAAGCGTACGACAGAAGACAAAATCCGATAAAGACAGGTAAAGACGGGCATTTTTGCCCGTCTTTACGACTTTTCTGTCTTTGA
>JAZQOM010000035.1:0-3300 GCA_045627885.1 Eubacteriales bacterium
TAAACGACATTTATTTTGTCCGTCTCGTTGTTGCGGAACACATAGAATCCGTGGGACGAAAGCTCCATCTCCATAACGGCTTCCTCCGCGTCCATCGTTCCGGCGATAAAATTCTTTGTTTTCACGACGGTATGTTCTTCCTCGGGCTCCTCCGCGAATTTTTCAAGCGCGCCGTCGCGCAGTCTCTTTTTAAGTCTGGTTTTGTTTTTTCTTATCTGTCCTTCTATTACATTCACCGCTTTTTCTATCGCGGAAATATAGCTTTCGTCGTCTATTTCCCCGCGGTACAGAGTATCGCGGCAAAGTACGGTGACCTCAACTCTCTTCTTCTCGTTTTTGAGCTCGGAAAAAGTCACGGTTGCCTCCGTGTCGTCGGGGAAGAACTTTGCAAGCTTTGCAAGTTTCTTTCTCACGATTTCTTTTTCATTTTCCGTGATGTTTTGCTTTCTTGTGACGAATCTTGCTTTCATAACGAGTCTCCTTTCACGATTTCCGAGGCACCTGCCTCAAGAATATTTTATCACGAATTTTGTGCAAATAACAGAGTTTTTTTGCAGATTTTAATAAAAGTTTCAAAAACGCCGATTTTGATTGACAAACAGCTCTCTAAAATAGTATAATATAATTTAAGAATAATGTATAAAGGTGGTTTTTTTATGAAACTCGGTATAGTTGGGTTGCCCAATGTGGGCAAGAGCACCCTTTTTAACGCAATAACAAACGCCGGAGCGGAAGCCGCAAACTATCCGTTCTGCACGATAGAGCCGAATGTCGGCGTCGTAGCCGTTCCCGACGAAAGACTTGATGTTCTTGCAAAGATGTATAATCCCGAAAAATATACGCCCGCGGTGATAGAATTCGTCGATATCGCGGGACTTGTCAAGGGCGCCGCCGCCGGCGAAGGACTCGGCAACAAATTTCTTTCTCACATAAGAGAGGTTGACGCGATAATTCATGTCGTCCGCTGCTTCGTCAATGACGATATAACTCATGTCGAGGGAACGATAGACCCCAAAAGAGATATTGAGATAATCAACTATGAGCTGATACTCTCGGATATTGAAATTCTTTCGAGGAGAATCGACAGAACGGAAAAGCTCATGAAGGGCGACAAATCTCTCGAGACGGAGCTCAAGCTGCTTCAGAGAGTAAACGAAGCGCTCAACAGCGGCATCAGCGCGAGAGCGCTCGACTACACGGAGGACGAGCTGCTCATTATGAAGGATATACCGCTTCTCTCGATGAAGCCGGTTATTTACGCGGCGAATATCGCGGAATCCGATGTTTCTAAGGACCCGATGACGCTCGATACATACAAAGCCGTATATGATTTCGCAAAAGCCGAGGGCTCGGGAATTCTTCCGATTTCCGCGGCGATAGAGGCGGAGATAGCCGCTCTTGACCCCGAGGAGAGGGCGATGTTCTTGGAGGAGCTCGGGCTCACGACAAGCGGACTTGACAAGCTGATAAAAGAAAGCTATTCTCTGCTCGGACTTATAAGCTTTCTCACGGCAGGGCCCAAAGAGGTCAGAGCGTGGACAATCAAAAAGGGAAGCAAAGCGCCCAAAGCCGCAGGAGCAATTCACAGCGACTTTGAGAGGGGATTTATCAGAGCCGAGGTCATTTCGTTTGAAGACCTTGTAAGAGTCGGCTCTACCACCGCGGCAAAAGACCAGGGACTTGTGCGCAGTGAGGGCAAGGAATACGAGGTAAAAGACGGAGATGTCATCGTATTCCGATTCAATGTATAAAGAATAAAAAATTCGTACGGAGGCTTATATGGAACTTGCGTACAGAGGAAAAAGAAGTGACGCGGAGATAATCGAGAGCGCGGAGCTTTGCAAGAAAAAGCTCGCCTTTCCCGAAGAAAGGTCGCTTTTGCTCAAAGGCGACTGCTTTGTCGCCCTTGCGTCGCTTTCGCCCGAATTTGACGGCAAGGTTGACCTTGTCTACTTCGACCCGCCCGTAAACGGATTTATGTCCGAGGGCGCGGACAGGGCAAAGCTCGATTCTGACGGATACGCGAACTTCATTCGCGAAAGAATGGTGCTTGTTTACAGACTGTTGTCCGAAAACGGGAGCGCTTATGTTCATATTCCGGTAAAGGACAGCCACGCGGTCAAGCTCGTGTGCGACGAAATTTTCGGAGAATCGTCGTTTAAGAACGATATCACGAGAATTCGCTCAAATCCGCGCAACTCCGCGTCGGACGCATACGGAAGCTCAAAGGACACCCTGCTGTTTTACGCAAAGAATCCGCAAAAGAATATCTGGAACGATGTGCGCGTACCGCTTGCCGAGGGTGAGTACAGCGAAAAGTTCAACAAAGAAGACGGACTCGGCAGAAAATACGCAACGGTTCCGCTTCACGCCCCGGGCAAGACAAAAAGCGGCGTGACGGGAGATGTGTGGAGAGGAATTCGCGCGCCCGAGGGAAGACATTGGATGACAACGCCCGACGAGCTTGACAGACTTGATGCCGAGGGCAGAATAGAGTGGTCGCAGTCGGGAAATCCGCGCCTTATCGTATACGCAAGCGAATATGAGGGCAAGAGGATTCAGGATGTGTGGGATTATAAGGACCCGTTGAATCCAGAATATCCGACCGAGAAGAATTCGGAGATGCTCGATTTGCTTATAAGACAGAGCACGCAAAAGGAGAGCATAGTTCTCGACCCGTTTGCGGGCAGCGGAGCGGCTTTGCGCTGTGCCGAAGCGCATAAGCGCAGATGGATAGGCGTAGACAGCTCCACCGATTCGATAAATATGATAACCGCGAAAGCGGAGCGCAGCTTTGAGTATTACGACCTCACAACGGGCGCAACGCAAAGCATATTGCGGACGGAGACGGAGCAGCTGTCATTATTTGATGTTTGATGTCATATTCTGCCGTCACTACACCCGTGAGCACGCCGCATGATAACAACCGAACTGCTTTGTTGTCTTCGTCGTGCTACGCTCGGATTTACGGAAAGAAAACCCGTCGCTTGCACTCCTTGACGCCTCGCATTTCGGCGTTCTGATGCGGCTTGATTTTCAACAGTAATTACACCAAATACCATAAAATCGTTTTTGCGGCGCAAAAACATACCGCAATGTGCGCTATGCGAACAATTCATTTGTCGCCTGGGGCAAAATTCATACGGCGCAGCCGCAAATCACGGCTGCCGATTCATCTCCCTTCGCAATTCACGGCTTGCCGATTCATTTCCCTCTTGACAAGCGAACAAATGTTCGATATAATTGCATATACGAACAAATGTTCTCGAAAATACCGTTACAAGGGGGCGATGCCGTGAA
>JAZQOM010000036.1:0-3815 GCA_045627885.1 Eubacteriales bacterium
CGGGCTTTATAAGCCCGTCATTATTGCCTTTTTCCGTTCTTTTCCTCTGTCGTACATTTGTACGCCGACGAAGAAAAGAACGAAAAATATCACTTCGTTTTCAGCACTCTGTCAGTCTGCTGACTTTGTCAGCAGACTGAGGCAGTTTGCGCTATGCAAACTGCCTTTTGCTTTTATTCTTTTACATTCCCTTAAACTGCTTTTTATACGGAACCGTTTTAGCTTTCTTCTTTTTCTTTGCGTCAATAATCAGCTTTATCGCAATTATTATCGCATAAACGACTGCAAATAAAACCGATACGACAAGAATCTGACCGGGCGTATACGGATTTCCGTTCTGCTTCATGCCCTCGCGTGTGTTGTAGAACAAAACGAAGAAGCAAAGATACATCGCCGCATAGCATACAACAAAGTTTATCGCTATGCGTGCCGCGATATGGAGCTTTTCCGCCTTGAATATCAATGCGGCTGTTGCGCATACCGCGGAAAACAGAAACAGTATCCAAAGCAATCCGACGGTAATGCTTGCTTTTGCCGCTTCACCCATCGCGGAAAGAAGCAGATTCGCCAAAAGCGATATTACGGTATAAATAATTCCGGTAAGCGCAACTGTTCTCTTCGTCGCGTCAAGAAATTTCATACAGAATACCTCCGCTTATTTTGCTATCTCGACTGCTCTGCTCTCTCTTATAAGGTTGACCTTAATCTGACCGGGATATTCAAGCTCGTCTTCTATCTTCTTTGCGATATCTCTTGCCATAATGACCATATCGTCATCAGATACATCGGCAGGCTTGACCATAATTCTGATTTCTCTGCCCGCCTGAATTGCGAAGCTGTGGTCTACGCCGCCGAAGGAGTTTGATATCTCCTCGAGCTTTTCGAGACGCTTGATGTAGTTTTCAAGATTCTCGCGCCTTGCGCCCGGGCGTGCCGCGCTTATCGCATCGGCTGCCTGAACTATCATGGCAACTATGGTGTGCGGCTCAATATCGTTGTGATGAGCTTCTATCGCGTGGATAACCTCATTTGATTCCTTATACTTTCTCGCATACTCTACGCCGAGCTGTACATGGGAACCCTCTATCTCGTGGTTGAGAGCTTTGCCTATGTCGTGCAGAAGTCCCGCTCTCTTTGCAAGGACGGAGTCAACTCCGAGCTCGTCTGCTATCATGCCGGAAATGTACGCAACCTCTATCGAATGACCGAGAACATTCTGACCGTAGCTCGTGCGGTATCTTAAGCGACCGAGCAGCTTGATAAGCTCGGGATGTATGCCGTGAACGCCCGTTTCAAGAGCGGCGCGTTCGCCCTCCTGCTTAATAACGGCGTCAACTTCTTTTCTCGCTTTTGCAACGGTTTCTTCAATTCTTGCGGGATGAATTCTGCCGTCGGTTATGAGTTTTTCAAGCGAAAGTCTTGCAATTTCCCTTCTTACGGGATTGAAGCTCGAAATCGTTATCGTCTCGGGAGTATCGTCTATGATGAGGTCAACGCCCGTCAAAGTCTCGATGGCTCTGATGTTTCTGCCCTCTCTGCCGATGATTCTGCCCTTCATATCGTCATTGGGAAGTGCAACTACCGATACGGTTGCTTCTGCAACATAGTCGGCGGCGCATCTCTGAATGGCAACGGCAAGTATGTCCTTCGCCTTTTCGTCGGCGCTGTCCTTGTATTCCTGCTCTATTTCCTGAATCTTGAGAGCCTGCTCGTGACGGATTTCCGTCTCAAGCTGAGAAAGAAGCTGTGCCTTTGCCTGCTCCGCGGTAAAGCCGGAAATCTCCTGCAAAAGCGCGAACTGGCTCTGCTTGAGCTTTTCCACTTCTTCTTTGATTTTGTCGCATTCCTTTAACTTATTTTCGATGAGTTCTTCTTTCTTTTCGAGATTTTCGGTCTTGCGGTCGATGTTTTCTTCCTTTTGAATAACGCGTCTTTCCATACGCGTTATCTCGTTGCGCCTTTCCTTTATCTCTTTTTCCGCTTCGTTTCTGTTCTTGATTATCTCCTCTTTAGCTTCAAGGAGAGCTTCTTTTTTCTTTGTTTCGGTAATTTTCTGCGCGTCGTTAATGATTTTCTGCGCTTCTTCTTCTGCAGAGCCGATGAGCTTTTCCGCAGTCTTTTTGCGAATGGCGTTGCCGATTACTATGCCGATAAAAAGCAATACTACGGCTATGCCCGCGAGAATAATTATCCCTACACTGTCATCAGGGAGAATTTTCAAAGCATAAATGCCCATGTTTTTACCTCCTTATTAAATATTGATAATAAACAGGCGAAAATATAAATATAAAGCAAAAAAGGCAAGACCGATATAACCGGTCCTGCCGCAAAACGCCCGTATAACAACACGATATTTATCTCAAAAATATAAAACTATCCCTATAAAAATCTATATCTATATTTCAAAAATAAAATTGATTCCGTGCGTCCCATAGGAGCGCCTTGCAGCTTTTTGTCACTGCTATATCTATATAAACGCTTATATATAAGCTATCATTGTATATTCTACAGTATATTGTGGTGAATGTCAATAGCTTTACCGAGAAAAAATTTGCGTATTTTGTGCATATATCGGAATTTTACGGCAAAAATACTCTTGCAATCAAAAGAAAGGCGGTTTTACTCCGATATGAAAAAGACCGAAAAGAAGAAAATAGCGGGTGCGGGACTCTACATAGTCCTTGCCGCGTGTGTTCTGTCGGCAATGACTATCAATGTGGTCAACAACGCAAAACTCAAAAAAATCAAAGACGGTGAAAAGACATCCGTCGTGGATGTAAAGGCGGACGGCGTAACCGATGATACGCAAAAAGTCGCAAAAGCGGAAAAGTCAGAAAAAAACGATACGGCAAGAGCAAATCCCGAGCTTGCCGAAAAGAAATTATCCGAAGCAAGTCAAAAAGCTTCCGCAAAGGTAACGGATATCGCGGATACTCCGACAAGCACTGACTTACCCGATTCAAACGGCAAGCAAGCCGCAGCAGACGGAAAAAGCTACAAAACCTATGTTATGCCCGTAAGCGGCAATATGGGAGAATTCGACAACAAAGCAATAGTGTTCTCCGAAACCATGAAGGACTACCGTGTGCACAATGGAGTCGACATCGAAGCAGCCGCAGGAACAAATGTGCTTGCCTTTGCCTCCGGAACGGTAAAGAGCGTGTACGATGACGCTCTTATGGGCAAGGTGGTCGAAATTGACCACGGCGACGGACTTATATCCGTATATAAGAATCTCGACGATGACATTCCGTCAACTGTTGTCGCAGGCGCAAGCATCGCCGCAGGTGATGTTATAGGAAAAGTCGGCACAACGGCGCTTGCCGAAAGCGCGCAAGAGCCACATCTTCACTTTGAGGTATGCTTTGAAAACGAAAGCGTTGACCCGAAGGCTTATTTGACCGAGGGAAAATAAGCGTTTTGCGGAAATGCCGATGCAAAGCAATAAAAGCAAAGTGCAAAAAAAGAAAGCGGACAAGGGAGAGGCTTCGTAAGGAAGTACTCTCCCTTCGACTTTATATTCAGCCGGAATGACAGGACACATAGAAAACACTCAGAGGGAAAACCTCTGAGCGTTGACTTATAATACGGTACATTGTTAGTAAAAAAACCGAAATTCATCTCACAATATGCTCTCAGTAGAAGAAGATACATTCATTCTTCTGTAAAGCTTTACGGCAATGAAGACGATAATTGCAGTCCACAAAGCAGCCCAAAGCTCGACGGACCAGAGCGGTACTACATTTCTTTGGTACAGTGCCGGCAAGGTATCCATCAACATATGCAGGATGATTGCCGTTGGCAGACAAGCTCTA
>JAZQOM010000037.1:0-9734 GCA_045627885.1 Eubacteriales bacterium
AAAGGAACAGCACTTAAACCGCTTCAAATACGGAGAGCTTTACAGCTTGAACTACTGCAAAGAGGTACAGGAGAAAGGCCGCAGCTACTACGAGCTGTACACGCTGGGGATGGGGGAAGAAGTGCCGGAGGACTACAAGGAACTCTCCTTCGTGTGTCTCCGACCCGACGGGGCTTACGAATCTGCAAACACGGTCAGCCTCATGTGCAGGACGGCGCAGGAGAAGGTTCCGGGGCTTGAGGACTTCCATTTTCACACACTCAGACACACGTTTACGAGCAACCTGCTCAGAAGCGGCGCACAGCCGAAGGACGTTCAGGAGCTGCTGGGACATGCGGATGTGAGTACCACGATGAATATCTACGCACACGCGACAAAGGAAGCAAAACGCTCCTCCGCAAGACTGCTTGACAAAGTGGTCGGCGAGTAAAAAAGAAAAGCTTTCCCTTGTTTTGCCGGATAAGGGCAAAAACAAGGGAAAGCAGTCGAAGACGGAGCGTTAAAACCGCGATTTTCCTTGAAATATCAGGGATTATAGAGGATAGGGATAGATAAACGATAATTTGTAAGAATTTATATGTTGCAGACGCATCTTCCGTCCTCGCGGATATAGACGGGATTTTCTCTGACATAAGCATAGCCATCGACTTTTGAAAGTGCGTTTCGAATGATATACAAAAGACGGACGTTGTATGTATCCTGCTTAGCAGGACCGGTAAGACTGCCGCGTGTTAGCATAGTCTTCATGAAATCTGTATTCTCGGTTAAAAAAGCCTTTGCATCATCGCTTTGAACATCGCTGAGGGCAAGAAATACATAAAAACGCGGAAAATTTCTGGTATATGCTGCCATTCCTCGTGGATGAGAGTTGTAGTATGTAATAAGCTTATCCGTTATATGATTGGTTTCATCGCTGTCAGGCTTTACTGCCGAGAGAAAGCGAAGCGCTGATATGGATGCACCGATGCATTCACCCGTATCGCAGAAATGACCTATGCAGGCGTGAGAAAGTCTGTCAAGTGTGACACTGCACATTTCATCAACACGCTTGTCGCGTGAATACAAGCGCAGGAAACGTAATGTTTCAAGTTCAAGAAAGTTATTTGCAAAAATCGCGGTTTTCGGAAGAACACCCATGAAATTGCGTGGGTATTTGCCATTTTCGGCGGAAACATGCCAGTATACAGAGCGAAGCGGATTGTTTTCAAAACCGTGCCCGTTAAAAGGAATAGCATGATCAAGAAATGTTTTGCTGGCTGACTGTATCTCACTTTCGGGAAGCGGTTCACCGCGTATGATTCGGTCGTTTAGGCTCTCAAGCAAAGTATCTATCATATCGTACCTCCCAAAAAATAAAATATCTTGCTCTAAGCTTTACAGGAAGAAATTCAGATTTATATGCCTAATGACTGTATTATAACATAAACATTTGATTTGTCACCAACTAAGAAAATTATAGTGGTGCCTACAAGCACCACCACGTCTTCAGGGGTATTGCAATTCTGTTTTCAGCTGATATAATATACTCACAACGAAATATTGCTGACTTACAATCGTGTAAGCGAAACAGGACCCGAAAGGGCTGAAAAACTTCCAAGCGCCGTACGGAGTCGGATCACAGAAGGGATAGTATATCCATGTGTATCTGAACATACGACATTTTTCTGTTTTCCGAAGCTGTGCGATGCGATGTGAGATATTTGATGCCTTTTCCGGTTTTGCGGAGAAGGTATTTTTTGTTGCCTTGGTGAACGCCATCGGAGATTGCATTTCACTCGCAAGCATCGCGAAACGGTCCCCATTTCACATTTTTGGGAGCCCCCAAACCCGGAACAAAAATTGGGGCACCTTCCTTACGGAGGGTGCCCCAAGCCGCTTTCTTTTTTATTGCTTTTTACTTAATTCAGTTTTTCTTTTCCTTTTTCTTTTTGCCGAGGATTATTGCGATTATCGCCGCGGCAATAACTATGACACCGGCGCCGCCGAGTATCCAGGGAAGAATTCCGCTTCCGCTGGCGACATCAAGGTCTTTATTCGTTATAACGAAATCTGATACCTTATCTGTCATAAACTTGACATTCTTTATCTTTCCGTCTGCAACCGATGCGGTTGTTCTGTCAAGCTTTGTAACAGTGCCGTCGTCATTTACGCGGTAAACATAAATCTTGTCGTTTACATCGAATTCCATTTCGGATACATCGTACTTGAGCGTTACGGGGAATCCGCCGAGGTCGATGCTTCCGTCTGTACCGATATAGTATGCCTTGAGGTCTTTTGCGGATACGCCGTTCTTCTTCAGAACTTTATCGAATGCAGACTTTCCGTCCGCGGAAAGCTCTCCGACCTTTACCTTTTCGAGAAGTGCCGCAACCTCATCGAGCTTAGCCTTGCGCTCCTCTTCCGTGAGTGCGTTGTAGGTCTCTCTCTCTTTGTTGGTCATATTCTCGGTATCGATATACTTGGCAATAGCATCGCCGTCTTCCTTCTTCGGGAATGTGATATCATCAAGTGTAGCAATCCAGCAGTCGTCAATGCCGTTTATCGCGCTCTTCATAGCGACAAGCATCTTCGTACCGTCTTCGTTCTGGATGTTATCTACATAGCCCTTGAGAGGAAGAATTATCGTATCATAGTCTTCGGTGCCCTCGAGTGCAAGAACAACTATCGCGTCCTTGAGAGCGGCAACATCGTCAAAGCCGACTTTTCCGAAGAGGTCTCTTATTGTGTACTGCTTGCTTCTGAGCTCGAACAAGCCTACATTTGTGCCGTCATCAATGCTGAAATCTGCGGCAAATTCCATAACCGTATTGTTTGCCTTTATCGTTTCGTAATTCTTGGGATTTACGAATCTTACAGAAGCAACAACGGGAATGTACTGTGACAAAGCCGTACCTGCGCCGACAAGATATACATTATCGGAGAAGGTGAGCTGGAGTGAATAATCGTCAATAGCCTTAATCTCATCAACGAATATACCCTCAACCGTTCCGGATTCGCCGTTGCTCTCAGCCTTTTCGATATCCTCGATGGTCACATAAAGTCCGTCGTAGTTACCGTTCAGGTTTGCCCTCTCGGGTGTGCAGAGCAAAAGCTTTTTGCCGTCTTCGGATGTGATATTGTCAATATAGCCAATCTCCTGTGATACGCCGCCGGGCATACCTTCGATACAGAAGTAGAGGTGATATCCGCTATTCTCATGGTCCTTCATCGTGAGGATGTCATAAAGGACGCCCTGGTTGCAAGTCCACAATACCTTTTCGGTTCCGTTGAATGTAGCGTTGCCGGCAAACTGCAGAACTGTATCGCCTTCCCTTACAACCTGCTTATAGTCGTTGGTGTAACGGATAGCCATATATGCGTTGGACTGCTTTACAACAGGCTCTGAGAATGTGAGCTCAAGCTGTGCCGCATTTACAGCCTTAACCGAAAGAAGCTCTACATAAGGAATATTCTTCATCGGGAGGCGGAACGGCTTTGTTGCGTTCTCGGTCTTTGTAATCTGAATGAACAAGCCGTCGTATACTGCGTTGTCGTTAGGTCTGTTTGCTCCGAGAAGTTTTCCGCTCTTGCCGACGATTGTGTCGATATAGCCCTTCTTGGGAGACTTGATTGCCGCATTGGGAAGTCCCTCAATGCAGAAGAATACATAATAGCCCTTGTTCTTGTAGCCGGTCATCTTGAGCACGGAGTTGAGGTCGTAGCCTAAGTTCGGTGACCAGTATCCGACATTGGAGCCGTCTAAGCTGAGCGTGCCGCCCCACTGGAGCTGCGGAGGTGTCTTTGTATCGTCTCTCTGAAGCGCGAGCTTTGCGTCGGTGTAACGGATAGCCGCATATACCGAGCCCTTGCTTGTAACTTTTTCGGAGAATGTAATCTTAATCTGTCCGCTGTTTACCACTTCGCAGGAGAGAACCTTTACGCCGTTATCCGGAGTTTTGAGAACTTCGGGATTAATCGGTTTGTTCGGAATATGTCCTTCGGGAAGCGGTGTGGGCTTCTTATACTTAATTGTAGCGTTCTGTGTATCCGATACGGTAACATAGATGCCGTCGTAAATACCGTTTGTGTCTTCCTTATTCGCCTTAACCATCTTGTCGCCGGTCGTGCCGATAAGGTTGTCGATATAGCCGACATATTCGGTGTCCGTGCCGGGAAGTCCTTCGATGCAGAAGTAAAGCTTGTAGCCCTTGTCTGTGTATCCCTTCATGGAAACGATATCAGCCATTGACCTTTCGCTGTCCGGAACAAGTGTGAATATACCCTTGTGCGAGCCGTTGAGAGTGAGCGTGCCGTTCCACTGGAGATATTTGTCCTTGTTGTCCTTCTGAACCTGATACTTGTCATTTGTATAACGCAGGCAGTTGTATGAGTTGCCCAGCATATATACTTCATCGTCAAATGTGAGTTCAATTTCTCTTGAGTTGAGAATCTTTGCTGATGTGATATTGATGGGGCCGTCCTCGGGCGCAAGCTTCGGAGGATTCTCCGGCTTTGCCTTTTCGACATCCTCTACAACTACAAAATAGTCATCGTAGATTCCGTCGGGCTTTGACCTGTTTGCGGCAAGTCTGTTGGAGCGGTCTTTGCTCTGAATATTATCAACATAGCCTATCTGGGGGTCTGTTATATTTTTGTCGGGAAGTCCTTCAATGCAGAAATATACGCGATATCCGCTCTCTTCATATCCCTGCTTTGTGAGGATGCCGTAAAGATTCTTCTTATACTCGAATGTTCCCTTGTTTCCGTTTATCTTGAGCTCTGCGTCCCACTGGAGGTTGGAACCCGAGCTGTCCTTCTGCAAAGCAAGGTTCTTATCCGTGTAACGGATAGCGCAGAAGAAGTTTGATACTTTTACAACGGGTTCGGAGAAGGTTACCTCGATATGAGTTTCGTCAATCGCTTTTGCGGAAAGAATCGTAATGCCGCCCTCTGTGGGTTCAAGTGAAGGTCCTGCCGCTTCTTTTGTTGCGTTTTCGGTATCTTCAAGCTCTACATAGTAGCCGTCGTAGTTACCGTTTGAAACGGTGTCCTTCTTGTTTGCTGAGAGCATCTTGCTGCCGTCAAGCGATGTGATGTTGTCGATAAATCCGACTTCACCGCTTGCTCCTGCGGTAATCGGCTTGCCCTCGATGCAGAAGAGCACGAAATAGCCCTTGCTCTCATAGTCCTTCAAGTTGATAACATCAACAAGAGGAGTAGAGCCTGTATACTCGAACACTACTTTCTTCGTTCCGTCGAATGTGAGGCTGCCTTCGAACTGCAAAGGCTTGCTGTCGGTGCTTCTCTGAAGTGCGAGTACATTGTTCGTGTAACGAATTGCGGCGTAAACATTTCCGGTAAGCTTTACAGCCTCGGAAAATGTGAGCTCGATGTGGCTTTCGTCGATGACCTTTGCGGAATCAATCGTGATGCCGCCCTCTGTGGGTGTAAGGTCGGGCTTCTCCACCTCAACGGGGGGAAGGTCTGTCGCCTTGGTGAACGGAATAGTCGCATTTGCCGCATCTTCTATTGCAATATATGCGCCGTCGTTGATTGCATTGTCGTTAGGTCTGTTTGCGACAAGCATATCTTTTTTCTTTGTCTGGATATGGTCGACAAATCCCTTCTGCTGCGTGGGAAGTGAGGATGACGCCTTACCTTCGATACAGAAGTAGATGTAATAGCCTTTATCCTCGTAGTCCTTGAGTGCAAGAACATCGGCAAGCGATTTCGTATTTGCCGCGGAATAAGTAGCTATACCTTTATTGGAGCCGTTCATTCTGAGTGTCATGGCCCACTGTAAAGGAGTATTTGTACCGGAGTCTCTCTGGAGCTGAAAATCCTTGTTTGTGTATCTTACCGCTATATATATATCGGAAGAAGGAGTTACAAGATTTGCCTGCTCGGAGAATGTGAGCTCTATTTCTCTTTCGTTCAGCACCTTTGCACTTAAGACTTTAAGCTGTACGACAAAATCCTTGGGAGCGAATTTGTCGTTGTACTCTGCCGCGTCTTCTGTGAGAACGCATACGCCGTCTTTCTTTTCCCATTTTTTGAGTCCCTCGTAAGCGGTTGCGCCGTCGTTGAGGAAGCTGAGTATTTTGTCCGTATCGCCCTTTGCCATCGACTTAACCGTGAATACGGCCTCGCAAGCTCCGGTTTCGAGCGCCTTTGCGCTGTCCGTAAATGCGTATGTAACGGATGCGGACTTGATTTTCGCACCTTCACCCAAAGTGGAGGTTCTTGCAATAACTCCCTTGCCGTTTACGACATCGCCTGCGTTATATACATTATGTATAATAACATCTTCGTTTGCAGACCACGAAACATCCGCAAAGCCGAGAACGCCGCCGGCTCTGTTCGCCGTGAGCGAGGATACCTTACCGTAGTTTGCGCAGTTTTCGATATATGCGTTGAAGGGAGCACCGTTGTCGCCCGCCTTTGCTTTACCGTTTGTGGGCTCGAGAATACCTACAACACCGCCTGCGGAATGCGTGGTGCCGGAAATACTCTTGACATATCCGTAGTTTGCGCAGTTGGTGATGCGGCCGCCCTTGCACTGTGCCACAACGCCGCCGACGGTTACATTGGTCGCGCCGGAGCCGAGAACTACACCGTCGAACGAGCAAGAATCAACTACGGGGCAGAAAAGCTCCGTCTTTGCCGTATCATCGACCGTGCTTGTGGTGGTTCTTATAAGTCCGCCTACACAGTGGTAATTTACCATATTGTATGCAAATACCACGGCACCCGTTGCCTTGACATTCTGTACCGTACCGTACGAATTGCCTACCGCAAGAGCGGTATATGTGGTGGCGTTTGAAATAACGAGTGCGTTTTCGAATGTGAGATTCTTTATCGACTCATCTTTTTTGAGCGTAGCAACAAAGCTTGCAGGAGCCTTTGACGCCGGAACAATAACAAGACCGACAATCTTATGTCCGTCGCCGTTGATTGTGCATCCGTTGAGGTCTGCAAGAGGATTCCATTTGTTGAGTGAGCTGAGTGAGCCTGCGATTTCCTCGCCTGCCGTGCTTCCGCCCTCTCCCGTCGCTACGGAAGCAATATCTCCCGTTTTGCCTGTTACCGTGATGAGTGCATTAGCTTCATCATAAGCAAATGTCACGCCTTCGTTCAGGACGATATCCGCAGTAAGCTTTATCTGCGCGCCCTTATGATTGGTTATCGCGTCAATGAGCTGTGCCGCGGTCGATACCGAAATTTCCTCGGCAGCCATCGCGGTAAAAACGCATACAGACGCAATAAGCAATACAGCCATGACAAGTGCCATAACTCTTTTGAGTGCTGTTTTCATAGTGTTCCCTTTCGTTTGCTGGTTTAGTACAAAATACTCCTATTTTGCTATTGTCATTATACAGAAATCCTTGCTTATTGTCAATACATAGCGCATATTAAGAGATTAAACAATATATACAAATTTTTTCCTTATTTTTTGTGCAACATCGTTATTTGACGATTTATTTCATATTATATTTCATATTCGCCACTGTTAAAAATTTATGCGTATTCAAAGCGAAAAAAAACAGATAATAACTTCGTCGGAAAAAATGAATAGCAACGGCATAAAAACAATATTATTGTTCGGGGGCATTTCTTATGATAAAAAACGGAAAGGCGGTTCCGTATATCTGCGTTTTATTTCTCGCCTTGGCGCTTTCTTTTGTGGCGGCGGCGGGAATCTGCGATATTGCGGTACCCGATACGGTAACGGTGAGTGCGGATGAAAGCGGAGATTTCGGAATCGTGAAAATACACGACAGCGGAAAGGACACGGCAGAGGTATCCGTTCTCGGAGTACCGTTAAAAGAAATAAATGTAAAAAGACTTTCGGCTTCGGAGGTCTATCTCGGCGGTGATGCGATAGGCGTAAAGCTGCACACGGGCGGAGTTATAGTGGTATCTGTTTCGTCGGAGTCAAAAAAAAGTCCCGCCGAAAAAGCGGGGCTTAAGCCGGGAGATATCATAACAAAAATCGACGGCAAGGATGTATTCACGGTGGAGGAAGTCCGCGGCGCTCTGCAAAGCTCGGGCGGAAAGAGCTTATCCGTGACATATACGAGAGCGGGAACGGTTAAAACCGCGTCTCTTATTCCGGAAAAAAGTGACGGCGAATACAAAGCCGGTATGTGGATACGCGACAGTACAGCCGGGATAGGCACGGTTTCCTATGTCACGAAAGACGGCATTTTTGCAAGCTTGGGGCACGGCATAAGCGATTCCGATACGGGCGTGCTGATGCCGCTTTCTCGCGGAAGCTCTGTGCTTATATCGGTAAATGATACCGAAAAAGGAAAGCCCGATGCTCCCGGAGAGCTGAAAGGTAGCTTTTCTTCGACGCGCACGGGCTCGCTTATAAGCAACACGCCTACGGGACTCTACGGCAGCTTCGAAAAGCAATTTTACGAAAGCAGAGAGCTTATAAAGGTCGGTACAAGGCGCGATGTTCATGTCGGGAAAGCCGAAATAGTCTCGACGGTGGACGAAAGCGGGCCGCGTCGTTTTGATGCGGAGATAGTAAAGATAGCTTCGGAGTCCGATAAGTCGAAAAACTTTATAATAAAGATTACGGATAAAGAGCTTATCGGCATAACCGGCGGCATAGTTCAGGGAATGAGCGGCTCTCCGATAATTCAAAACGGAAAGCTCGTCGGCGCGGTAACTCATGTTATGGTGAGTGACCCCACAAAAGGCTTCGGCATATTCATCGACAATATGCTCGACTCAACGCCGGAGGTAAAATAGAAAAAGCGTACGATGAGAAACGCAGACTGATTGTTCGATTTTGTCTTCGTCGGCGTACGAGTGTACGACAGATGACAAAATCAGGTGAAGACGGGTGAAGACGGGCAGTTTTGCCCGTCTTCACGCCTTATATGTCTTTTATTTCAGGATTTGGTGAATTTTCTTGATAAACATATAGTTATAACGCCGGATTCTCTTTATGCTTATTGACTGTCGGTCATACAAGTTTATCATCTGTCCGAAGCAGCCGAAAATCGGCTGTTTTTTCTCATATTTTCTTTGTCATAAATGTCTTTCCGTCAAGGTCTTTCCACAAAAACATTCCGTCCTCGTAAATCATATACGCTCGCTTTGTGTCTTTTTTGGGCATTGATACAGAGCCCGGATTAAGATACAAAACGCCGTTTTCATCTTCGCACCTTTGAATATGCGTATGCCCGCTTATCACAAGCTTTACGCCCTGCGGAGCTTCGAGATGCCCGTGAGTGATGTAAGCGGTAGCGCCGCCGAGCTGTGCCAATGCACAATCCGCCATAATGGGAAAAGTAAGAACCATTTGGTCTACCTCGGCATCGCAGTTGCCGCGGACGGCGATTATATTTTCGGATATCGAGTTGAGAAGCTCATACACCTTTTTCGGCTCATAGCCGTCGGGAAGCGGATTTCTCGGCCCGTGATACAAAAGGTCGCCGAGCAAAAAGAGCTTGTCCGGCTTTTCCGCGCCGTACGCGGAAATGAGCTTTTCGCAATAAAGCGCCGAGCCGTGTATGTCGGACGCAAACATATATTTCATATAATCACCTCTCTCCCATTCTATACCGCAAAGAATTTCCTGTCAAGCTGTTGACTTTCCGCCGATGTCGGTATGCTCATTCTTGCGCTTTTGAATTCCCTGCGCGTTCTCCTGTGAGCTTCATCGGAACAAAAATCTCCGTCCGCTTCACAGACAAAAGTCCCGCGCGGTATACGAGCTTTATCCCGTCCTCATAAGG
>JAZQOM010000038.1:0-16352 GCA_045627885.1 Eubacteriales bacterium
ACGGAAAAAGGCAATAATGACGGGCTTATAAAGCCCGTCATTCCTCTTTTTTGAACCTGTGTTTAATTTTTACAGTTTACATAAAATCTTTTTTATAAAAATGTACTTATTGCCGGTAGAACGAGTTTGTCAGTGCTCTGAGCGGCGGGGAAAACCCGCCGCTTTTTTAGTGAAGAGAGAAAAGTGAAAAGATGCGGTATGTTTTTGCGTTGCAAAAACGGTTTTATTGTATACGGTGTTGAAATTTATTGGTGCGATTGTTGCGTGATTGTAGGGGAAGCTATCGGCTTCCCGTTTTTTGATATTTTTCCGCGGTGGGATTTTTTACAATGCGGGCGACTGATAGTCGCCCCTGCACACTCGTAAGTCCGAGTGAAGACCGTCCTTCGGGAACAAAGTAATGCGGCGTTTCTCGAGTGCCGTGTTGTCGAAAACTTTCCCTTTTCCTATTGTAAATCTACACAATAGGTGATATGCTTTTATTATCACACTGAAAGGAGGCGGGCAAATTGTCTCGTTCGGACAGAAACGACCTGACGCAGGGCGTTATTTGGAAAAAACTTGTGCTCTACTTTTTGCCGATTGTCGCGGGCTCGCTTCTTCAGCAGCTCTATAACGCCGCCGACGCTATCATCGTCAGCAAATATGTCGGCACGGAAGCTCTCGCCGCAGTAGGCGGAAGCCCCGCTACGCTTATAAATCTTCTGCTCGGCTTCTTCATCGCCCTCTCGGGCGGCGCCGGTGTGGTAATCGCCCAGCATTTCGGAGCAAAAAACGGCAAAATGGTCGATAAAGACATTCACACCTCAATAAGCTTCTGCTTTATTGTCGGCGTTGTCATGGGATTTCTCGTCACCTTGCTCGCGCCGTTCATTCTGAGACTTATGAAAACGCCCGCGGACACCTTTGACGGTGCCGTTATATACACGCAGATTTATTTTTCGGGTTGCGTATTTGTTCTGCTCTACAACATGGGCTCCGGAATACTGCGCGCGCTCGGAGACTCGAAAAGCCCGTCTGTTTATCTTGCGGTAAGCTGTATTACAAATATTGCGCTTGACTTATTCTTCGTAAAAACTCTCAATATGGGCGTCGCCGGCGCCGCCGTTGCCACGGTAATCGCGCAGGCGATAAGTGCGGTCTGCATACTGATAAAGCTCCTTTTTGCAAAGGAGCACCGTCTCGAAATGAAAAAACTCGGCATCGACACGGTCGTTCTCGGCAATATGCTCAGAATCGGCGTTCCCGCCGGCGCGCAAAGCGCGATGTACGGTCTTTCCAACATGATATTGCAGGTTGCGGTAAACTCTCTCGGAACGGTCGTCGTCGCGTCGTGGTCAATGAGCGGCAAGATTGACGGCGTGTATTGGGCAAGCTCGGCGGCTTTCGGCACGGCGCTCACGAATTTTGTGGGGCAGAATTACGGTGCCGGTCTTTTTGACAGAGTGAAAAAATCGGTTAAATCCTCTTTTGCCATATTCTGTTCGCTGACGGTCACGCTCAGCTCCGTTATAATCATATTTGCAAAACAACTTCTGCGGATATTTACGAACGACACGGCGGTTGTCGATACAACTTATTGGATTATTCTCTTCTTCGTCCCGTTTTATATTCTGTGGACTCTCATCGAGATTTTTTCCGGCGCTCTGCGCGGTGTCGGAGACGCCGTAAAACCCGTTATCATCATAGCCCTCGGCGTATGCCTTTTGAGAGTTGTATGGGTGCTTACCGTGTTCCGCGTGTGGAGCACTCTGCTTTCGGTAAGTATATGCTATCCCGTTTCGTGGGCGGTGACGGTTGCGGCGCTCTTTGTCTACTATTTCAGGCACAGCCGCTTTGCCGAGCTGAAAAAGGCAAATATTGCACTTGACAAAAAAGACGGCATTGTATAAACTTAACATATAAACAATTTATCGGGAGGAACTCTTTATGGAATACAAAATTATCGGAGAACCCATGCCGGTCGTCACCTGCTATCTTAAAAGCGGAGAATCGATGATTACCGAAAAAGGCTCTATGACCTGGATGTCGCCCAATATGGAAATGAAGACAAATGCGGGCGGTTTCGGCAAAGCAATAGGTCACATATTCTCGGGAGAGAGCATATTCCAGAACATATATACGGCAAAAGACGGCGACGGAATGATTTCGTTTGCCTCGAGCTTTCCCGGCGCAATCCGCGCTGTGGAGATTACTCCCGACCGTCCGGTTATCGCGCAAAAATCGGCGTTCCTTGCCGCTACTTCCGGTGTTGAGCTCTCGGTATTCTTCCAGAAAAAGCTCGGCGCGGGCTTCTTCGGCGGCGAAGGATTTATTATGCAGAAAATTTCGGGAAGCGGACTCGCTTTCTTTGAAATAGACGGCTCGGCGGTGGAATACGAGCTTGCCGCCGGCGAACAGCTTATAGTCGATACGGGATATACCGCTTTTATGGACGAAAGCTGCAAGCTCGATATTCAGACGGTAAAGGGACTTAAAAACAAGTTCTTCGGCGGCGAGGGATTTTTCAACACGGTAATCACCGGCCCCGGCAAGGTGACCTTGCAGACTATGCCGATGTCAAACTTCGTTTCGTCCGTGGCGGCGCATATTCCGAGCTCCAATTAGCAATAAGTCAAAAGCGGCTTTGCAAAACGCAAAGCCGCTTTTATTTTACTTTCGCGAAAGCGCAAGATACGCGGCGCAGAACGACGCGGCGCATCTGTAAAGCGTGACGGTGAACACCCACACAAAAATAAACGGCGAAATATCCGCTCCGGCAAGAAGTCTTGCCCCGAAGAATACCGCATTTTCGGCGTGGGCATATACCGAGCTGTCGGCAAGAGAAAGCAAAAACACCGTGACGGCAAGCGATACTCCGTTTCCGCAGAGCCATGCGCTGACAAGAGTGCGGAAATATCTTTTGCCAAGCTCCCTCTCGGGGAGCTTTTTTTCTTTAGGCGGCTTTGCGCTGCGGTCTTTTTCGGCGCAGTAAAAATACCCCTTGAAAAGATAGAGTATATACACCTCGACAAGCGGCAAAAGCGCCATTTTCAAAATTCCGCTCTTGTCGGAAAATCCGCACATAAGCCGCGAAAAATCGAGTCCTTTTGAATATATCGCCGCGAGAAACACAAGGGAAATCGCTCCCGATATGAATATCAGAATTCCCATTCTGCCGAACACTCCCGCTCCCTTTGCCGCAAGGTAAAGCGCACAGAAGAGAGCGCCTGCAAAAAGCACGCTTTTTGCAAGATAAGGAAAGCAGTATTTCACCGCGTCGCCCGACGCAGAATAAAGTACCCACGAGCAAAGCGGCACGGGAACAAGAGCAAGCAATCCGAGCTTTCCGGAAAGCGGCGGCAACACGCTTATTATGAATATCGCGACAAGCTCGACCGCCGCAGAAAGCAGTGACAGAGGTATCGCAAGCGTTCCGGCGGAAAGCGCGTATTTTGTCGATGCAAAGCTCCCGTAAAGCATCACCGCCGCCGCGCAGAAAAGCTCACTTTCGCTGATTTTGTAATTCACTTCGCAAGCTCCCTTTCGCCGATATTGAACTCCGACGGCTTTTTCTTTGAATATTTCGCAAGCACGCTCTCAATCAATGCCGAAAGCGGCGTTTCACTGTGCTCCGAAAGCTCCGTTACAAGCTCCTCGGAATACGCCTTTACCGCCGCGCACGGGCACAGAGCCACGGGAACGGAAAGCCTGATGTCCGAATCGGACAGGGCGTACTCCGCAAGCTCGGCAAGCTCTTTCTTTCCGCTTGCGCCGGAGCCGATAAAAAACGCCTCCGCCGTTCCGTAAAACAGATTGCCGCCGCTTTTTTCCGACGCGGACGCGAACGCCTCCGAAATGCTTTTTCCTCTGCCCTCCGACAAAACGCCGTCTCCCGAATACGCGGTTAAAACATACTCGTCGCCGTAGCGGTCGAGCGCAAGCGCGGAGCTAAAGCGCATACTGTCCACATTGTATCGCGGTCGCGACGACAAAAAAGGCAGAACGCACAACGCCGCGACAAGCGCAAGTATATACGGTATAAAGCTGTATTTCTGCTTTTTAATTCTGCACGCCTCCTTTGAATTTTACTATCGTGTCCTTGATTCCCGAGCCGACAAACGGTGCGACGGGAGAAAGATACGGCACGCCGAAAGAGCATTTGCCCGCAAGAAACACGCACAGCACGAAAAATCCGAACGCAACGCCGACAAGCCCGCCGAGCTGCGCTAAAATCACAAGCGGAAATTTGAGCAAAATATTCGTCCAGGTAACGGGCGGAGAAACATAGGCGCAGGTCGCGCAAAAAGCGACTACCATTAAAGTCGGCGCGCCGACAAGTCCCGCCGTCATCGCGGCGTCGCCGAGCACTATTCCCGCAACGATGCTGACAACTGAGCCCATCGCGCGCGGCATTCGCTGTCCGACTTCCCGTATTACATCGAAAACCGCAAGCATAATAAAAAGCTCCGCGAATACACTGTACGGGACGCTCTCTCTTTGCGCGGCAAGAGTTTCGAGCAGGCGCTTCGGTATCATCGTCTGATGATATTCGAGCATCGCAAGATATACGGCAGGCAAAAGCAGTGAGCACATCACCGCCGCAAAGCGCAGAATTCTCGCAAAGGTTGCGTATTGCGGCGACTTTGAATAGTCGTCGGCGCTTTGCAGGGTTTCGATATACAGCTCGGGAACGGTGAGCACGACGGGACTGCCGTCCACAAACACCGCAACTCTGCCCTCCGAGAGCTTTGCCGCCGCCTTGTCCGGGCGCTCGGTGTTCGCTATGACGGGGAAAATGCTGAATCTGCCGTCAAGTATCGCCATTTCGAGAGTTCCGCTGTCGTGCAGTGTTTCGAGCTCGCAGTTTTCTATTCTGCGCTTGAGCTCGGCAATTACATCGGCATCGGCAACGCCCTCCACATACATTATAAAGACCTTCGTGTGAGAAAGACTGCCCGCGCGCATCGGCACACATTTGAGAAGCGGACTTTTGAGTCTTCTGCGAACAAGAGAGACATTCGTCGCGGCATCCTCTATGAAGCTGTCGTGCGGGCCTCTGACAACCTCCTCCACTCCCGCGTTTTCGATACTGCGGAATTCCTCACTTCTTGCGGCGGCGGTATACGCCGTGCCGTCCTTTTGCCGCAGTATGACCGCGTTTCCGTCGAGCAGAGCGGATATCGCGCCGTCCGTGCTTTCGCAGAGCTTTACATCCGCGCTCGATATGCGCTCCGGTACGCTCTTTTCCGACGCATTGTTTATTACGGGCAGTATTACGGAGCCCGAAATATAGCCTCTGTCCGCAAGATTGTCAATATAGACACAACAAAAGCGTTCGCCGCCCTTGTCTGCGAATTCGCGGACGCTTAAATCCGAGCAATCGGAAAACGCTTTGCGAATTGCAATAATTTGTTCTTGCATATTGATTGCAACATCCTCCTTTTTTGTCGAATTTTTCAACAAAAATCAAGTATTCCCTTGACAACGCGAATAAATGCGTATAGAATGTAAATGTGTGTAATAATTCACCGAAAAAACATACTTCGGGAGACGATAAAATGATTGAGAAAGAACAGATAAAACAGATAGTCAGAAAAACGCTTGAGGCAAAGGGCATCGGCTCGGAGCGCGGAAGCGGATTTATCTTCGCCGCAAACTGGAAGATGAATCAGAACAAAGCCGAGGTCGCCAAATTCTGTAGCGAGATAAAGGGCGTGCAGCTCAAGGGTGGCGACAGCATTATGATATTCCCGCCGTTTGTATATCTCGATATGCTTTCGAAGGCGCTTGACGGCTCCGGCATCGGCTACGGCACGCAGAATGTTTCAACCGAAAAGAGCGGCGCGTTCACCGGTGAAGTATCTGCCGATATGATTGCCGAATTCGGCTGTAAATATGCGATTGTCGGTCATTCCGAGAGAAGAAACATCTACGGAGAAACCGACGGAGACATCGCAAAGAAAACGCGTATGCTCATTACACGCGGAATAACTCCCGTCGTATGCGTCGGCGAAAAAATTGACGCAAGGCGCGACGGAAGCTTTGAAGAAATAATAAAGATTCAGCTCACGCATTCGCTTGCGGGATTGAAGGCGGAGGATGCGTCCAAGCTTATCGTCGCATACGAGCCAGTGTGGGCAATAGGTACGGGCATGGTCGCAAATACAGAGCAGATTGCCGGAACGCATAAGTTTATAAGAGGCGTTTTGTGCGAAATGTTCGGCAAGGGCGGAAAGGATATTCCGATTCTCTACGGCGGCTCCGTAAAGCCCGACAACATAAAGGGAATCTCAAAGGTGGACAATGTCGGCGGATTTTTGGTCGGCGGCGCATCGCTTAAGGTGTCGAGCTTTAAGCAGATGATTGAGATTGTCGAGGATTAAAGCAAAAGATAAAACGCAGGAGTGCTTGTAGGGAAAGCTATCAGCTTCCCGTTTCCCCGATATTTTCTCCGAGGTGGGATTTACTGCAACTCTTATCATGCGGCGTGCCCTCGGGTGTAATCAAAGGTAAAAAATATACGCGGAAACTGCGGTGCTCGAAAACGCCGCAGGACGCGACGCCGCAGGCGGGCAAACGAAGGGCTTACTTGTCCGTAAGTCCGAGTGACGACCGTCCTGCGGGAACAAAGTAATGCGGCGTTTCTCGAGTGCCGTCATATCGGGTGTAATCAAAGGTAAAAAGGATAAGGAAGAAATGGTCAGTAAGGAAGAAATAATAAAAACCGTCAAAGCGGTCATAACCGAGCTGTTCCCGTTTCTTCTCAGAAGCGGTGCTAACTCCCATGTCGTGCTTCTGCCGGAGCTTCCGATGAGCACGGCGGAGCATCTTGCCTATGTCGGCAGGAGGTTCGAGCACGATTTCGTCACATGGGCGGGTTACAGAAACAGCGAAAGGTACTACGGCGATATCGCGATGCATCTCGACTACGACCTCGTGAGCGAAAAAAATTCCCTCTGCGCAAGAGCGTCGGATTTCCGCTCCGTAACAATAGTTTCCCCGTCGGTCGAGCTTTTACGCAAGCTCGCCGCGTCGGACGAATCGAGTCCCGAGGTCAGTCTTGCTCTCTATGCTCTGTTACATAAAAGAAAGGTGAGAATTCTCACCGATTTCGATATTTCGGATATCGCGCCCGGCGCGTTTGCCAAAAACATCTCCGATTTGTATGCAAATGTCGTCGATATGGGCATTGAAATCGTAAAAATCACAACGGAGGAAGAAGAAGCCTACGACGCTATGGCGGGCTTTATCAATGAAGAAATGGTAAGGCAGGCTTCCAAGCAGAGAAAGAGAGAAATCGTCGTAAGCGAGAAGACGGTAGTCACACCGCTTGCAAAAGATGCCGCCGAAGAGCTCGGCGTACGCATTAGAGTTAAATTATAAAATACAGATATAAGGAAAGGAATCACAAAATGAGCATTTCCGAGGAAAGAATCGCACAGCTCGTCAAAGAAGTGACCGCACAGGTTTCCGGCGGAACATTGAGCTCCGGTATCGGCAACGACGGCATTTTCGATGACATCAACGACGCCATAGCGGCGGCGGCAAAGGCACAGAAGGAATTTGCAACCTTTACTCTCGAAAAAAGAGGCAAAATCATCGAAGCGATGAGAAAAGCCGCAAGAGAGAATGCCGAAAAGCTCTCCATTATGGCAAACAAGGAGACAGGCTACGGCAGAGTTCCCGACAAGATTGCAAAGCATCACCTTGTCGCAGACAAAACGCCCGGCATTGAAGACCTCCGCACAAAAGCCTACACGGGCGACAACGGTTTGACTCTTGAGGAGCTTGCTCCCTACGGCGTTATCGGCGCAATCACTCCTTCAACTAACCCGACGGCAACAATCGTTAACAACAGTATCAGCATGGTAACCGCAGGCAACGCGGTTGTATTCAATCCGCATCCCGCGGCTAAAAACTGCACAAACGAAGCTATTTCGATAATGAACAGAGCAATCGTTTCGGCAGGCGGCCCCGCAAATCTTCTCGTTGCTCCCAAAGAGCCGACGATGGATACAAGCAAGGTCATTATGACAAGCCCCACAATCAAGATGCTTGCCGTAACCGGCGGCGAAGCCGTTGTTGCGGTAGCGATGAAATCGGGCAAAAAGTGCGTTTGCGCCGGCCCCGGCAACCCGCCCGTAATCGTCGATGAAACCGCCAATATTCCCGAGGCGGCAAAGAACATCGTCGCAGGCGCATCATTCGACAACAACATTCTCTGCATCGCGGAGAAGGAGATAATCGTAGTAGACAGCGTCGCAGACCAGCTTATAAGAGAAATGGTCAAGTGCGGCTGCTATCTCGCAAACAGAGCCGAGACGGAAAAGATTGTCGAGACTGTCGTTGTGACGAACAAGGAGGGCAAAAAGTCCCCCAACAAGAAGTTCGTCGGCAGAAACGCCAATGTTATTCTCGAGGCTGCGGGCATCCGCGCCGAAGGCGACAACAAGCTCGTTATTATGGACACCGAGTTTGAGCATGTTCTCGTACATACCGAAATGCTCATGCCCGTCGTTCCCGTTGTAAGAGTAAAGAATGTCGAGGAAGCTATCGCAAAAGCGGTTATCGCAGAGCATGAGTGCCACCATACCGCTATGATGCACTCCGAGAATGTAAACAATCTCACCGCCGCGGCAAGAGCTCTCGATACCACGATATTCGTAAAGAATGCACCCTCCTATGCGGGCGTAGGCTTCAACGGCGAAGGCTATTCGACGCTGACAATCTCCACCCCCACGGGCGAAGGTCTTACTTCTGCCAAGAATTTCTGCCGTACAAGACGCTGCACGATGTACGGAGCATTCAGAATAGTATAAGATAAGGAGAACGGAAAATGCGAACAGAGGAAGCTCTGCAGCTTGTCACGGACGCGGGTGTTGTCGGCGCAGGCGGCGCCGGATTCCCGACTCATGTCAAGCTCAAATGCAAGCCCGAAGTCGTAATCGCAAACTGCGCGGAATGTGAGCCGCTCTTGAAGGTAGATAAAAATGTTATGGAGCACTATCCCGACAGGATAGTAAAGGGCGTAAGAGCCGTTATGGATATGACGGGCGCTCCGAAAGGCTACATAGCTCTTAAAGAGCACAATCACAAGGCGGCACAGATACTTTCCGAAACGGTGAAAGCATATAAGGACATCGAGGTATTTCTGCTCGGCAACTATTACCCCGCAGGCGACGAGCAGCAGATAGTCTACGAGGTCACGGGCAAGGTCGTTCCCGTCGGCGGAATTCCGCTCGATGTCGGCGCGGTCGTATGCAACGCCTGCACAATGTATAACATCGCGGCAGCTCTTGACGGAAAGCCCGTAACAAAGAGATTTATCACCGTAAACGGAGAGGTCAACAATCCGATGACCTTTGAAGCTCCGATTGGTACGCCGATGCTGCTTTTAATCGACCTCGCCGGCGGAACGGTTTCCGGCAGGCTCGAAGACTATTCGCTGATAATCGGCGGCCCCATGATGGGCAAGGTCACAGACGACTTCAACACCACGGTTACAAAAACAACAAGCGGACTTTTGGTAATTCCGAAATCCCACAAGCTCATAAGGAAAAAGACAAGCAGCCTCGAGGTTGAGGCAAAAGTCGCTCGCTCGGTATGCTGTCAGTGCAGTCAATGCACACAGCTCTGTCCGAGAAATCTGCTCGGTCTGAATGTTCAGCCGCACAAGGTTATGCGCGCAACGGCTTACGGCTCGATAGACGCGATTGAGGACGGAAAGCTCGTCTTCGGCTGCTGCGACTGCGGACTCTGCTCCCAGTATGTATGCCCGATGGGACTTTCTCCGTCAAGGTTCGTCACCGCCGTAAAGCAGGGACTCGGCAAAAAGGGAATCAAGCCCGCAAAGACATATTCGACGGGCGTATCTCCCTCAAGAGAAAGCGAAAAAATTCCGACTTCAAGGCTTATCGCAAGGCTCGGACTTGAAAAGTACACGAGCGAAGCGCCGCTTTACACCGCAGGCGTCACCGCAAACATCGTGCGCATAAAGCTTTCACAGCACATCGGCGCACCGGCGGAAGCCATTGTAAAGAAGGGCGACATAGTTCGCGAAGGTCAGCTTATAGCGAGAATCCCCGAAGGCAAGCTCGGCGCCAACATTCACGCAAGCATAGACGGCAAAGTAACCGATGTAACGGCGTCTTACATCGAGATTGCAAGATAGGAGGTCATAAGAGAGCATGGATACACTGGGAATAGTCGAAACAAACAGCATCGCGGCAGGCGTTGAAGCAGGCGATATAATGATGAAAACCGCTTTTGTTAAGCTCGAATCCGCACAGCCGACCTGCCCCGGCAAATATGTAATAATGGTCTCCGGTGACACTGCGGCGGTAACGGCTTCCGTAAATGCCGGAAAGAAAATCGCGGCGGACAGTCTTGTAAACAGTATCGTTATTTCAAGTCTGCACGAACAGGTAATTCCCGCACTTGCCTGCGCAACGCTCCCCGAACACAAGGAAGCGGTCGGCGTTATCGAGACTTTCTCGATTGCGGCGGCGGTCATCGCGGCAGATGCGGCAGTAAAAGCGGCAGATGTTGAGCTTATCGAGATTCGTCTCGGCAGAGGCTTGGGCGGCAAGAGCTTTGTTCTTCTCTGCGGCGGCACCGCCGAGGTAAAGGCGGCAGTCAGCGCGGCAAAGAATACAGAGGAAGTCAAGGGACTTTTGCTCCGCACCGTCGTTATACCCTCACTTCACGAGGATATGCTCGCGGCACTTATGTAAAGTGCAATTTAACATCGTTTTCCAAATAAAAATATAAAAAAATAAAAACATAAGAGGAGATTTTATCATGGAAAAAGAAGCACTCGGAATGGTTGAAACCAGAGGTCTTATCGGCGCTATCGAAGCAGCCGATGCAATGGTCAAGGCAGCAAATGTAAGACTCGTAGGCAAAGAGAAAATCGGAAGCGGTTATGTTACCGTTATGGTAAGAGGCGATGTCGGCGCAGTTAAGGCTGCCGTCGAAGCAGGCGCTACCGCCGCAAAGAGAGTCGGAGAACTCATGTTCACGCATGTAATTCCCAGACCCCACAACGATGTTGAGATGATTATTCCCAATCTCAACGGCGAAAGCAAATAATCATGGCGACCGCTAAGAAGGGCTCGGGCAGCAAGAAGACCGCGTCCGCATCCAAGGCGCAGGCGGTAACATTTGCCGCTCCGGCAAAGGAAACAACAAAAGAAGAAAAAACAATCAACAACACCAATAAGGTTACAGAAAGGAAAAACATCATGGAAAAAGAAGCACTCGGAATGGTTGAAACCAGAGGTCTTATCGGCGCTATCGAGGCAGCCGATGCAATGGTAAAAGCAGCTAATGTAAGACTCGTAGGCAAAGAGAAAATCGGAAGCGGTTATGTTACCGTTATGGTAAGAGGCGATGTCGGTGCGGTTAAGGCTGCCGTTGAAGCAGGCGCTACCGCCGCAAAGAGAGTCGGAGAACTCATGTTCACACATGTAATTCCCAGACCCCACAGCGATGTTGAGATGATTATTCCCAACCTCAACAACGACTAATTCTTAAATAAGGAAGGCTAACCATGGATATAGAAAAGCTTGTTGAACAGATAGCCAACGAAGTCTACGCAAGACTCAACAACGAGTCCTCCGTTCCCTCCTACGGCGCATCTGCGGCAGCAGGAGCAGATAGACCTACTCCCGCTTCTGTCGGAAGAATGATTGACCACACAATGCTCAAGGGCGACACAGACGCTTCCGACATCAGAAAGCTCTGCGCAGAAGCAGCCGAGCATCATTTCGCATCTGTTTGCGTTAACCCCTACTATGTTCCCCTCGCAAGACAACTTCTCAACGGCTCCGGCGTTAAGACCTGTTGCGTAATCGGCTTCCCGATTGGCAGCAACACCATCGAGACAAAGATTTTTGAGACGATGGACGCTTGCAACAAGGGCGCTCAGGAAGTTGATATGGTCATCAATGTTGCCGCTCTCAAAAACGGCGACTGGGATTATGTCAAGAGAGATATCGAGGGCGTAGTCAATGCGGCAAAGGGCAAGGCTCTTGTCAAGGTAATAATCGAGACAAACCTCCTTACCGATGAAGAAAAAGTTAAAGTCTGCACAATAGCCAAGATGGCAGGCGCCGACTTTGTAAAGACTTCTACCGGCTTTGTAGTCGGCAAGAACAACTCCGCTTCTCACGCAACGGTTGAAGATGTCAAGCTTATGCGCCAGACCGTCGGCCCCGTTATGGGCGTCAAGGCTTCCGGCGGCGTAAGAGACTTCGACTCCGCTTGCAAGATGATTGCGGCAGGTGCTACCCGTTTCGGTACGAGCGGCGGCATCAAGATTGTAGCAGGCGGCTCAAGCCCCGCTACTCCCAACTGCATCGGATGCGGCAAGTGCACACAGTCCTGCCCGACCGGAAACGCAGTTATCACAAAGTGCATGCAGTATTAAGCAATTCACGCTCCGTTCGGGCAGGGCTCCTGCCCGAACGGGCATACTTCCCTATTATAAGGAGAAAAACGGATGTATACCGCTAAAGTTATCGGAACAGTCGTCTGCACGAGAAAAGACGGCAAAATGGAAGGGCTCAAAATGCTCGTGGTACAGCCTGTGGGCGTACTCACACTTGAAAACGAAGGCAAACCCGCCGTTGCAATAGACGCCGTAGGCGCCGGTGAAGGCGAGCTTGTTCTTGTCGTCGGCGGAAGCTCGGCAAGGCAGACTGACCAGACAAACGGCAAGCCGACGGACGCTACTATCATGGCGATAGTCGATTATATCGATGTCGAAAACAAGAGGATTTTCGACAAATTCGAGCAAAAATAATTTCGCATAATACGCGCGCTTTGCGCGCGATAACATAATATTTCGGAGGATGCGTCCCGCTTTTGTGGGATGTCTTTTGTGATGAAAATAGCAATAGGAGCCGACCACGGCGGCTATAAAGAAAAAGAAGAGATAAAGAAGTATCTCAAGGAAACGCTCGGTCACGATGTAACCGACCTCGGAACATATTCGACGGAGCGCTGTGACTACACGGATTATGCGCTTCTCGTTGCACAGTCCGTGGCATCGGGCAAGTGCAATCTCGGCATACTGATTGACGGAGCGGGCATCGGCTCGTCCATAATGGCAAACAAGGTGCCGGGGATTCGCGCCGCCTGCGCCAACGAGATAACCACCGCTATAAACAGCAGAGAGCACAACGGAGCAAATGTGCTCTGTATGGGCAGCGGAATAATCGGCTCCGCGGTTATGAAAAATATCGTAAAAGCCTGGCTTGAGCATGACCTTAACGGAGACCGCAACATAAGACGCGTCGGCAAGATTGTTGAGTTTGAGAGAAGACTCAACGAGCTTCGCGACGGAAAGTAGGAATTATGCAGCTTGCAAAAGTAATCGGTACGGTAGTCGCCACACAAAAAGACCCCAGGCTTTGGGGCGTCAAGCTCCTTATAATTCAGCCGATGAACGGCAAAGAAGAGCCTGACGGAAATCCCATTGTCGCCTGCGACGCAGTAGGCGCGGGCTTCGGCGAATTCGTCTTTTATGCAAAGAGTAAGGAGGGCGCGTTTGCCCTTCCGGACCAGGGCGCCTGCGTTGACGCAAGCGTCACGGGAATCATAGACTATGTCTATGCAAAATACGAGGGAGACTGAAAATGACTATCGCAAAAGTAGTCGGTAATGTAATTGCCACACACAAGCAACCGATATATGCGGGACACAAGATTCTGATTGTCAAGGCGATGAATCTTGACGGAACGCTCTACGGGCCAGACCTCGTCGCACTCGACGGCGTCGGCGCCGGCATCGGCGATGTTGTTATCGTCATGCAGGAGGGCGGCTCTGCGCGAGATGTCGTAAAATGTCCCAAAAAGCTTGCGCCGATAGATGTCGCAATATGCGGCATAGTCGATACGATTGACACGACGCAGGGCTCAATACATCAATTCGGATGAAAAGCTCCGCTCATCGGAGCTTTTTCTTAAGACGGAGAATATTGTGAAAGTAAAAGAAATAAACCTCAAAAATCACGAATACAAAAGAATTTGTATTGTCGAAACGGGAAAAACCGTGCATCTTCCGCCGGACGCGGATAAGTTTTTCCTTGATACATACGGAGATTTTACCGTCGCGGATGACGGAATTTCGGAAAAAGACGGCTGGCTTATCGTAAAAGCCGACAAATGAGGAGATTGCTATGAAAAAACTTTTGTTAATGCTTGCATCGCTTGTTCTTGCGGCATCGCTTTGCCTGTCGCTCTGCTCATGCGGCTCAAAGCAGGTAACGCTTAACGAAAAAACCGAAAAGGACGACGAACAGAACACGGAAAATCCCGACGAGGGTGAGCCGACTGGGGACGAAGATCCCGAGCCGGAGCCTGTTCCCGTTGAACCGGAGCCTGTTCCCGTCGAGCCGGAACCCGTTCCCGAAGAACCTGAGGAAGAGCCCACAGAAGAAGAACCCGAAGACGAACAGCCCGAAGACGAAGAACCGGAAGAAAATACGCCTGTTCTTCCCGAAGCGGAAATTAAAGGAAGGCTTGTCTCCGAGCAGTCAAAAAGTCTAAAGCTTGTTGTCGATTACGCTTATCTGCCCGACACATCCAAGGTTGCGGCAATAGTATCCGTTCAGAGCTATAAGCTCAATGTCAACAAGCCGAAAACGGGCACGCTCACCGTCGGCGACAAGACAAAGAGCTTCTCGTCCACGGCTCTTATCAATGAAGAAAACGCGGCAAAGACATTCTACATCGCGGAGCTTGAATTCGACGCTCCGGACAGCGTATCAATTCCGATTTCGGCAGAATGGAACTTTGCCGGCACATATTCGGGCGTCGCAATAGAAAAGCTCACGGTCGAGGGTACAATAGAAATCGAATAAGTTTTGATGAGGCGGTTTTGCAAAAGCAAAACCGCCTTTTTCTTGACATACTGTTATTTTGTGATATAATATTATTGATAATCATTATCGATAAGAGGCTTTATGCAAAGAAAGAGTAAAAAACGGCAGGCAATCTTGGATTGCCTTATGAGCACAACCGAACATCCGAGCGCCGAATGGATTTACGATAAGCTCAAAAAAGTCTATCCGGAGTTGAGTCTTGCCACGGTTTACCGCAATCTGTTACAGTTAAAAGACGCGGGGCTTGTGCGTTCAATGGGCAAAGTGCTCGGATATGAGCGCTTCGACGCAAATGTTGCACCGCACACTCACGCAATATGCCGCAGATGCGGAAAGATAATCGATTTATGCGATATAACGCTTCCCGACAAGGTGGCAGAAGACGCCTCAAGGCTCTCCGGATTTGAAACCGTTACCGCAGAGCTGAAGCTCTACGGCTTATGCTCCGAATGCAGGAAGAAATGAGTTCCTGAGCGCCTCGATTTTTGAAAAAACAAAATTTAATCATAAAAGGAGAAAAGAATTATGAAAAAATGGAAGTGCCTGTTCTGCGGAGAGATTGTTGAAAGCGAAACCCGCCCCGAAGCCTGCCCTACCTGCAACGCACCGGGCGAAAAGTTCGTTGAGGTCGACGACGAGGAAATGACATGGGCTGCCGAGCATATTGTCGGCGTTGCAAAGGACGCTCCCGAGGAAATCAAGGAAGGTCTTCGCGCAAACTTCAACGGCGAATGCTCTGAGGTAGGTATGTACCTTGCGATGGCTCGCGTTGCCGCAAGAGAAGGATATCCCGAGATAGCGCTGTATTGGGAAAAGGCGGCTTACGAGGAAGCAGAGCACGCGGCAAAATTCGCGGAGCTTCTCGGCGAAGTTATAACAGACAGCACAAAGAAGAATCTTGAAATGAGAGTTGCCGCCGAAAACGGCGCGACCGCCGGCAAAACGGAGCTTGCAAAGCTCGCAAAAGCCGCAAATCTCGACGCAATTCACGATACCGTTCACGAGATGGCAAGAGACGAAGCCCGTCACGGCAAGGCTCTCGCAGGTCTTCTTAAAAGATATTTCGGCTGATAAAGCTAAAAACGGCATTACAAAACGGCGCGATTGTTGCGTATTTGTAGGAAAAACTGTCAGCTTCCCGTTTTTTGATATTTTTCCGCGGTGGGATTTACTACAACGCGAGCGACTGACAGCCGCCCCTACGGTGTTGCAATATATTGGTGGCAAAACCGATTACGGGAGATAAAGCCGCATCAGAACGCCGCAGAGCGCGAAAGAACGCCCGCACAAACGAGAGGCTTATTTGTCCGTAAGTCCGCGCGGGGTGGGCGTGATGACAAAGCAGTTCGAATCATATCATGCGGCGTGGTAAATTGGTGTAATCAAAAGTAAAAAAGCTAACGGAAACTGCGGTGCTCGAAAACGCCGCAGGACGCGACGCCGCAGGCGGGCAAACGAAGGGCTTACTGTCCGTAAGTCCGAG
>JAZQOM010000039.1:0-24552 GCA_045627885.1 Eubacteriales bacterium
CTGCAACTTCATTCGGAAATTATATTTAATTTCCCTGCTTGCAACAAAAATAAAGAAACCTGCTCCGAAAGGATATTCTATAGTCCTTCCGGAGCAGGTACTTTTTTGCATCAATCTGCCTTATAAACACGCGGATTTTCACAGAGCCGATTCTATTTTCTATTTTCTATTTTCTTTTATTTGCTTGCTTTCGCTTTTTTATTGTCAAGTCCGTCCCAGCCGTAGCGCTTTATCGATATTAAAATCGAGACAATCATAAACACATGGCACAGAATTCCGCCTATCGAGAAATTGATACTGCAGTTGAGAAGCCACGCCGGCGATATAAACGCAAGCTGTGCAATTCTTATTATTCTTGCGCTGTCTGTCCATATCGCCACCGTTCCGACAATCTGCGCGAGCAATATGAGGTATGCGAGCCAATCAAAATGCTTTGTTATCACCGTTACCGCAACGGTGGATATGATATAAAGACCGATAAAAACAAGCATATAAGTTCTGCGAAAGAGCTTCTTTTTCGGATGCGCGAATGTAAAGCTCTTGAATACGCCTATCAGGTTTATCACCGCCGACGCGTATCCGCTTTTGCCCATGAGGAAGAAGCTTATCGCGAATATCAGCCCGCCTGTTCCGAACAAAACAAGGTATGTAGAATTTTTCTTGAACTGGAATGAGAGAATTTGAAATATCATCGCAAGCACGCTTACGGCTTGCGGAATCCACGAGGGTATACTGTCGAACATTTTTTGCTCCGTGTAAATAGTGCTTTTATTTTATAAAGTACATCTTGCCTATTATTTCTTCTGTTTTTCCAAGCGAAGCGGCTACCACGCTTACAAAATACGAATCCTTTTTTAATACAACAAATATCTGCTTATATGCTTTGCCGTTGAACATTCCCGATATTTCGATGCCGGGCAGTGTCTTTCCGTCAACTTTTATCTCGGTTTTTGCCGCTTTTATATCGGACAGTCCCTGATTTTCAAGCTGCTTTACCGACGAATCCATTACGCCGTTTTTGAACACCAAGTCGATATAGTCTTCGACGCTGAAATGAGAATATCCTATGGCTTTTTCAAAAATTATCTGAAGCGATGAGCCGCTCTTATCTATGGCAAAAGCGTCGTAAAATGAGTTAGATTTTTTGAGGGATTCTTTGATTTTTTCGTCGTCGACTTCGTCAATGATGATATTGTTCAGCTCGGCTATTTCTTCGTCTGTGTAGAATGTCCAGCCGGAGTCGAGGGTGATTCCGATGCCGAGATATTCGTTGCGGTAGGTCTTTCCGCTTGCCTTACCGATATCAAAATCGGAGTCGGAGCTTTTCTGCTCTTCGCCGCCTTTTTCGGCTTCCTTTTCGGTGTCTTCTTCCTTATCTTCCTTGTCTTCGCCTTTTTCTTCTTCGTTGTCGCTTACTTTGCCGTGAACATCGCTGTCATCGCCGAAGTCAATCGAGCACGAAACGAGCGAGAGCATCAGCACAAGAGCCAAAAATAAAACTACTGTTTTTTTCATATTATTTCTCCTTTTTTTGTATACCTTTATTTTATCACAACATTTTTTGCTTTTCAATATCCCGATTTATTTATATATGGAAAATCCGAGATGTTCCCACATCACATCATTCGTTTGATTTTGTCGAGAGCCGCTTTTTCAAGCCGCGATACCTGTGCCTGCGATATGTTTGCGGCGGCGGCTACCTCCATCTGCGTCTTTCCGTCAAAATAGCGCATTGAGAGGATTCTTTTCTCCCTTGCGTCGAGCTTTTTCATCGCCTCCGAAAGCGCTATCTGCTCTATCCAAAAATCGTCACCGCTGTCGGGGTCGCGTATCTGGTCTTCGACGGCAACCGAATCTCCGCTTTCGGAATACACCGGCTCGCAGAGCGAAACCGGGTCGGATATCGCTTCAAGCGCAAGGCTTATTTCCGATTCGGATGTTTTCATTTCCGCGGCAAGCTCCGTTATGCTCGGCTCTCTGCCGAGCGACGATGTCAGCGCCTCTTTTGCCTTCAGCGTTTTGTACGCCGTGTCCTTTATCGAACGCGATATCCGCATGGCGCTGTTATCCCGAAGATATCGGCGGATTTCTCCTATTATCATCGGGACGGCGTAGGTCGAGAACTGCACATTCTGCGATATGTCAAAATTGTCTATCGCCTTGATAAGCCCGATGCAACCGACTTGAAAGAGGTCGTCGGGGTCATCGTTTCTCCCCGAAAATCTGCGGATAACGCTCAATATCAGCTTGAGATTGCCGCTTATCAGCTCATCCCGAGCCGCCGAATCGCCGTCTTTTGCCCGCAAAAGAAGCTCGCTTTTCTCTTTTGACGACAACACCGCAAGCCGAGATGTATTTACTCCGCAAATTTCAACTTTTCCCGTAAAAATGACAGCCACCTCCGATAATAACTATCGAAATTATTACCGAAACGGCGGCTTCTTAAACAAAAAGCATTGACTCCAAATAATGGTGTCAATGCTTTTTGCTTATCTTTTATTTTCAAGAATCGTTCCAAGCGGATAAAGTGCCTGATTTTGTTGCTTTTCAGCGCTTCGATGCTGTTTTTGTTGCGATTGCCTGGCTTATCACAGAATTGATATCATCGCCGCAAAGTGACGCGAGCGACGCGGCGACAGCGCCCTCCGCGATGGGGCAATCGACTAAAAAAATATTGTCGCGGTGCATATCTTCAATTACCATTTCAGCCGTCATAACGGCGCTGCCCATATCTGCAAGAACTATTACGCCGCTTTCGGAATACACCGATTCGACGGCGCTTTTTATCTTTTCAAAGCTTGTTCCGTATTCGCCGTCATTATCTCCGCCCGCCGCGGCGACGGGGCATCCGTTTGCCATTATCTTTGTGGCATCTACAACGCCCTCGGCAAGCTTTTGACTGTGAGAAACTATAACTATTCCAACCATATTTTCTCCTTACAGCGCTTCTGCCGCAACGGAAATAAGATATGTAAACGATGTTGCTCCCGGGTCTTGGTGTCCGATGCTTCTTTCTCCGATATAGCTTGCTCTGCCCTTTGTAGCCGCTATTGTTTTCGTAAACTCGACTCCGTCCTTCGCGGCGGCAACGCCCGCCTCCAATACCGCCTTTGCGCAAAGCCCTTCGGAATACGCTTTTTCTGCCGCGTTAAGCGCCGGTATCATTGAATCGAGCATCGTCTTTTCGCCGTAGACGGCGTGTCCGCGCATCATAACACCGTCAATCGCGGCTTTGAGGCAGGATATAAAATCCGCGATATCCATAGAATCCTTGTCAGCCATTACCGCGCCGGCTCTCATAAACGCCGTGCCGTAAAGAGGACCTGCGGAGCCGCCGACCGCGGATACCAAAGTTATCCCGACGGTTTTGAAAATGCTTCCCACGCTTTGCTCTTTAAGACCGCCGAGCTTCGCTTCAGCCGCGGCAAATCCTTTTGCCATATTTATTCCGTGGTCGCCGTCGGCAATCGCATTGTCAAGCTCCGTGAGAAAGTCTTTTTCCTCTTGCATCTTCTTGCTCATCTTTGCAAGAATGTCAAGTATCTTCTCCGTATTCATACCGATTTTCCTTATATCTTCATCGCAGGAGTATCGACGGGCGCGTCGAGCAGCTCCTTGAGCTGTTCATCGAGCTTAAGAAGCGTAAGCGAAAAGCCCTCCTGCTCGATTGATGTCATATAGTTTCCGACAAATGTTTTATAAATGCGGATTCCCTTTTTCTCAAGAACATCATGTGCGTGACCGTTTATTATGAAGAGCTCCATCAAAGGTGTTCCGCCGGAACCGTTTACCATAAGCGCAACTTCGCTTTCCGAGCAGTCGATATCCGCTAAAAGCTTATCGAGAAGCATATCGACAATCTCGTCAGCGCTCTTGAGTTTTTCTTTTCTAACACCGGGCTCTCCGTGAATGCCGATGCCGACCTCCATCTCGTCTTCTCCGAGTATAAAGCCGGGCTTTCCCGCGGCGGGAATGGTGCTCGGATTTATCGCAACGCCCATTGTGCGGACATTTGCTATTGCTTTTGCGGCGACATCCTTTACTTCTTCGAGAGATGCGCCCGACTCTGCCATGGCGCCCGCTAACTTGTGCACGAGAACCGTTCCGGCAACGCCGCGGCGTCCGATGGTATAAAGACTGTTCGAAACGGCGATATCGTCGTTTGTGACAACCATATCCGTCTTAACACCGTCAGCCTGCGCCATTTCGGCAGCCATCTCAAAGTTCATTATATCGCCTGTGTAATTCATCGGTATCATAAGCACGCCCTTGTCGGTCGCCACGGCTTTTATCGCCTCGTATATATGGTCTGCGGCAGGGGATGTATATATCGCGCCGGCAATTACGGCATCGAGCATACCTTTTCCGACATAGCCGCCGAAGGACGGCTCGTGACCGCTTCCGCCTCCCGTTATTACGGCGACCTTGCCTTCGGCTTTCTCTTTTCTCAAAACAACACCGTCACAGTCGATGGCTCTTAATTTGTCGGGATAAGCCAAAAACATTCCACGCATCATTTCCTTTTCGACATTGTCCGGCGAATTGATAAATTTTTTCATTTAATGAACCCCGCAATACATTTGATTTCATAGATAAATATAGCATATTTTTCTTTTGATTTCAATACAAAAACGGCTCTTTCGCGTTGATGCCGCAACTCTTTTTCCGCGCAAATCCGAAAATAAGCAAAAAATACGAAAAAACAGTAAAATTTGTTATTGACAAGCATTATTTTCAATGATATAATAATATGCCGCATGTCATGCAGGTAGCTAAGACAACTTCGGGTTGTCACCTGTAACAGCGAGTCATAAAAGAAAGAGAGGTGCTTTTCGTGTTTGCTATTATCGAAACAGGCGGAAAGCAGTACAAGGTTCAAGAGGGCGACATCATCTTCGTTGAAAAGCTCGCTGTAAACGACGGCGACAATGTAACTTTTGACAAAGTATTGGCTATCTCCGACGATGCCGGATTTGCCGCAGGCTCTGCTTGCGCAGCAGCTTCCGTTACCGCAAAGGTAATCAAGAACGGCAAGGGTAAGAAGCTCTACATTCTCAAGTACAAGTCCAAGAAGAACGAGAAGAAGAGAATCGGACACAGACAGCCTTACACCAAGGTTCAGATTGAATCCATAAAGGCGTAAGAAAATGACTAAAGTGAGCTTTGAAAAAAGCGGCGGCAGAATATGCAAGCTCGTAGTAAGCGGCCATTCCGGCTATGCTGAAGAGGGCAGTGACATAGTGTGTGCCGCGGTGAGCTCTTCGGTCAATCTTGCAGCATCCGTACTCGAATGCGCAGGAGAAAATTTCTCGATGAATGTCGGGAAACGCACGGCAACCGTGATACTCGAAGTTACTGACACAGAGCTTTGCGGTACTGTGATGGAAGCGCTTGCAAAAGAGCTTTCCGCAATAGCCGCGGATTATCCCGATAATGTTAAAGTTACGGTGGCGGAACGAATCCGCTGATTCAACAAAGAAAGGAAGAGTCTTAAAATGAGAATTTCTATTCAGTTTTTCGCACACAAAAAGGGCGTCGGCTCAACGAAAAACGGACGCGATTCCGAAGCTAAACGCCTTGGCGTAAAGCGTGCAGACGGTCAGTTTGCAAAGGCGGGCAATATCTTGGTAAGACAGAGAGGAACTCACATCCATCCCGGCGAGAATGTCGGCATCGGCTCCGACGATACGCTCTTTGCTCTTGTTGACGGAACCGTCAAGTTCGAGCATTTTACAAAAGATAAAAAGCGCGTAAGCGTTTATACCAAGGACTAAATCCCGAATGCTTTAAGTCGCATGAAAGGAGGACTTAATCGAAATGCCTAACATTAAATCTGCTAAAAAGCGTGTTATAGTTGCAGAGAAGAAAACTCTGCAGAATAAAATGTTCAAGTCCGCTCTCAAGACAGAGCTCAAGAAGTACGAAGCAGCCGTTGCCGCAGGCGACAAGGAGCTTGCTCAGGCTACCTACAAAGAGGCTGTTAAGAAGATTGACCAGGCTGCCGCTGCCGGCATAATCCACAAGAACAATGCCGCACACAAGAAGAGCCGCTTCACCAAACTGCTCAACCAGATGGCGTAAGCCTTGCGGCAATACATTGAAAGAGGTGTTATTATGAAGGAAGGAATACATCCCGAGTACAAGGAAACTGTTATAAAGTGTGCTTGCGGTGCCGAGTATCCCACTCGTTCCACCAAAGAGAACATAACGGTTGAAATTTGCGCAAAATGTCATCCGTTTTTCACCGGTAAACAGAAATTCGTTGACGCAGGCGGACGCCTTGACAAGTTCAAGAGACGCCTTGACGCTGCAAAGAAATAAAAGAATAAACGGTCTTCACACGAAGACCGTTTTATTTTGCCGACTTTGTCGGCAAAATGGCAGAGTGCTGAAAACGAAGTGATATTTTTCGTTCTTTTCTTCGTCGGCGTACAAATGTACGACAGAGGAAAAGAACGGAAAAAGGCAATAATAACGGGCACAAAGCCCGTTATTCCACTTTTTATACTTGCTCTTTGTCTTTTTAATTTACATAATTTTTTGCAAAAAACTACTTATTGCCGGTAGCGCGAGTTTTCAGTGCTCCGGCGGTCTTCGTTTGAAGACCGTTTTATTTTTCTATCTTAGATTTATCGTTGCAAATCGCGCGGCTTTGATGTAAAATATAAGCGAATACAGAATATAAGGAAAAGACAATGGCGGAAAAACTCGAACAAAGATTTCATAAGGCAAAAAGAGCCTGCTTTGAGCGGCTCTATTCAAAACTGAATTCAAAACAGCGCGAGGCGGTTTTCTCGGTTGACGGGCCGCTTCTCGTGCTTGCGGGCGCCGGTAGCGGAAAAACAACGGTGCTTGTTCACAGAATAGCCCACATGATTCGCTACGGCAACGCATACTATTCGCAAAGCGTTCCCGAAGAGCTTTGTGAGGACGAGGTGGAGATTCTCGAGATGATGGCGGACGGCAGAATAGAAACCGACGCCGCAAGTCTTGAGCGTTATGCGGAATCTCCGGTAAGACCGTACAATGTTCTTGCCATAACATTTACAAACAAAGCGGCGGATTCGATGAAGCAAAAGCTTCGCAAAATTTTGGACGAAAGCGACGCAAACGATATCTGGGCTGGCACATTCCACTCAATTTGCGCAAAGATATTGAGGCGCGAGATAGGAAGACTCGGCTACGACAGAGATTTTGCGATATACGACACGGATGACTCCAAAAAGCTCATCACTCAATGCGAAAAAGAGCTTGAAATAAGCACAGAGCGCTTTAACGCAAAGCAGGTGCAGAACATAATCAGCAAAGCAAAGGACAAGCTTACCGACGCAGACGAATTTGCCGAGAACATAGGCAACGACTATTTTCTCGCGACGGTTGCAAAGGTCTTTAAACTCTACGAAGAAAAGATGAAAGCGGCAAACGCTCTCGACTTTGATGATTTAATCGGCAAAACGGTAAAGCTCTTCACCGAATGCCCGGATGTTCTTTCGGCGTATCAGAAAAAATTTAAGTACATACTCGTCGATGAGTATCAGGATACCAACCGCGCACAGTTTATGCTCGTGTCGATGCTTTCGGCGTACTACGGCAATATTATGGTAGTCGGCGACGACGACCAGAGCATATACAGCTTCCGCGGAGCTACGGTGGACAACATTCTCACATTCGACAAGAGCTTTGCAAAGGCGAATATCATAAAGCTCGAGCAGAACTATCGCTCGACGGCAAATATTCTCGGCGCCGCGAACTCACTTATCGCAAAAAACAAGGGCAGGTACGGCAAAACTCTGTGGTGCGACGGAGCAAAGGGAGAGCTTCCGCTTATCGCGGAGGTAGACGACCAGAGCGCGGAGGTCACATATATCGCCAATGTAATAAGCGAAGCCGTCGCGGACAAAAAGAGGAATTTCTCGGATTTTGCGATACTTTATCGCAAAAATGCACAGTCCGCGGGCTTTGAAACGGTGTTCGCCAAGAGCGGAATCCCGTACAGAATGCTGTGCGGTATACGCTTCTACGAGCGCGCGGAGGTCAAGGACATAGTTTCGTATTTGCAGCTTATATGCAACGAAAAGGACGATACAAGACTGCGCAGAATAATCAATGTTCCGAAGAGAGGAATAGGCGATACAACCGTCGGCGCGATATCGCAGATAGCGGCGGCAAAGGGCGTTCCGATGTTTGAGGTCGTAAAGACGGCGTCGCAGTATGAGGCGCTCTCAAGGTCTGCCGATAAGCTTTTGAAATTTGCGGACTTTATCGAAAGAATGAAAACCCTTTCCGAAACGATTCCGCTTGCCGAATTCGCCGAAAGGCTGATAAACGAGAGCGGATATACGGAGATGCTTCTTGCAAATCCCGAGGAGGGCGCGGAAAGGCTCGAAAACTTGAAGGAGCTTGTCAGCAATATGGCGCTCCATACCGAAGAAAATCCCGACGCGACACTTACCGAGTTTCTCGAAGAGGTATCGCTTATCGCGGATATCGACAACTACGACAGCGAGGCAAATGCCGTTACGATGATGACGGTGCATTCCGCAAAAGGACTCGAATTTCCCGTGGTGTTCCTTCCCGGGCTTGAAGAAAACATCTTTCCGAGCTCACTTTCCGTTTCAGATACGGAAATAGAGGAGGAAAGACGACTTGCCTATGTTGCGCTGACGAGAGCGAAAGAAGAGCTCTATGTCACCCACGCACGCGAGAGAATGATGTACGGCAAAACAAATGTAAATCCGCCGTCGCGCTTCCTTGCCGAGATTGAAAAGGAATATAAAAACGAGGTGTCGCTCACGACTCGCCCGAGATACGGCTCATTCGGCGGCTTTTCGCAAAAAAGAAGCGAGGATGTCTCTTTCGGAAAGCCTTTGTACGAGGGGCATATCTTCAAAACATCTTCAAAGCCGAATATCACGCTTCCGCAAAAGCCGAGCGCTCCGCTTGAAAAATTCAAGGTCGGAGATACGGTGGTGCATAGGATATTCGGAGAGGGAATGGTGCTCTCGGTCGCAGACCGCGGCGGCGACACTCTTTACGAGGTCGCGTTCGATAAGGTCGGAACAAAACAACTTATGGGCGCTTACGCAAAGCTGAAGCGAAAAGAATAATGACAAGGCGTTTTTTGCCCCGATGCGCCGACCGCCGCGCAGTATAAAAATTTTATCGTAAATATCGGATTCCGCTCCTTCAAACTCAGGGGCGGAATTTTTAGCGGATTTTTTTGCAAAATTCCTCTTGACAAAGGAAAATTTCCGTGATATCATAACTGTACTAACACGAATAGTACAGTTAGAGAGGAGAACGGGCGTGGAAATAAATGTTGATGTGCGAAGCCGTATTCCGATATACGAGCAGCTTGTAACGCAGATAAAGCAGATGACGCTTTTTGGTACGGCACAGCCGGACGAAAAGCTCCCGAGCGTGCGTCAGCTTTCCGCGGAGCTCGGAATAAATCCCAATACGATACAAAAGGCGTACACCGAGCTTGAACGCCGCGGCGTGATATACACGGCGGCGGGCAGAGGTTGTTTTATCAGCGCAGATGTATCGGCTCTCGAAAAAGAGCACAGGGAGAATATTTTTTCGGAGCTTTTTGAAAAGATATGTGCGGCGCGGGATTGCGGCATATCGGAAGAAGAGATTGCGGCTCTTTGCAACAAGGTTTACAAAGGAGGAACAGACATTGATTAAAGTTGACAAGGTAACAAAAGCCTTCGGCGACATTCGGGCGCTCGACGGAGTGACTGCGGAGATACCGGACGGCTCGATATACGGACTTATCGGCTCCAACGGAAGCGGTAAATCCACACTTTTGCGCACGCTCTGCGGCGTATATAAGCCGGATTCGGGCAAGGTCGAAATCGACGGAGAACCGGTATATGAGAACATAGTCGCAAAAGCAAAGCTATTCTACATCTCGGACGACCAGTTTTTCGTGCCGAACACGACGATAGCGCAGACTGCGAGATTTCTCTCGGGAATGTATCCGACTTTTGATAAAGAAAGATACTGCAAGCTCGTGAGCATATTCAAGCTCGACGACAAGCGGAAGATATCCACTTTTTCAAAGGGAATGAAAAAGCAAGCATCTCTCATTCTCGGAATGTCATGCCGCCCGAAATATCTTTTATGCGACGAGACCTTTGACGGACTTGACCCCGTTATGCGCCAGCTCACGAAAAAGCTCTTCGCCGAAGCGGTTGCCGCCGGTGATATGACGCCGATAATCGCGTCCCACAATCTTCGTGAGCTTGAGGATATCTGCGACCATGTCGGACTTTTACACAAGGGCGGCATTATGTTCGAGAGCGATATCGATGACCTGAAGCTCGGCTCGTACAAGGTACAGTGCGTATTCAAGAAAGAACTGACGATAGCGGATTTCAGCACCCTCAAGATATTGAGCTTCGAGCGCAGGGGAAGTCTTTACACGGTGATAGCAAAGGGAAGCCGCGAGGAGATAGAGGCGCAAATTGCGTCTATGGGAGCGGTATTCTTTGAGGTGCTCCCGATGACCTTGGAGGAAATATTTACTTGTGAAATGGAGGAACACGGCTATGAGTTTACCGAAAGCCTTATTTGACAAAACTCTTTTTGCGCATGATATGAAGCGTTACCGTGCGCTCCTTATTACATTTTCGATACTGATGTTCGTCGGCGGGCCGCTCATTCTAATATTTATGTTCAGCGTGTCGGGCGAAAAGATTGCATTTTCACTTACAGACCGCGATACATTGGACTTTTTTTCGATAGCGACATTTGCGCTTGATATATTCTCGCTCTGCGCGTCGTCGATAACCGCTTTTGCGGTATGCCACAGATTTACAAGCCAAAACAGCGCGTATTTCTATAACAGCCTGCCCGTAAAGAGGTCGGCGGCGTTTATCACGGATAATCTCGCGGCGCTTGCCACATACGCCGTTTGCCTTATCGTAAACGGACTTGCCGCGTGGATTGTGCTTGTTTTAGGCTCGACCACATCGCCCGTAATTCCGCTTTTGCTTGTCGGAAAGACGGTTCTCGAGGGCTTTGCGGTATTCATCATACATTATTCGGTATATATTCTTGCAGGGCAGATTTGTTCGAGCGTATTTTCGCACATAGTGTTCGGCGCGACGCTTGTGACCTATCCGACGGCGCTTTTTGCGATAATAATTACTGTGTTCGGAAGTTTCGACCAAACATTCGGTACGGAATTCTATATGAAATACGCGTGGAAGTTTTCTCCCCTGTGCGGATTGTTTGAAAATGCCTTTTCAAAATCGGAAGGAATGTTCGTCGACAGGGGCTACTACATTCCGTGGCTTATTGTTACGGCGTTGTGCTTTGCGGTTTCCGCGGTGATATTCATAAACAGAAAGAGCGAAAACGCCGGTGAGCCGCTTTCCATGAAGTGGACAAAATACCTTATGAGGGCTTTGTATATCATTCCCGCATCGCTCGGATTTGCGGTAATATTCTACAACTTAAGCGAAGAAAGCATTCTCTGGCTCATTATCGGCTTTGCGGTCGGCGCGCTTCTCTCGTTTATGGCAATAAACGCGATAGTGTTCAAGAGCGTTGCAAAGCTTTTCGACGGAATTATAAGCTTTGCGATAATATGCGCCGTATCGTTCGGACTGCTCTTGTGCGTAAAGGCGAATGTTCTCGGTATAAACAATGTTCCCGCAAAAGAGAATGTCAAGGCAATAAGCGTAAGCGGATTAGGTCAGTTTGCTTTTGACGACGACTCAAAATTCGAGGATTCGGAAAATATCGCGGCACTCTATGACATTTTCGCAGATGCGCAGTGCTCCGACTGTTACGATAATTTTGAAAAAGGCGCCGTATGGGCAGATGTAATATTCTATACAAAATCCGGACTTCCCTGTGCAAAGCACTACAATTCGATGATTATGAAACCGGAGGACGACGAAAACCTCCAAAGAGTAAAATCGAGCAAGGAGTATCTTGAAAAGCTGAAGCACGGCAGGTACGGAATAGTTCTTGACAACAGAACGACCGCAACGGTCAAAGCCGATATGTACGCAAGCGGAACGGTAAAAATAGACACGCAAAGGCTTGCTTCCTGCATAGAGGCGGACTTTGACGAGGGCAATTTCGAAGAAAAAGAAGTATACGGATATTTCTCGGTGATATGGAAAGATAGCACAAAGTACGAGCATTACGACAACATAACCGTTTACCGCGGAATGAAGAATACCGTAGACTATCTTAAAAGCGTCGGATGCGATTTAACGGAAGAGCACATCATAGAAAGCGCCGTAAATGTCAAGGTTTACAACGGGGCAGAGACATTCTGCGTTTATTTGAAAAATCCGGATATCGGCATCGAATTCCGCGATTATACGGGCGATGACAAGTATATCGGCGTCTTCACGGATTCGGCGGCTTTTGAAAGCGCGGTTGAAAATCTTATTCACTGCGTCGAGCCCGTTGACGGAGAATACTCAATTTATGATGTTTCGATAGAGCTTTCCGACGGAGCGGTATTATATGCGTGTGCCACCGATTGGGAGCAATACGAGAATGCCTTGGATATGCTCAAGAGCTACGCGGAATATGAGTACGGCTCGAAAAACGAAACAGCCGTAAGCTGATTCGAAAAATCGGAATAAAGCGAAAAATGCAGTTTACGAAAATCGTAAACTGCATTTTGATTTAACTTTTTTATTTTCTGCCGCCGTAGGCCGCGGTATGTACTATCTTAAAAATATCTCTGTCGTGTTTAAGCAATTCTTTAATTATATTTCCGAACATATATGCATCATTTCTGTTTGTTTTTTCCTGAAGTGCCAACAGCTCCATCAGGACATACAAGAACTCTACATCATATTCACCGAAAGAATTCAGCTTTGCAAAACCGGCAACGGAAATATTTTGCTCGTTTTCTTCGATCAGCTTCTTTAGTGTTTGAAAATCGTTGCTTGGCAGCGGAGAGCACTTTGTCCAACAGTCCTGAATTGCAAGCAAATATTTTTGAGTTAAAGATTCATCACCCTGCATTTTCATAAGTACATCTACAACCCAATGAATATGCTTCGGCGTACGGATTTTCGTTTTGCCTTTGGTGTATTTTATTAAAATATCAAATTTCGACAAACTGCCCTGAAAAACATAAATTGTGTATTCATCGAAAACAAATTCAATAATCGCCCGATTTTTTTCATTATCAATAAGTTTTGTGCCTTCGCGTATTTCCATATTTACACTCCTCAAATTTTTGATATAAGCAATTCTTTTATTTTTCCTCTTGCGGCACTGCGGCAACTAATCATTCTCGAGGCTTCGACTCGTTTTATTCTGTATGACGAATACAATCTGTCAAAGAAATCATCTTCGGCGTCGATGTTTTTGGGATCGGAGTTGCTGACGACTACTTTTGCTCCTTTTCGGCTCATACATTCCGCAAATTGTGCGAGCTCGATTTGTTCTTTGTCATTAAATTGATTTTCCGTATACGCGGTAAAGCTTGCAGTAGCCGTAATCGGGCGGTACGGGGGATCCAAATATACAAAGGTCTTGTCGTCAATAAATTCGGCAGACTCTCTGTAATCCTTGCAGTCGATAGTGACATTTTGCAAAGCTTCGGATACGGCACGGAGATTTTCCTCGTCGCAGATAAGAGGATTTTTATATGCGCCCATAGGAACATTGAAAAGCCCTTTTTTGTTTACTCGGTATAAGCCGTTAAAGCAGGTTTTATTGAGAAAAATCATAAGGGCGGCTTTTTCGATGTTTTCGGTTCCGTCGCCGCTTGTTTTAAGATAATTAAAACGATTGCGTTTTTCCGAATAGTATTTCTTGCGACGCTCTGTATCAGACGGAACAAATTGTTCCTGTAATTCTTTCAGAGCAACAATGAGCTCATTGATATTCTCTTTTATAACGCGATAGGTATTGATAAGCTCGGCATTGATATCATTTATGTAAATCTGCTCTAAATCATATTTGCTTAAAATATCAAATAAAACCGCGCCGCCGACAAAAGGTTCTGCATATTTTGTGATTTTGCCGTTATCAAACGGATAGAATTTTTCAATCTCAGAAATGAGATGCCCTTTTCCGCCCGCCCATTTCAAAAAAGGCTTCACTTTTTTTTCGTCACTTTTTGAATAGCGGGTGCTTCTTGCGTCAATCGGTTTTTCCGCAGTGTCGGGAATAAGCCACATTTTCCCTTTCATTTCCGCATTATCTATTCTGTTTTTTGAGCACAAGACAGCTACTCGCCTTTGTGAAATGCCCCATTTTTCGGCAGCCTCTTTTGCGGACATATAATTCATAAGTCCCCTCCGCGGATTGAAGTTTACAGTATTATTATATTCTATATCTCGAACAATAGCATACCAAAATAAAAAGAGACGGATTTTTCCGTCTCTTTTGCAAGTTATTGTTTTATTCCTGCTCGCCGAATCTTTCGCAGCAGGGGTCGGGCTTCTTTTCGCTCGGAGCGTGCGGAGCGGGATTTGTTACATCGCCGATTCCGGTTGTCTCGGAAAAGAGCACATTGTTTTTCACCGCGTTTACGGTATCGGTCGGGACGATAATCTTTACCGCCTGACCGTCGCCCATCTTTACAAGAGCCTCATATTTTTTGAGCTCGATTACTGCGGCGTCGGGCTTTGCCTTTCTTATAAGCTCGATTCCGTCGGCTTCCGCCTGCTTTGCAAGAAGAATTGCCTTCGCTTCACCCTCCGCTCTTGCTATGCGTGCGTCGCGTTCGCCCTCTGCGGCGAGAATCATCGCCTGCTTGTCGCCCTCTGCTCTTGTTATTGCGGCTGCCTTGTGACCTTCCGCCTGCAATAGGGTTTCACGCCTGTCGCGTTCCGCCTTCATCTGCTTTTCCATCGCGTTCTGAATCTCTGCGGGAGGAATGATGTTCTTGAGCTCTACTCTGCCGACCTTGATGCCCCACTGGTCTGTCGCTTCGTCGAGAATTTCCGTCATCTTACCGTTTATGGTGTCACGCGAGGTGAGAGTTCCGTCGAGTTCGAGTTCGCCGACGATGTTACGAAGCGTCGTCGCCGTCAGATTCTCAAGCGCGCTTATCGGATTAACCGCGCCGTATGCGTATAGCTTTGCGTCAAAGATGCGGAAGTAAACCACCGTATCAATCTGCATGGTGACATTATCTTTTGTGATAACGGGCTGAGGGGGAGAGTCGAGCACCTGCTCCTTGAGCGTTATCTTTTTTGCTATTTTTTCAAAAAACGGGATTTTTACATGAATTCCCGCCGACCATGTTGCGTGATATTTGCCGAGAAGCTCTATAACATATTCAGTCGCCTGCGGCACTATGCAGATATTCGAGAAAATGATGATAAGCAAAATCACCGCAATAATGATAATCGGAATTGTTGAGCTTGCCAAAAGTACTGTTGCTGTCATACAAAATACCTCCTTGTATTTTTCAAATAAATTTTATCATCGGAGAACTGCCGTGTCAAGTTTTTTTGCCCTGCATAACGCCATCGCGTTCAAACGCGGCGTTAATGGAGTTGAGCACGCGCTTTTTGTCGGCGCTCCACAAAGGAGCGATAAGCTCACGCTTTGCACCGTCGCCCGTCAGTCTGTGAATGACGGTGCTTTTGGGCAGAGCTTCCACGCATTTTTCCAGAATGTCGATATATTCTTCCATCGTCAGAACATCGAATTTACCTTCTCGGTATTCTTCAGAGAGGTCGGTTCCTTCGAGAATATGCAAAAGCTGAAGCTTTATTCCGTCGCTGTGCGCTCCTATGTATTTTGCCGTTTTTACGCAGTCCTCGGCGCTCTCGTGCGGAAGCCCGATAATCTCGTGCGTAATGATATGCGCTCCTATGCCGTGCAGCTTTTCGCAGGCTTCGTCATACACAGAGAGCGGATATCCGCGGCGAATGTATTTTGCCGTATTTTCATTTACCGTCTGAAGCCCGAGCTCCACCCATAACGGCTTTATCTTCGATATCTTTTCGAGAACGGCAATAACGGCGTCCGGAAGGCAGTCAGGTCGCGTTGCCACCGACAGAGCGCAGATTCGCTCGTCAGATACGGCATCAAAAAAGAGCTTATAAAGATATTCGGCGGGAGCGTATGTGTTCGTATAGCTTTGAAAATACGCGATGTATTTTGCGCCCTTTCCCTTTTTGCCGAGAATTTTTATTGCTTCGTCAATCTGCCCGGATATATTTTCCGTATGCCTTGCGGCAAAGTCGCCGCTTCCCTTTGCGGAGCAGAATATGCAGCCTCGTGTTCCGAGAGTGCCGTCGCGGTTCGGGCAGGTCATTCCGCCGTCGAGCGCAAGCTTATACACCTTGCCGCCGAAGATGCTTTTGAGATATTCGTTTGCGGAATAGTACCGTGCCATATTTTCACCTCTTTATTATATGATACATCTTTTCGCACTATTGCACAAGTACAAAAAATGTGATATCATAAATTGTAAAGATTTTGTATTGAAAAGGAGAGCTTTATGGCGGACAAAAGTGATTATTTAAGCCTTTCTCCGGAGCTTCAGCAAAGAATACTCAAAGACCGCGGACTTGATTCGGTTCCAGACCCCGCGATACGCAGGGACAGTACCCGCGATAAGGCAAAGCTCTGGCGCACCGCCTATGTCAGAGATGTCGAAAAAATACTTCACTGCCCGTACTACAACCGATACGGCGACAAGACGCAGGTTCTTACTTTCTACAAAAACGACGATATTTCAAGAAGAGCGCTCCATGTTCAGCTCGTCAGCAGAATAGCAAGGAATATCGGCTCACTTTTGGGACTTGACCTTGACTTGATAGAGGCAATTTCGCTCGGGCACGATATAGGACACACACCTTTCGGGCACGCGGGCGAAAGAATGCTCGACAAGGTTTACAGCGAGCATTGCGGTCGCCATTTCAGGCATAATGTGCAGAGCGTGAGAGTTTTAGACCGCATATTCGGATACAATATCAGTATTCAGACGCTCGACGGGATAATCTGCCATAACGGAGAATTCGCCAAGGACGAATACCGCCCCGCAAAGCTCCCGACATGGGAGGAATTCGATGCGCGCACCGAAGCCTGCATTGTTGCACCGACGACGGCGGAGTCGGACTCTCTGCTTCTTCCCGCAACGCTTGAGGGCTGCGTTGTCAGAATCAGCGATATGATAGCGTATATCGGCAAGGACAGACAGGATGCGATGCGGCTTAAAATTCTCGAGGACGATTCCATTCTCGAAAAGGGACGCACCGGCAAGTATAACGCGGCGATAATCAACAATATGATAATAAACATCGTCGAAAACAGCTACGGCAAGGATTATCTTAAAATAGATTCAAAATGCTATGCCGATTTTGAGAGAAGCAAGCTCGTAAACTATGAACATATTTATAAAAATCCGAGAGTATCGGAAAAATACGGACTCATCGAGCCGCTTTTCGGAAGGCTTTACGAAAAGTTCCTTGTCGACCTGAAAAACAAAGATGAAAATTCTCTGATTTATAAGCATCATATAAGATATCTTGAGGGCTATACGAGATATTACAGAACTCCCGAATATCTTCTTGAGCGCCCTGACGATATAGTCACGGACTACATCGCAAGTATGACCGATGACTATTTTGTAGATATTTGTCAGTTTATTTTTCCCGATATTCCCGATATAAAATACATTCCCTATTTTGACAATGACCGTGACGAAAATTAAACCACTTAAAATTTCCAAGTATTTTTTGAAAAAAACTATTTACACGGAAAAAATTCGGGCGTATAATAAGTTGTTATTTTAAGACGATAAAGGAGATAATTCTATATGGAAAGAACTGTCGGAACCGTTGTTCGCGGAGTTCGTGCTCCGATTATAAGAGAGGGAGACGACCTTGCGAAAATCGTAACAGACTGCATAACAAACTGCATCAAGGCGGAAAATCTCACAATAGGCGACAAAGATGTTGTTACCGTTACGGAGTCGATTCTTGCAAGAGCTCAGGGCAACTACGCATCTGTTGATGATATTGCCGCTGATGTAAAGGCAAAGTTTCCCGCAGGTCATGTCGGCGTAATTTTCCCGATTTTAAGCCGTAACCGCTTTGCAATCTGCCTTCGCGGAATAGCAAAGGGCGCCAAGAAGATTACTCTTATGTTAAGCTATCCTTCCGACGAGGTGGGCAACCATCTTATCACGGAGGACGCTATGGACGAAAAGGGAGTAGACCCCTACAAGGATGTACTTTCCGAGGAAAAATACAGAGAGCTTTTCGGATATACGCTTCACCCCTTCACAGGTGTTGACTATGTCGATTACTATAAAAAGCTTGTCGAAGCCTGCGGCTGTGAATGCGAGATAATCTTTGCAAACAAGGCGACGGCAATTCTCGATTACACAAAGGATGTACTCGCCTGCGATATCCATACGAGAAAGAGAACAAAGAGACTGCTTGCGGCAGGCGGCGCAAAGACCGTATTCGGACTTGACGATGTACTTTCGGCACCCGTAAACGGAAGCGGATACAACGATTTCTGCGGACTTTTGGGCTCTAACAAGGCAACCGAGGATACCGTAAAGCTCTTTCCGAGAAATTCTCAGGAATTTGCCGAAAAGGTACAGGCTATGCTCAAGGAGCGCACGGGCAAAACAATAGAGGTTATGGTTTACGGCGACGGCGCGTTCAAAGACCCCGTAGGAAAGATTTGGGAGCTTGCCGACCCCGTTGTATCTCCCGGATACACAAGCGGACTTGCCGGAACTCCTAACGAGCTGAAGCTCAAGTATCTTGCGGATAACGATTTTGCAGGACTTTCGGGCGACGAGCTCAAAGCGGCAATCTCCAAGAGAATAAGCGAAAAGGATGCCGACTTAAAGGGCAATATGGTTTCCGAGGGAACGACTCCGCGCCAGCTTACCGACCTTATCGGTTCACTTTCCGACCTCACCTCCGGAAGCGGCGATAAAGGAACGCCCATCGTTTATATTCAGGGATATTTCGACAACTATACAAAATAAAGCATAAAAAAATATATATCCTGCTCATCCGAGCAGGATATATATTTTTTTGCCGTTGATTACACCAGATATGACGGCACTCGAGAAGCGCTGCATTACTTTGTTCCCGCAGGACGGTCGTCACTCGGACTTACGGACAGTAAGCCCTTCGTTTGCCCGCCTGCGGCGTCGCGTCCTGCGGCGTTTTCGAGCACCGCAGTTTCCGTTAGCTTTTTTACTTTTGATTACACCAATTTACCACGCCGCATGATAACATCCGCATAGATTTGTCATCGCGCCCGCCCTGCGCTCGGACTTACAGACAAGTAAGCCTCTCGCTTGTGTGGGCGTTCTTTCGCGCTCTGCGGCGTTCTAATGCGGCTTCATTTCCCGTAATCGGTTTTCCCACCAATAAATTGCAACACCGTAGGGGCGACTATCAGTTGCTCGTTTTTCATTATTTTCGCCGCTACAAAAAGGGCGGCTGATAGCTTCCCATACAAACACGCAACAATCACGCCGAAAAACACGCATTACGGTTTGCCGATTCATTTGCTGCAAATCAACTTTGCAGGCTCTTGAACTTATAAAATTCGCCTTTCTTTTCCATAAGCTCTTCGTATGTTCCGTATTCGACGCATCTGCCGTCCGCAATTACCGCAATCTTGTCTGCTCCGCGTATCGTCGAAAGTCTGTGCGCCACAATAAATGTCGTCTTGTTGCGGCAGAGGTTATCTATCGCTTCCTGAATAAGCTTTTCCGACACCGAATCAAGCGCCGATGTCGCTTCGTCGAATATAATCACATCCGGCTTCCTTATTATCGCTCTCGCGATGGAAATTCTCTGCCTTTGTCCGCCGGAGAGCTTATCACCGTGCTCACCGACCTGCGTATTCAGTCCGTGCGGCATATTTGCGACCATATCTTCAAGATTTGCCGCTTTTACCGCCTGCCAAAGCTCACGCTCGGAGACATTGTCGTTGCCGAAGGTTATGTTTTCGCGTATCGTTCCGGAAAAAAGCACCGAACTCTGCGGCACGACCGCGATATGTTTTCTGTATGCCTGCAAATCGAGCGTGTTTATATCCTTGCCGTCTATTTTCAATACTCCGTCGGAGGCTTTGTAAAAGCCTATCACAAGATTGATTATCGTCGATTTACCCGAGCCGGATTCGCCCACGAGAGCAATCGTTTCTCCTTTATTGACCTTAAGATTTAGCCCTTTTATAACCGGCTTGTATTCTCCGTCCGAGAGCTTGTAGCTGAAATCGATGTTTTCAAACGAATATTCTCCGTCGAGCTTTTCGAGCTTTTCTTTTCCGTCGTTATCCTCAACATCGTAAGCTCCGAGAATGTCACCTATCGACTTTACGGATTCCATTCCTTTTGTGATGATAGGCACAAGACCGATTATCGCGCTTATTCCGGAAACAATCGTTGCATAGTAGTTCTGATAAAGCGATATGTCTCCGACTGTGATTTTTTCATTTATCGCAAGAAAAATCGTAAACGCAAAGCAAATCAGCGCAAATGTTTCTCCCGTAAACCAGTTTATCGAGCCGAAAAAGCTTTGCAGAATATCAAGCGCATAGCCTTTCTTGGCGGTTTCCTTGAGGTGGGCGTTCATTTTATCCGCTTCAACATCCTCGAGAGAGTGCGCCTTTGTCACCGGTATAAGCTCCACCATTTCCATTACGGCGGCGGAGGTGCTTTCGATTTCCGTGCGGAATTCGTTGTTTCTTCTCCTTATGCCGCCGCGGAAAAATGTTAAAATTCCGACAGATACGGGCACAAGCACGAGGAACGACAAAAATACATATATGCTCTTGAACGCCGTGATGATAAGTGCGGCGGTCAGGCTGAATATAACTGCAAGAAAGTTTGTAAAAAGCTGTGTGGACATTCCCTCAATAGCTTCGACATCGCGCATGATTTTCGACTGAACGCGTCCAGACAGCATTTCTCTGTGAAAGCTGAGCGAAAGATGCTGCAGCTTTCTTACCATAGTGCTGCGAAGCCCCGCTTCAACCGAGCGTATTGCCTTGCTGTAATTCTTCGTATGAACATAGTTAAACGGGATATTAAGCACAAACAAAACGAGCAGTACGGCAAAATACAGCGCCATTTTGAGATAATCGGGAGCTATTCCTTTTTTGAGAGATGTCACCGCCGCGTCGATAAGCCTTGCCACCAGGATAGGCTTTACTATGCAGGGAATATATTTTAAGGCATAGAAAATAACCGATTTCGCGATTCTCCAATAGTTGCCCTTGTATATGTTAAAAAGAATTTTAAGCGGCTTCGAGTCGCCTTTGAACGACTTTAAGAACGCGTCCTCATTTTCGAGCTCCTGCTCAAGATTTTCAAATTCTTTTTCAAGTCGCAGTTCTTCTTTACTTTCGGTCATAAGAAAAACCTCCGCCAAAGCATTTTTTCGGCATTGATTCTATCACATAGCAACATTAAAATCAAGTCTGTCGGCTGACAAAAAACTATTGCAAAACAAAGTCTTGCAGAGTATAATATTCATTGATATAGTTATACCGTGAAAGGATGTGTATTGTATGAGAAAAACAAAGATAATCTGCACGATAGGGCCTTCATGCTCGGATGAGGATACTCTCCGCGAGATGTGCAAGGCGGGAATGAATGTCGCGAGGCTCAATTTTTCGCACGGAACGCATGAAGACCACCAAATAAATATCGACCGCATCAAAAAAGTGCGCGAAGAGATGAATCTGCCGATAGCGATAATGCTCGACACAAAGGGCCCCGAATACAGAATAGGAACATTTGCAAACGGAAAGATTATGCTCAAAGACGGCGACGAGTTCACCTTTACCGTAGACGATGTTGTCGGAGACGAAACAAAAGTCAGCGTAAGCTATAAGGGAATGATAAAAGACCTTGAGATAGGCGACACGATTCTTGTAAACAACGGACTTGTTATGTTCAAGGTAAAGGAGCTTTCCGGAAGCGACGCGAAATGCGATGTTGTGATAGGCGGAGAGCTTTCCGACAGAAAGAGTATGTGCTTTCCGAACAAGGTGCTTAATCAGGTGTTCTTGTCGGAGCAGGACAAGAGCGATATTCTTTTCGGAATACAAAACGGCGTTGACTATATTGCCGCGTCCTTTGTTTCGAGAAAGCAGGATTTGCTTGATATAAAGGAATTCCTTGCGGCAAACGGCGGCGACGATATAGGACTTGTCGCAAAGATAGAAAACCGCTCCGGCGTTGACAATATCTATGAAATCTGCGACGAGTGCGAGGCTGTTATGATAGCAAGAGGTGACCTCGGAACAGAGGTTCCGTTCAAGGAACTCCCTGCTTTGCAGAAGAAGCTCACCACGGTATGCAGAATGCTCGGCAAGAGAATCATCACCGCAACGGAGATGCTCGAATCCATGATACACAATCCGCGCCCGACGAGAGCGGAGATATCCGATGTAGCCAATGCGGTTTATGACGGAACGAGCGTTGTGATGCTCTCGGGAGAGACTGCGGCGGGCAAATACCCCGTGCTCACGGTGCAGACGATGGCATCAATCTGCGAGGAGACGGAGAACAACATCGACTATTACCGCAATTTCCACGCGACGGATTTCAAGATAAAGAACAACATCGACGCGATATCCTATGCCGCGTGCAGTATGGCATCGGGCATCGACGCAAAGGCGATAACGGTTTGCTCTATTTCGGGACATACGGCGAGAATGGTTTCGCGCTTCCGTCCCGAGGTCGATATAATCGGACTTACCACAAGCGAGAGAGTTTGGAGAAAGCTTGCGCTTTCGTGGGGCGTTTTGCCGATACTTTCGGAGGAATATGTTCAGTCGTCGGAGGTGCTCTTTTATAACGCCGCAAAGGTCACCAAAAAGGCATTCGGACTTTCCGAAGGCGATAATATCATAATTGTAGCGGGAACGACGAGCGGCAAATCCGGCAGTGCCAACAGCATAAGGCTCGAAACGCTCTGATTAGCCGGAAGACAATGTGCATTTGATAAAAATAGAATTGGGATAAATAATAAGCAAAGACAGATTTGCACTGCAAATCTGTCTTTGCTTATTGCCGCAGTATGGCAATATCCGCTTGCAAAGTCCCATACATACAAAAAATCAGCAGACAGTAAAAACTGTCCGCTGATTTTTTGTGATTAGACTACGGAATAGCACAATTTATCAAGCGATATACCCAACAAATCCAAAAACCGAATAATACCACTATCATTATATAATCGATCACCTTGTTTTTTAATTTATCAGAAAATACAAACCAATATATTATGATCGGGAAAGACCAAAACATTGGATGATATGAAAAAGCCGTAGTAAAATCAAGCTTTATGGCATAAATCACCGCATGTGTAAATCCACATCCGGGACACGGCACCCCGAATATCCATTTCCATATACATTTTATTCCGGATAAATAAGATAAGGAGCCCAAAACAACATACGCTAAAATAATAATGATTTTCGGCAGTTGTTTTTTTAACGATTTATTCACTTAAATCAGTTTATCGGGATTAACAACATATTTGTCAGTAAGAATTTTAATAAAATCAATAAGTGCTAAAATGCCACTTATACCAAAGCAGAAGCACATAACGATCTTAAAAATACCTTTTTTTGTCTCGCCCATCATAAAATTGTGAATACCAATACCACCAAGGAAAAAGCAAATCAAAGCCATTGTTGTTTTGTTTTGACCGTTCAAGCCGCCATCAAGCGAAACCCCCGATTGCTTTTTTGTTGCAACTCCGCAGTTCAAACAAACATCTGCATTTTCGGGTAAATCTTTTCCGCAACTACTACAATACTTGGTGCCTGATCCTACCTTAACTCCACATTTCGTACAAATTGCCTGATTGTCATTCATTTCTACTCCACAGTTTTTACAATACATAACTATTTCCTCCTAATTTTAAGTCTCGCGACTATTTATAGCCTTATAGTATCATATATAGCCTTATTTGTCAATAGTAATAACATAAAATAGTATAAAATATCAAAAAATTAGAATCGAGGTTATATAATGAGCACTTATGAGGCAGCAAAGAATCGAATTTTGCAACTTTGTGAAGAAAAGAAAATGACAATATATAAACTGTCTATTGAATCAGCCGTTGCACCCTCGTCTATAAAAAATATTTTGTACGGAAAAAGCAAAAATCCGGGAATTGTTACTTTGAAAATGTTATGCGACGGATTTGGAATAACATTGGCAGAATTTTTTAACACCGAAGAATTTAAAAAGTTAGAACAAGAGATAAAGTAAACCTCCATAAGAGATTGTGACGGTTGTTTTCATTTTGTCGGCGAAGCCGACACCAAACAAAATAAAGTGAAGCCTTGTACATCATCAAGCCGCAGGACAATACACGCTGACGCGAGATGAGATACACACTTACGGTGTGATGATATCCCAAGCCTGGGGCTTGGATAAAAGATTTCCGTTCGCATAAGCGAACTCAAATCTTTGGTGCGAGTGACGGGACGGCGACACTTCGTTTCGCCCGTGCTTGCGGCACAGCCGCGTCGCACCGCCTTGCGGTAAACGCTTCACCGAAGCGTTTACTGTTCGCTCGGCGCCCTCTTAGGGTTCAA
>JAZQOM010000040.1:0-32939 GCA_045627885.1 Eubacteriales bacterium
GTTTATCAATTTATGGTAATTTGTGGTATATTTTAATAAAAATTTATCGTTATTTTGCACAAAAAATGCCCTGATTTTTCTAAATCAGCGCATTTTATACAGACAATTTAGAATCGTTATATTTTCTTCCATATTCTCGCAGTTTATGGTTATTTATAGTATTTTTTACCTTATTATGCTATTTTCTGCCGTTTTTTGGCGGCTGACTTGCTTCCTGCGCTCACTCCGCACGCGGCAAAATCATCGGTCTGCGCTCACTCAGCGCGCGGCGGAATCATCGGACGGAACTCACTCTGCACGCGGCAAAATCATAGGTCTACGCTAACTCGGCACGCGGAAACGCAGTCTGAAATCGCTCTTTTTCAGCACGCCCGAAACAACTGACGGCGCTTGAATCCGCTTGGCAGATATCGTTTGTCAATCACAAAAATATGTACGGCAAGTCCGGTCTTCGCAGAGAATAATGCTCTTTGAGAAGTCGCAAAACTATCTCCTTTTCGACAACGATATTCTTTTGATGGCTCAAAAGAAAATATCGCGCCTCAAGCTTTTCGAGCGTTCGTATCTGCGAAAGGAGAAGCTGTGCGTTCAGCATTCTTTTCCCCGCCTTTTCGCACGGATAAATGCCGTCTCCGAGAAATGCGTACTCGCCGTTTATTTCAAGTCCCAATGAGCCTTTTGCGTGACTTGACGGCAACGCGAATATGTGAAAGCGCACACCGCCGTCTTCGCAAAAAATCTCGTCATTCACAGTCGTTCCGCGATTTGTGTAGCGAAATGTATTCTCCCCTACATAGAGCTTTTTTATGTTCTCCACACCCGAAAGATTTGCTATGTGGTCATTGTGAAAATGCGTCAGAACTACCGTTTTTTCTCCACCTGTCGCATTAATCTCGTAAAGACATTCTTCCGAGCTTCCGACATCGCAGAGCCACACTCCGCACTGCGTTTTTATTACTCCGACATCCGACGAAAGCGGCTCTGTGCCCGCCGGAATATACGATATGATATCATTTATCTTTTCCATACTTCCTCTTTATAAGAAAACTGCCCGAACTCTCGTCCGGGCAGAGATTTTATTCGGCGCTGAAGCTTGAAAACATGGGCATCGTCACAACATCCCAGCTTGCTTTGAGGGCGTCCTTGTCGGCTTTAACCTCAAGGTCTTTTTCCTTGATATACTTGTCAAATCTCTCGGTTTTTATCATTTCGCGTATATCGGAAGCCGTCGCCTCGTCCAAGTCACTGTCCTTGAGTGCAAGCCTCTTCATAATGTGAAGCCCGTAGCTCGTCTCAACAAGGCGAATCTCGCCTATCTCCATATCGAATGCCGCGTCGTTGAATTCTTTGACCTGACTGCCGTCGGAGAAGACAAAGCCATCCTTGTATTCCTCCGTATCATCGCTGTACTTGTCTATCGCCTTGTCATAATCGAGCTTGCCGCTCTTAATCTTATCATATACATCTGCGGCAAGAAGCCTCTTTTCTTCGCTTTCTTCCTCGGAAATCTGATAGTAATTTCCGCTTTCGTCAAACGAATAATTGAGGTCGAAGAAAACATGCTTTACATGGGTGTAATTGCCGTAGAAATAATCCTTTGCTTCCTTGTCGGTAACCTCAAGCTCGCTTCCCTCGACAAACAGACTGTCGAAAAAGCGATTCGTTATCTCCTCGTATGTAAATATCTTCTTGACTATCGAGGTATCGACATAGAAATTTGCCAAAATCTTTTCAAGATTTTCGTCTCCGCCGTTCTGCTCCGAAGCCGCCGCAATCTGCTCGTTTACGGCTTCCTCAACATCTTTTTCCGCGTCGGGATGGCTTTGCTTGTAGGCTTCCACCGCCTTTACCATCTGGACAACCGAATCGTAAACATTGTCGTCGAACATATCCTTAAAGGTTTTGCCGTTTTCTTCGTCAAGCACAGTGCTCCAAATCGTCTCGTCGTCCGAGCCGATATTGTATTCTATAAGCTGAGTCTTATATGACGCAACCCAATAGCCGTACATACTGTCCGTCACAGCGGTATCTCCGACCGTCATAACGATACTGTCACACATGACATAACAGGTGGCGGTATATCCGTAAACCGTCTCCGCGGTAATCTCCGCTCTGCCCGCACCGACGCGTGTAACCTTGCCGTCCTTGACCGTAGCGGCGGTTTCGTCGGAAGACTTCCAGCTCTTTACCTTGTCGGTCACATTGAGGAGCGTCGGCGTTATCGTAAACGATTCCCCGTCGGAAAGCAGATTCTTGTATATCGTATCGAAAACTATTCCGTCAAGACCGTCTTTGAGACAGAGAATGCTGTATGTTTTCTTCTTATCGCCCGATTTCGCGGTAACGGTAGCCTTGCCTTCGGAAACATAAGTCACCTTTCCGTCAGCGGAAACCGTCACGATTTCTTCCTTGTCGGAAGTCCATGTTATCTCGGCGCCCTGCTCAAATCCCTCCGCGAAAAGCTGAACAGTGTCACCGGGCTTAAGCGTAACATTCGAGACAGACGGCGTCTTATCGCCGCAAGATGTAAAGGCGGAAACCGCGATTAACACCGCAAGCAAAAAAACTGCAATTTTTTTCATCGAAAATTCCTTTCGGTCATATAAAAAGTTTTGCGTGAACTGCGTCGAACTCCGCAAGAATTTCTTCGTCCACCTTTATACTGTCCTCGTATTTGTCTATTATCCGTTCTTCGGCTTCGCTCTCGAGATTTTCTCTTATCGTGTCCTCTATCTCGGTTTTCTGCTCATCGGTAAGCTCATACTTTTTTATAATGTGAAAACCTATTCCCTCGGATTCCACAAGCCTTACCTCACCTATTTTCATTTTGACGCAGGCTTCCACAAAGTCCTCCGTCATCTGAGAATCAATGCTTATGAGATATCCGTCGGGAGAATACTCGTCCTGCGACATTTCGAGAAATTCCTCAAATTCGGCTTCGCCGGAGATAACGGCATCGTAAACCTGCTGCGCCTTCGCCTTGACCTTGTTGTAGTCTTCGTCGGAAAGCGCAACGGGATTTCCGCTTTGGTCAAATGATACGGAATACAGGAATATATGATTTACATTGGAATATCCGTATGCCTCAACAGTCGGCTCAAACGCATCTGCGACAATCTCGTCCGTAATCTCATACTCTCCGCCGGGCGATAGGAGCCTTGTCTTGAGCTTGTTTATCTTGTACTGATATGTGAGATATTTTTTGTATGTCTTGAGCGTGATATCGTATTTTTTAAGATATTCCTTTATGCTGCTTCCGCTCTCGGCAAGAGATTTGTCCATTTCGTCTACGGCGTCGTCTATGAGCTGCTCGTCCTCTTTGCCGAATTTGAGTCCGTATTCGTCAAACTGCTTTTCCGCGGAAAGATAGCTTTTGCCTACCACAACCGCTTCTTCCATCACTATCTGCGCGAGAGTTCTCGGGTCGTCACCTATCGATTCTTCCCAGAACTCGTATTTGGTGAGGTCGTAGTTGGCTACATCCTCGCCTGCCGCCTGCAAATATGTCAGATATGTCGAATAGGTCTGCGTTTTGCAGTAAGAGAGTATCAGCGAAAAAACATCCGCTTCGAGCTTGTACTTTCCGTCAAGCTGCATAACACATTTTTCGCCGCATCCGCAAAGCGGCAGAATGAGCAATACCGCCAGCAAAAGCGCGACTGTTCTTGCAATTATTTTCATACAGTGCCTTTCATACTCTTTTTGATATGATATGCCCGAATGCTTAAAATTACCTTAAACTCACTCGAACTTTTCCGCTTGCTTCTTCTTTATTACTCTTGCAATCTTGCGGTCGCGGAGCTTTTTGTAAACGCCGGGAAGCGTTGCTCTGCCGATGTTCTTGATGTGCAGCCAAGTCCACTCCTTGGCGTCTGATAAGAATACCATCGTGCGCCTCGGGGTAAGCGGGCCCAAGAACCAGAAGTCAAGCCATTTTTCGTATCTTTCGCCCTTTTTGCCGCCCATGGCGAAGGCTTTTTTGTATTTCTTGATGTAGTAAAGGAAATAGTCTCTTACAAACAAAACCTCGTGCGGCGGGAAGCATTTTTGAATGAGAAATACTCTCTTCTTCGCGTCGATGACATCGGGAACCGTTCCGGCTTCCTTTGCGATATTTGCAAGTATCGTCATCGGGAACGGAGTAAAAATGTTCGGTATCGCCCTGTCGGACTTGAGGCGAGCGTTGAGCTTTACTGTCTTGAGCGCCTTTGACAAATCCTCGTAAGGGAGTCCGATAATGTTATATGCAAGTCCCGTTATATGATACTTGTGGAACCAGTTGAACGCGTTTATCATCTGCTCGTCCGACATATAGCGGTGCAGATATTTCTTTCTTATCTCCTCGTCGCCGCTTTCCACGCCGACCTCGATAAGATAACAGCCCGCCTCCGCCATTCTGCGCACGGTGTCCTCGTCAAACGAGTCGAGCCTCAAATTGCAGGTGAACGGGAGATGTATTTCCTTTGTATAGAGGTCGATAAATGTGTCAAACCACTCGGGGTACATATTGAGAATCGCGTCGCGGAAATTGACATATCTGATATTCGGATATTTTTCGAGTATGCGCTTTAAGTAGTCAATCGCCTTGTCGGGAGAGCGGAAGCGGCAGTATTTCTGCTTGTTCGGATAAATGTTGCGGAACTGTGAGTTGCCGCAGTATGTGCAGGAAAACAGGCATCCGCGGGACATCATTACAAGAATCGTATCCACCTTTGTTGTGGAGAGATTTTTGTAGTCAAAAAGCTCAAAATCGGGCAGCGGAAGCTCGTCGAGGTCTTCGATGAGAGGGCGCACCGGATTCTTTTTGAGCGTACCGTCGGGAAGCTTATATGAAAAGCCGACTATATCCTCTATCGGCTCGTCCTTTGCAAGCCTGTCGCAGAGCTCAAGAGTGGGATATTCTCCCTCGCCGAGACTTACCGCGTCAACTCCCTCGGCGTCGAGCACCTCATCGGGAACGAGAAGCACCTGATATCCGCCGCAGTAGACGAATTTGCAGCCTGCTTCCTTTGCCCATTTTACATATTTTTTTACATCCTCGAAAGCGGAGGAGCGCACTGTTATACCGACGATATCGGCATCGAATTCCGCAAGCTTTTTCTTAAATTCCTTTTCGCCGTGGGGATAAAGGAGGTGGAAAAGCTTTACATCGTGACCGCCCTGCTTTACAACGGCGGATATCGAAGCAAGTCCCTCTTGATAGTTTCCGCCGCTGTTGTTGACGGCGGTATCACCGGCGTTATAATCGGGATAAACAAGCAAAAGTTTTGTCTTCCCGTCTTTGACTTCTATTCCGTAAGGATTGTTCATAATGAAAGTTCCTTTCAAATCGTCTTTTACTCTTTATTTTATCATTTATTACGCTGATTGTCAAACATTATTATAAAATAAATACAGCGTATATGAAAAAAATGTTTTTTTCATAAAAATAATGAAAAAAGATGCTTGACAGGACTGTAAATTACTTGAAAGATAACTCTGTCCGTGATATAATTTAATCGTGTATAAGTATGCCCCGAGCATATCTGTATATATAATCAAAATGAAATCAAAATTTTCAAAAGATAAGGAGATAACCATGAAAGCAATTTCAATCACGGCTCCGAAAACAATCGAAGTCAAGGATGTACCGATTCCCGAGCTTGAAGACGACGAAATACTCATCAAAGTCGCCTACACCGGTATTTGCGGAACGGATATCGGCATCTACGGCGGCGGCTTGAGCTTCGTAAAGAGCGGACTCATCAAGTACCCCGTACGCATCGGTCACGAATTCTCCGGCGTTGTGGAAAAGGTCGGAAAGAATGTCACCAAGTTCAAGAAAGGCGACAGAGTAATCACCGATAACGGCGTAAGCTGCCGTCACTGCAAGCCCTGCCTCGAGGGCAGAAACATCGACTGCGAGAATATGCGCTCCGTCGGCACGGTCAACTGCTGGGAAGGCGCATTTGCGGAATATGTAAAATTCCCCGAAATTCATGTATATCATCTCCCCGATTCGATAGACCTCGACGAAGCTGCCGTAATTGAGCCCGTTACGATATCGCTCGTATCGCTCGACAAGATTGACGGCCGTAATCCCGGCAAGACAATTCTCGTCATCGGCACGGGCCCCATCGGTCTTGCAACCGCAAATCTTGCGATAAACTACGGCGCAAAGAAGGTATATATCGCGGGAAGAAAAGAAAACAAGCTTGCTATAGCAAGAGAGTACGGTGCGGAAGCCATCAATGTCACCGAGACAGACCTTGTCGAATACTTCAAGGCAAAAGGTGAAAAGGTTGACGCCGTTATCGAGACATCGGGCGCAATCGGCTGCATCGAGCAGGCAATAAAGTGCACAAAGAAGCACGGAACCGTCGCTCTTGCGGGATTTTACGAGAGAACGCTCGACGAATTCCCGATTGACGACTTTGTATTCAGCGAGGTAAATCTCGTCGGCGTTGCCGGAAGATGGGTTGCACAGGATATAATCGACCTCATCGTCGCAGGCAAGCTCAACCTGAAGCCGCTTATCACACACAGATTCAGCTTTGACGAAGCTCCCGCGGCAATAGCCGAGGGCGACACGCCGAAGTACAAGGACAAGATAAGAATGCTTGTCGAAGTTGACCCGTCTTTGAAATAAATTCCGAAAGGACAAAGAATATGGATAAGTACACAAAGTATGTTCCGGGCGAAAAGTATGACATTGCCAAAGGCAAGCTCGGCGTTGTATGGCTCGGTCAGGCGGGATTCTTATTCGTCACAAGCGACGGAAAAAGAATAATGCTCGACCCCTACGCTTCCGATTCCTGCGAGCGCATCATCGGAGAAGAGTACACACGCCTCTCGGCATTCCCTCTCGACGCCGATAAGCTCGAAGCCAATGCTCTGCTTATAACCCACCATCACGAAGACCACTACGACACGGACTATGTTCCCGCTCTCGCAAAGAAATGCCCCGATATGAAGATTTACGCTTCAATAACGGCGGCGGGACTGTGCGAAAAAGACGGTATAGATATGTCGAAGGTCGAAAAGATTGCAAGAGGACAGAGCTTCAATATCGGAAACATCAAGGCAAGAGGCGTTTACGCCGACCACGGAGCCATGGCACCCGATGCCCTCGGCTTTGTGCTTGATATAGACGGCTTTATCGTCTACATAACAGGCGATACCGGCTACACGATGGACAAGATTAAAGAAGCCGTTCCCGAAACTCCCGACCTTCTCGTATGCCCGATTAACGGAGCGTACGGCAACCTCAATTCCGAGCAGGCGGCAAACTTCGCCGTCGATATGGGCGCAAAGAATGTTGTTCCCTGCCACTATTGGACATTCAGAGAGCATGAGGGCGACCCCAAGTCGTTTGCAAAGCTCGCGGCTGAAAAGGGAATTGCCGACAAGGTCACATTCCTCTCCCCCGGTAAGATAAGAGTATTTTAAGCAGAAAAATCTTAAATAATTCTACAAGGAGGTATATATGGCTAACATTTACGGACGCGAAATGAAAAAAGCTGACATCCTTCGCTATGCGGGAAATCTCGACCAGATTGCCGGCATAAGACATGAGGAGATTCTTGACGACCGTTCAAGAGGAATCAAGGTCTACAATGTCAACAACAGCGTGCTCGAGTACACCCTCACCGAATCAAAGGCGCTCGATGTATTCGATTTCAAGTACAAGGGCATGGGGCTCTGCTTCAAGTCCAAGGCGGGACTTGTAATGCCCGGTACACTTGATGCAAACGGCTGGAACTTCTTGCGTGCCCAGGCATCGGGCGGACTCATCTATTCCTGCGGATTTTCCAATGTCGGACTGTTCGGCACCTCTCCCAAGTGGGGCGACTACGATATGTTCCACGGAAGAATCCGTACGCTTCCCGCAACAAACCTCTGCGCAAAGAGCTATTGGGAGGGCGACGACTACTATCTCTCCGTTTCCGGCGAGATGAGAGAGTGCGGACTTTTCAAGGAGAATCTTGCAATACGCAGAGAGATAAAGACAAAGCTCGGCTCAAAGAGCTTCACACTCTGCACGGAGGTCGAAAACGAAGCGTTTGACGAAACACCCATAATGCACATGCTTCATGTAAATTCCGGCTTCCCGCTTGTAGATAAGGACACAAAGCTCATCGCAAGCGTAGCAAAGACACATCCTCTCGGCGAAACCGCCGAAAAGAACAAGAAAAACTTTAAGAAGATGTCCTTACCTGTGGACAATCTTCCCGAAGAGGTATTTGTTCACGAGCCTTACGCGGACAAGGACGGATATTGTGCATCCGCACTTATAAACGAAAAGCTCGGACTCGGTCTTATGATAAAATTCAAAGTATCGCAGTTCCCGTATCTTCTCGAGTGGAAGAGCATGGGCTCCGGCGACTATGTTCTCGGTATGCAGCCGACCAACTGCTTTGCATCGGGCACGGAGTTCGAGATAAAGCAGAACGGCAAGCTCCCGATGATTGCCCCCGGCGAGAAGAAAAAGTTCGAGCTTGAGGTAACGGTTCTCGACGGCAAGGAAGATTTCAAGGCCGCAAAGGACTATATTGATTCGCTTTCCATTAAATATTAATTTTTATATAACGAAAGGAAGAAACACCATGGAAACAAAAGAGTACATCGCAGACCTCGTAGCAAAGTCCAGAACAGCTCAGAAAGAGCTCGAGAAGTTCACACAGGAGCAGGTTGACGCAGTTTGCCGCATATTGGCAAAGGTCGTTTACGACAATGCAGAGCAGCTTGCAAAGCTCGCCCGTGACGAAAGCAGAATGGGCGTTTACGAAGACAAGGTCAACAAGTGCAGAGGCAAAGCAGGAATCATCTGGAACAGCCTCAAGGGCAAGAAGTCGGTCGGCGTCATCGAAGAAGACGAAGAAAGCGGACTTACGCTCGTTGCTCGTCCTATCGGTGTAGTTGCCGCTATCGCTCCCTGCACAAACCCCATCGTTACTCCCATGTGCAACTGCATGTTTGCGATAAAGAGCCGCAACACCATCATCATCTCTCCTCACCCCCGTACAAGAAACTGCACAAAGGTTCTTCTCGATATGTGGCTTGACGCTCTCAAGGGCCTCAACCTTCCCGAGAACACCATCCAGATAGTTGAAGACGCTTCCATCGAAGCTTCCGCAGAGCTTATGAAGGCTTGCGATGTAGTTATCGCAACCGGCGGTATGGGCATGGTTAAGTCCGCATACTCCTCCGGTAAGCCCGCTCTCGGCGTCGGCGCCGGCAATGTTCAGTGCATCGTTGACCGCGGCGTTGACATCAAGACAACCGTTCCCAAGATTATCGACGGACGCAAGTTCGATAACGGTATCATCTGCTCCGGCGAGCAGACAATCTTCGCTCCCGCTGAAGATTACGACGCAATCATCAAAGAAGCTGTCGCTTACGGCGCATTCTATGTAGACGACAAGGCTACAGTTGCAAAGTTCCGCGATGCTATCTTCCCGCTCGATGAGAAGTCCGGCAAGCATGTTATGAACAAAGACCTCGTAGGTCAGAGCGTTCAGGATGTTGCAAAAGCAGCAGGCGTAGCAGTTCCCGAGGGAACAAAGGTAATCCTTCTCAAGGCTGACACATACGGCAAGGCAGATATGCTCTCCAAGGAGAAGATGTGCCCCGTCATCGCTACATACGCTTACGACAAGTTCGAAGACGCAGTTGCAATGGCAACCGCTAACCTCGAATTCGAAGGCAAGGGCCACTCCGTATCGCTCCACTCCAACAACGAAGAGCACATCAAGTATGCAGGTTGCATGCTTCCCGTCAGCCGTGTACTCATCAACCAGATTTGCTCTACAATGAACGGCGGCGCATTTGCAAACAGCCTCACACCTACAACAACACTCGGCTGCGGCTCTTGGGGCAACAACAGCATTTCCGAGAACCTTTCCTACAAGCACCTTATGAATGTTACCAGAATTGCAAAGGTCAAGAAGGGCTTCACAGGCAATCCCACTCCCGAGGAAATCTGGGGCTAATCATAAACCGCAACGGTTAATAAATAATAAGGAGAACTTTTATGGATCTTATGGAATATAAGTCCGTCGAATTGTTCTGCCAGTACGGCGTCCCCGCTCATCGCGGGGTCGTCGTCGACAGCGTTGACGGAATCGACGCCGTAGCTGACCAGATTGAGTACCCCGCAGTCGTAAAGGCTCAGGTACAGATTGGCGGCAGAGGCAAGGCAGGCGGAATCAAATTCGCCGCAAACCTCGACGAAGCCAAGGCTGCCGCAAAGCAGATTCTCGGCATGGACATCAAGGGACATATCGTAAACAAGATTATGTTCGTAAAGAAAGCCGATGTTGCAAAAGAGCTCTACATCTCAATTATGATGGACAGAGCAACCAAGTGCCCGATTATCATCTTCTCAGCAAAGGGCGGCATGGATATCGAGGCAGTTGCAAAGGAGAGCCCCGACGATATCGTAAAGATTGTCGTCAATCCTTTGATAGGCGTACAGCCCTTTATGGCAAAATACCTCTTGAGCAAGGCAGGTCTTGACCTTTCTCTTGCAGGCGGTCTTTTCAAGGTAATAAAGGCTATGTACGAAATGTTCGACAAGCATGACTGTATGCTCGTTGAGATTAACCCCCTCTCCGTCAATCCCGAGGGCGAATTCCTTGCAATCGACGGTAAAGTCAGCGTAGACGACAACTCCATTGATATTGCCGTTCAGCGCCACCCCGACATCATCGAATTCCGCGAGAGCATCACAAACGAAGACCCTCTCGTAAAGGAAGCAAGAGCATTCAAGTTCCTCTATGTTCCCTGCGACGAGACGGGCGATACCGCAGTTATGTCAAACGGCTCCGGTATGATAATGACCACAATGGACAGACTTGCCGCAAAGGGCATCAAAACCTGTGTAGGCTTTGACCTCGGCGGCGGTGCTACCGCAGAGAGAATCAAGGATGCAGTCCGCATCGTTTTAAGCAATCCGAAGGTAAACAATGTATTCATCAATATCTTCGGCGGAATCACGCGCTGCGATGAAGTTGCAAACGGTATTGCGATGATTCTTCCCACTCTCCACAGCTCGAAGACGATAGTAATTCGTATGGAGGGCACAAACAAAGACATCGGTCTTAATATCATCGCGGGACTCGGCGACAATGTAATTGCCGTTGACGGCATCGACTCCGGCGTAGATACACTTGTTGCAAGGAGGTCTGCAAAATGAGTATTCTTATTGACCAGAACACAAAACTCATCGTTCAGGGCATCACCGGCCGTGAGGGAACATTCCACACAGAGCAGATGCTTATATACGGAACAAATGTAGTCGGCGGCGTAACCCCCGGCAAGGGCGGTCAGTTTGTTCACTATGACGACATCAACGGCAAGCCCGTCGATGTACCCGTATTCAACTCCGTAAAAGAGGCAGTTGCCGCTACCGGAGCAAACACAACGATTATCTTCGTTCCCGCAAAGTACAGCTACGACAGCCTTATCGAGGCTATTGACGCAAAGGTTCCGCTCATTCTCACGATAGCAGAGCATGTTCCCGTACACGATATGATGAAGGTATATCACCTTGCAAGAGCTGCAGGCGTACGCGTTGTAGGCCCCAACTCCTTCGGTGTTATCTCCCCCGGCAAATCAAAGGCGGGCTTTATGGCTCACAAGATATTCCTTCCCGGAAATGTCGGACTTATGTCGAGAAGTGCCACCAACTGCTACGAGACGGTATTTATGCTTTCAAACCGCGGTATCGGTCAGTCCACCTGCGTCGGTAACGGCGGCGATATGATTCCCGGCTCGACCTTCGTAGATTTGCTTCCTCTCTTTGAAGCAGACCCCGAGACAAAGGTAGTTGTTATGATAGGCGAAATCGGCGGCGTTGAAGAAGAAATAGCCGCAAAGTACATCAAAGAGCACATGACAAAGCCCGTAGTAGCACTTATCGCGGGCAAGAATGCTCCCAAGGGACGCAGCATGGGACACGCCGGCGCAATCGTATCCGCTGACGGCACAGGCAGCGCGGAGAGCAAGGAAAAAGCGCTCAGTGATGCAGGCGTAATCATCGCACAGAGCACTGTCGATATCGTTGACATCATCGAAAATTTACTTAAAAAATAATAAGGAGCATTCATCATGAATAAAGAACAGATGCTCGAAATTTACAAGAAGATGAACCGCATCCGTAATTTCGAGGAAAAGGCTTACAGTTTGTTTGAAGCAAATAAACTTCACGGCTCCGTACACCTCTGCACAGGCGAGGAAGCAATACCCGCAACGGTATGCTCATATCTTACCGATGAAGACTATATCACAAGTACGCACAGAGGCCACGGCGACTGTCTTGCAAAGGGCGCAGAGCCCAAGTATGCTCTTTCCGAGCTTATGGGCAAGGCAACAGGCTACTGCAAGGGACGCGGCGGCTCAATGCACATCGCGGACTTGACACAGGGTAACCTCGGCGCAAACGCAATAGTCGGCGGCGGTATCCCCCACGCAGTCGGTGCGGCACTTGCTTTGCAGATGCAGGGCAAAAAGAATAATGTTGCAGTCTCCTTCTTCGGCGACAGCGCATCCAACGAAGGTGTAACTCACGAATCCATGAACCTTGCCGCAGTATGGAAGGTTCCCGTAATTTTCGTTATCGCAAACAACGGCTTCGGCATTTCCGTTCCTTATGCACAGAGCACTTCCGTTAAGTTCTTGAGCCAGAGAGGCGCCGCATACGGAATTCCCGCAGAGACGATTGACGGAAACGATGTTATGGCAGTAGCCGCCGCATTTGAAAAGGCTCTCAAGAGAGCCCGTAACGGCGAAGGCCCCTCGATAATCGAGTGCATGACCTATCGTTACCGCGGTCACTGGACGGGCGACCCCGAGCCTTACCGTTCCAAGAAAGAAACAAAGGTTTGGAAAGAGGAAAGAGACCCCATCATAAGATTCAGAAAGTACCTTCTCGACAACAATAAGGCAACAGCTGAAGAGCTCGACGCCATCGAAGAAGCTATGAAAGCCGAAATCGAAGAGGCAGAGAAGTTCGCAGTCGAGAGCCCCGAGCCCGATCCCGCTCATGTCCTTGACGATGTATTCTATGTGGAGGGTTAACGAAGATGGCTATTAAATCATACGCTAATGCTATAAAAGATGTCATGGCTGAAGAAATGCGCCGTGACAAGAGAGTCTTCATCATGGGTGAGGACATCGAGATTCTCGGCGGTATCTTCGGATGCACGAGAGGACTCAATGACGAATTCAACAAAGAATTCTATGCTCATACAAAGTTCCCCGCAGGCCCCGCAAACTTGAGCCTCGAAGAGCTCAACGAGTTCTACGACAGCTGCAACAAAGCATACGCGGATTACAGCGGCGAATACAGAGTAAGAAACACACCTATATCCGAAGCCGGCTTCATCGGCGCGGGAATCGGTGCCGCAGCCGCAGGTATGAGACCTATCTGCGAGCTTATGTATATGGACTTTGCTCTCTGCGGAATGGACCAGCTCCTCAATCAGGCTGCAAAGATTCGTTACATATTCGGCGGAAAAGCAAAGCTTCCTCTTGTTATAAGAGGTCAGCAGGGTGTCGGCAGAGGCAACGCCGCTACACACTCACAGTCACTTGAGACAATGCTCACACACATCCCCGGACTTAAGCTCGCTATGCCCTCTACTCCCGAGGATGCCGCAGGTCTTCTCAGAGCCGCTATCCGCGATGACAACCCCACCGTTATCATCGAGCACAAGGCTTTGTATATCAAGAAGGGCGAGGTTCCCGACGACCCCGATTTCGTTATCCCCTTCGGCAAGGCGCGCATCGCACGCGAAGGCAAGGATGTAACGGTTATCGCAACTCACCTTTATGTTGACAAGGCACTCCATGCGGCTGAAGAGCTTGCAAAGGAAGGCATTGATGTAGAAGTAATCGACCCGCGTTCCATCGTTCCTCTCGACGAAGAGACAATACTCAAATCCGTAAAGAAGACCGGACGCGCCGTCATCGTTCACGAGGCACATCAGTTCCTCGGTATCGGTGCGGAAATCTCTGCCGTAATCGCAGAGAAGGCATTCAACTATCTTGACGCTCCCATTATGAGACTCGGCTCCAAGGCTTGCCCGCTCCCCTTCAACCGCGGACTTGAAGCAGCAGTTGTTCCTCAGGAAGAGGCAATGGTCAGAGCAATAAAGAAAGTCTGCCACAGATAATCTTAATAAGGAGTATTTGAAGATATGGCAAAGAAAGTTATAATGCCCAAGCAGGGACTTCAGATGACCGAAGGAACAATCACAAAGTGGATTGTTCCCGAGGGCGGAGCCTGCAAGGCTGATGAGCCGCTCTTCGAGATGGAGACGGACAAGCTCACAATCACCATCAGCTCGGAAATCGACGGAACTCTTCTCAAAATAGTTCACGGAGAAGGCGATACCGTGCCGATAACCGAAATTATCGCAGTCATCGGCAATCCCGGTGAAGACATAAGCGATATTCTCGCAGAAGCCGCAAAGGAAAGCGGAAACGCAAGCGCTGCAGCTCCCGCACCCGCCGCTGCACCTGCGGCAGAAGCTCCCAAGGCTGAAGAACCCAAGGCAGCGCCTACCGAAACGGTTGTAAGAGCAGAGGGCGAAAGAGTGTTCATCACTCCCAGAGCAAAAGAGCTCGCTATCGAGAAGGGAATCGACTACACCACGATAAAGGGAAGCGGTGAAGACGGTCTCATCATCGAAGCAGACATCAAGAACGCAAAGACTGACGATGTAAAGGCTACGGCACTTGCCGCAAAGGATGCCGCAAAGGCAGGCATCGACCTTCACGGCGTTGTCGGAACGGGCTTCGGCGGCAAGATAAGACGCGCAGATGTTGCGGCTGCCATCGCAAACGGAACACTTGCAACTATCGCTCCCATGGACGACGAGGTTGTACCGCTTACCGGTATGAGAAAGGCTATTGCAAAGAATATGATGCAGAGCCTTACCGAATCCGCCCAGGCAAGCATCCGCGTATGCGTGGATATGACAAACGCAATGGAGCTCCGCGAGACATACAAAGCCGCAAAGAAGAAAGTATCCTACAACGATATTCTCACAAAGGCTTGCTGCATAGCGCTTGACGAATTCCCCGCAATCAACGCTTCCATGGACGACAAGAACATCACATACCATCACTACTGCAATATCGGCATCGCCGTTGCGGTTGATAACGGACTTATCGTTCCCAATGTAAAGCACGCCGAGCTTCTCAGACTTGAAGAGATTGCGGCAGTATCCTCGGAGCTTATCGACAAGGCAAGAAACGGCAAGCTCAAGCCCGACGAATACAAGGGCGGCACATTCACGATAACGAGCCTCGGTATGTATAATGTTGACGAATTCATCGCAGTCATCAATCCTCCCGAGTCCGCAATTCTCGCGGTCGGCTCTATCGTAAAGAAGCCCGTTGTCGTAAATGACGAGATAGTTGTAAGACCTATAATGAAGCTCTCTCTCACCTACGACCACAGAATCGTTGACGGCGGCCCCGCAGCTCAATTCCTCAACAGAGTAAAAGAGCTCATCGAGCATCCCTGCCTGATGCTGTAAGGAGGAAAATAATATGGAAAAGTTTGAAATTACAGTCATCGGCGGCGGCCCCGGCGGATATGTTGCGGCAATACACGCAGCACAGCTCGGCAAAAAGGTCGCACTGATTGAGTCAAGAGAAGTCGGCGGCACCTGCCTCAACAGAGGTTGCATCCCCACAAAGGCTTATCTTCACTCAGCAGAAGTCTACAAAACAGTAAAGGATGCCGCAGATTTCGGCATCAAGGTCGACGGAAAGCCCGCATTTGACTTTAACGCTATTCACGAGCGCAAGAACAAGGTCGTAAGCACCCTCACGGGCGGCGTAGGCAACCTTCTCAAGGCAAACGGCGTCAAGGTTTACAACGGACTTGCAACCTTCCGCGACAGATACATCGTCGATGTAAAAATGGCTGACGGCACAACAGATGCGGTTGAGAGCGACAAATTTATCATCGCTTCCGGCTCTATTCCGTCCCGTCCCCCCATTCCCGGCATCGAGTATGCGATAACCTCCGACGAAGCTCTTGACTTCACGGAAGTACCGAAGGATATCGTTATAGTCGGCGGCGGCGTAATCGGCGTTGAGATAGCTTCCTACCTCCACGAGTTCGGAAGCAAGGTCACCATCGTCGAAATGCTCGACAAGATTCTTCCTCCCGTTGACGATGAGATTTCCTCGCTTTTGAGAAGCATTCTCGAAGCAAGAGGAATCACCATAAACACCGGCGCGAAGATTACCGAGATAATGAAAGACGGAGTCAAGTTCGAAAAGGACGGAAAGACGACGGAGCTCAAGGCAGAAAAGGTACTTGTCGCAATAGGCAGACGCCCCAACTGCAAGGACCTCAAGCCCGAGAATGCCGGCGTTCTCACCGACAGAGGATTTGTTCCCGTTGACGGCAGACTTCAGACAAATATCGAGGGCATTTATGCGATAGGCGATGTCACACCCGTTGCAACTCTCGCGCACACCGCATCCGCACAGGGTATGGTAGCGGCAGAGAACGCGGCAGGTAATGTCAAGGTTATGGACTACAGCGTAGTTCCCGCCTGCATTTACACCTCTCCCGAGATTGCCTGCGTAGGTCTTACCGAAAAACAGGCAAGAGATACGGGCAAGAATATCAAGATAGGCAGATTCAATCCCGCAGGTAACGGCAAGTCGCTCGTTATGGGCGAAACCGACGGTATCGTTAAGATTATCACCGATGCCGACAGCGGAGAGATTCTCGGCGCGGCTCTTATGTGCGCGCGCGCAACCGATATGATAAGCGAGCTCGGTCTTGCGATAAAGGCTGAATGCGACATCGAAGAAGTGGCTGACCTTATCCATCCTCACCCGACGGTAAGCGAAGTCATTATGGAAGCGGCACACGATGTAAACGGAATGTGCGTCCACAACAGACCAAAGAAGAAATAACAAACAAAACGGCGGCAGCCGTGACATTATTCGTTGCGGCTGCCGCAAAAAATCTATTTACAGGGCGGTATATTATGGAATACACGACAGTAAAAATGGGCTTCGGAAAAGAAAAAATTGATGTAAAGATACCCTCCGCAAATCTTGCCGACATCCTCACACCGAACGAGGTTGAGGTCGGACTTACCGGCGAAGATGAAGTAATAAGAGCAATCGAAAATCCCATCGGCTCCGAAAGACTTTCAAAGTTGTATAAAAAAGGCAAAAAGGTCGTCATTATCACAAGCGATATCACGCGTCCCGTGCCTTCTAAATATATAGTTCCGCACATAATCGACGAGCTTTTGCTCGGCGGAGCGACATACGACGATATAACGGTCGTATTCGCTCTCGGCTCTCACAGAAGCCACACCGAGGACGAAAAGAAGTATATGGTCGGCGAAGATACCTATTCGAAGGTAAAGTGCGTGGACAGCTCTATGGATAACTGCGTACGCCTCGGAACAACATCGAGAGGTACGCCCGTAGATGTATTCAAAACGGTTGCCGAAGCCGATATGAGAATCTGCGTCGGCAACATCGAATATCACTATTTTGCAGGCTACAGCGGCGGCGCAAAGGCAATCATGCCCGGCGTATCGAGCAGAGACGCAATTCAGGCAAATCATTCGAGAATGGTCGAGCCAACCTCCGTTGCAGGCAAAATAGAGGGCAACAATGTCCGCGCCGACATTGACGAAGCGGGAAAAATTACCGGCATCGACTTTATCGTAAATGTTGTATTAAGCGCAAAGAAAGAGATAATCTGTGCCGTTGCGGGCGATTATATCGAAGCGCACAGAGAGGGCTGCAAATTCCTTGATAAGCTCTACAAAAAAGAAATCCCCGCAAAAGCCGATATCGTTCTCGTCTCCCCCGGCGGATTTCCGAAGGATATCAACCTCTACCAGTCGCAGAAGGGACTCGACAACGCGGCTCACGCGGTAAGAGACGGCGGCATCATCATTCTGCTTGCATCTGCAGCAGAGGGACTCGGCGAGCATGTCTTTGAGGAATGGCTCAATGAAGCAAAATGCTCTCACGACCTTGTTGAGAGAATAAAGAGAGAATTCAAGCTCGGCGGTCACAAGGCGGCGGCAATCGCCATGGTGCTTGAAAGAGCAAGAATCTTTATGGTTTCCGACCAACCCGACGAATTCGTCAAGAATGTATTTTTAGAGCCCTATCACAGCGTTGACGAAGCAATCAACGCGGCACTTGCCGAGCTCGGAAGCGACGCGAAAATTCTCGCGATGCCGTACGGCGGCTCGACACTTCCCGTAGTTAAGGAATAATGAACAAGAATAAGCTCGTAATAACCGACCTCGACGGCACTTTGTTAAAGAGCGACGGCGCTCTGCCGAAGGGCTGTATCGAAGCGTTTGAAGACCTCGCAAAGCGCGGCATAAAGACGGCAATAGTCACCGCCCGCCCAAAGCGCTCCGCCGAGGAATACGCAAAGGTGCTCTCCTGCGATGCCGCGGCTTACGATAACGGCGCGTATGTCTACATAGGCGAAAAGCTGATTTTTAACTCACTGCTTTCCGGAGAATTTGTAATAAATCTCACAAAAAAGCTGACAGAAGCGGATTCCGACATATATATCGCGGCGGAATCGGACGGAAAGATGTACGCAAATCACAGTATGCTCGCAAATTGGAGCAAAATTGACGCAGAAAGATGCGATTTCCCCAAATTCCCCTATTTTGCGGCAAGCAAGCTTGTTATCGGAGCAGACGACAGCTCAAAGCTTCCGCTTATCGCGTCGTATATCGACTGCGATGACGCTCATATAGAGCTTGCGCACAGTACCGTTCTCGTCACCACCGATAAGGCGACAAAGCTGTGCGCCGCAAAGAAGCTTGCACAAAGCTTCGGCGTGGAAATGAGCGATGTATACGCATTCGGAGACGATATAGGCGATGTCGAGCTTTTGCGCTCCGTCGGTCATCCGTACTGCGTGGAAAACGGGCATCCCATGGCAAAGGCTTCGGCAAAGCTCATTCCGTCAAATGATATGGGCGGCGTTGTTACTGCAATAATAAAAGATATTCTCTGAAAAGGAGACAAACACATGGAAGAAAAAAGGCTTGCTTTAAGAAGACTTGTCACGGCGGCAATACTGTCCGCGCTCGTCGTGGTACTCCAGCTTTTTGCCTCTGCAATACCGATAAGCGGCGTTTCTCTCTCGTTCGTGCTTGTGCCGATAGTCATAGGCGGCGCGATACTCGGGGTAGGATACGGAACATTTCTCGGGCTTGTATTCGGCGCGGTCGTCGCAATAGCCGCTCCGCAGACTGATATGCTGACAAGAATGATGTTCGGCTTCAATCCGTATATGACGGTGGCTCTGTGCCTCTACAAAGCCATAGCGGCGGGACTTCTTGCGGCTCTCGCATACAAGCTTGCAAGAAAAATACTCAACGATACCGTTGCAACAATAATTGCCGCGGCGGTCTGCCCCATCGTAAATACGGGACTGTTTTTTGCTACGGTGCTTACGGTGTTCTCCGGTACGATAAATCAGTTTGCGGGCGAAAACAGTATGGCTGTTACGGCTCTTATAGGAATCATCGTCACCTGCAATTTTATTCCCGAGCTCATACTCAATGTTGTGCTTTGTCCGGTGATAAAAAAGGCGCTGACAAAATCGCGGCTAAAGCTTACAAAATAAGATTTTCCGGCAGAGTTTTTTCTCTGCCGGATTTTTATGTGAGAAAATTTGTACCTTTCGTTGTATAAATATCGAAGGAGTTGATATTATGAAAAAAATTACAGCTTTGATACTCGCGCTTTCTCTTCTTTTGCTCTGCTCCTGCGGCGCAAAAAACACAAAAGAAAAAGCCGACACCCCAAAGAACGACGACACAAATCTCGTTTCGCAGGGCGAAAAGAAAGAGCCGGGGGAGGTCGTAAAATCTTCCGAGGACAAAATGCGTGATTTCTGCGTAGAGCTTTACAAAAAGTGCGCGGACGATACGAAAAACACGATGATATCGCCCGTCTCGGTAATGCTTGCGCTCGGTATGCTCGAAAACGGCGCCGATGCCGAAACTCTTGCCGAGATTGAAAAAATGTTCGGCTTGAGCCGTGACGAAGCAAACGAATACCTGCTCGCATTTCAGAGCGCGATAAAAAGCACGGACGACTGCAAGATTTCCACGGCGAATTCAGTGTGGCTTAGGGACGAAAAGGACAGGCTGACTGTAAACGACAAGTTCATCGAACAATGCAAAAAATACTTTGATGTCGGCGTTTTCGCGGAAAAGTTCGATAAAAACACCTGCAAGAAAATAAACAAATGGATTGAAGATAACACATTCGGACTTATTAAGAATATGCTTGACGAAATTCCCGACGACGCGGTGATGTATCTTGTCAACGCGATAGGCTTTGATGCAAAGTGGGCAGAGAAGTATTTGCAGACAGATGTCTGCGACGACAAATTCCGCACGGCGGACGGAAGCTATGTTGATGCAAAGTATATGTGTTCAAACGAATACCAATATATAAGCGGCGACGGCGCAGTCGGATTTATCAAGCCGTACAAGGGCAATAAATACGCGTTTGCGGCGATTTTGCCGGATGAGGGTGTAACTGCATCGGACTATCTCAAAACACTCACAGGCGATAAATTAAAGGCTATACTCTCGGGTGCAAGCAATGAGACTGTATGGGCAAGACTTCCGAAATTCAAGAGCGAGTTCGCGATAACACTGAACGATGTGCTTGCAGAGCTCGGAATGACAGAGGCATTCAGCGCGGACAAAGCGGATTTTCTTTCGATGGCAAAGTCTGAAAACGGCAATATTTTCGTAAGCAGAGTTATGCACAAGAGCTTCATCGAGGTCGCCGAGGACGGTACAAAGGCAGGCGCGGCTACGATAATAGAGATGAAAGAGGGCTGCGCATTGGAAGATGAGCCTAAAAAAGTGTATCTCACAAGACCGTTTGTGTATGTGATATTCGATACCGAAAGCTATATGCCACTGTTCATCGGATGCGAGAATAATGTAGCACAGTAAGGCGATATTGTCCCTTGCGCGATTGTTGCGTGCTTGTAGGGAAAGCTATCAGCTTCCCGTTTTCCAAAGTTTTTTCCGCGGTTGGATTTTTTACAACGCGGGCGACTGATAGTCGCTCCTACGGTGTTGAAATTTATTTGTGGTAAAACCCGTTTACGGAAAATCAAGCCGCATCAGAACGCCGCAGGCGGGCAAGCGAAGGGTTTACTTTCCGTAAGTCAGAGCAAAGACCGTCCTGCGGGAACAAAGTAATGCGGCGTTTGTCGAGTGGCGTAACATCGGGTGTAATCTAAGGTAAAAAAATATATCCGCTCACAAGAGCGGATATATTTTTTGTTTGTCAAACTCTTATCTGTTTTTGTTGCCCATTATCTTCATGAGCTCGTCGATATCAAAATCGTCATCCTCGGGCTCTTTCTTCTCGGGAGCTGCGGGAGCGGCTGCCGGAGCGGGCTCGGGCTGTCTTATGTTCTTTGCGGTGGGATATGCGGAGATAGGGTCTGTTATTGCTTCGGGCTGCTTTGCAAAGGATGCTGCCTTTACGGTTGCTTCCGTTGCGGCTTTTGTCTGAAGCTTCTTGTTCTCGTCCTCACCGAAACCGGTTGCAATAACGGTAACTCTCATCTCGTCGTCAAGATTCGGGTCGATAGCTGCGCCCCAGATGATGTTTGCATCTGCGGAAGCTTCGTCGGAAATCATTGTTGCGGCAATCTCGACATCGTCAAGACCGATATCCGCGTCACCAGCGATATTGATGATGATGCCCTTTGCGCCGGAGATAGTTGTCTCGAGAAGCGGGCTTGTGATTGCAAGCTTAGCGGCAAGCTCTGCCTTGTCCTTGCCCTTAGCGGTACCGACGCCCATGTGTGCAAGACCTGCGTCATGCATAACGGCGGTAACATCGGCAAAGTCGAGGTTGATGATACCGGGAACATTTATAAGCTCGGAGATGCTCTGTACACCTCTGCGGAGAACATCGTCGGCAATCTCGAATGCGTTGAGAAGTGTAACTCTGGTATCGGAAACGAGCTTAAGTCTTTCGTTGGGGATTACAACGAGTGAGTCAACGAATTCAGCAAGCTTCTCGATGCCCTGCTCGGCAGACTTCATACGGCGGGGGCCTTCAAATGCGAAAGGCTTTGTTACGATACCGATGGTGAGAATGCCCATTTCCTTGGCAACTCTTGCAATAACGGGAGCAGCGCCTGTGCCTGTTCCGCCGCCCATACCTGCGGTGATGAATACCATATCGGTTCCGTCGAGAAGCGCCTTTATTTCCTCAATGCTCTCCTCTGCGGCTCTCTCACCAATCTCGGGATTAGCACCGGCACCCTGACCTCTTGTAATCTTTTCGCCGATAGCGAGCTTTGTTTCTGCCTTTGAATACATAAGAACCTGCTTGTCCGTGTTAACGGTTACGAATTCGGTTCCCTTGACACCTGCGGTAATCATTCTGTTTACGGCGTTGTTTCCGCCGCCGCCGACACCGACGACTTTTATAACATTGATGGGTCTTGCTTCAAACTCTGTAGGCATTTTTTAATCCTCCGTTAAAGTATGTCTCGTGCAGGCTCTGCACGGAAAAATATACATAATAATACTTATACAATATAATATTATCAAATATTTCCGCGGATTTCAATAGCTTTTTTCAATTTTTATGAATTTTTTCAATATTCTCCGCGTAGAAATGAGCCGACTTTATAATTTTTTATTCTTATTGTTCCGACTGCGTCTATCTCAAGACTGTCTATCGTGCTTTTTGCAAATTCGAGCTTTTCCTCGATGTTTGCAAATTCTCCGAGCGCGACTTTTATTCTGCCGTCGTATCTTATCGCGATGTTGAACTTGTCCGTCGTTTCCAATACGGTAAGCTTATCGTAAAGTCCGCACATCTTTAGCGACGATACGAGCGACTCGATGATGTAGTACCAGTCGTCGTCATAGAATGTAACCTTGCTTCCGGCGACATATTTTTTTATCTGCGCGCCGTCTATTCTGCACAGCTTGTCCTCCTCGGTCACCGTAAGGCTTGAGCCGAGCGCTATGAATTTTTCGGAAATATAGTAGAGCTTGCCGCCCGCTTCAAAGTAATAAAACGGCTCGCCCTCGGTTATGCTTATCTTAACCTTGTTGGGAAGCGCGAAGCCAATCTTAGCGCTTTCGATACCGGAAAGGCTTTTGCAAATTCCCGCCGATGCCTCCGAGCGCTTTATCGAGAAAAGCTGCATACCGTATTTTATTCCGGCGGCATTCATTATTTCTTTGTCCGTATAAAGCCCCGTTCCGCTTATTTCCACGGCGGATACGCGGCAGAATATCGCGGCGGCGACAAAGAGGGCGGCGGCGATAAGCAACGCCGAAATGACGGCATAGAGAGTCTTTTTTCTCTTTTGCCGCCTGATTATTCGGTCACTTGCCTTGCTGAGCTCGGTGTCATCAAAAACACTTACCCGTCTTTGTCCGTTTGCCATCGTTACTTCTTTCCTTTATTCTTCTCCGAAATGAGCTTTTCCGCTTCGTTGATTATCGTATATAGACTGTTTGGATGCGCGAATTTCTTTATGTTCTCGGACATAGTCTTCTGTTTTTCTTTTGACGAAATTATCGCGTTAATCTCTTTTATAAGACGCTCGGGAGTGAGCTCGTCGTCCTTGATAAGCACAGCGGCTCCCGCGTCCGCAAGAACTTTTGCGTTTTTGTACTGATGGTCTGCCGTCACATTCGGCGACGGAATCAGAATACAGGGCTTTCCGAGCATCGCAAGCTCCGCAAGAGTAATCGCGCCGCTTCTGTTTATAACAAGGTCGGCAGCCGCCATTCTGTCGGGCATATCGTAGATATATTCGGCAAGATGGATGTTCCTTTTTTCGGAAAGTCCCATCGAGTCGAAGCGCTCTTTAATCGTTTTATAGTCTCTGCTTCCGCAGGCGTGAGTGTGCAGAATATCGTTTTTGGCGGAATAATCCTTCATGACATCGAGCATACACTCGTTTATCTTCAAAGCTCCGAGACTACCGCCGAGAGAGAGAATATATGGCTTGTTTATGCCGAGCTTTGCCCTTGACACATCTTTGCTTGCGCTTGCGAAATTCATTCTCAGTGGGTTTCCGGATATGATTATCTTTGCGCCCTTTTTGGTTTTTCCGTCAATGTATTCCCTTGTTTTTTCAAAGCTTAAGAATACTCTGTCGGCGCATTTTGCAAGCTGTCTTGTCGCAATTCCCGGAAAAGCGTCCTGCTCGACAATAGCGGTCGGAATTCCGAGCTTTGCCGCCTGCGAAACGGCGGGCCAGCTTGCATATCCGCCCGTGCCGATAACGATATCTGGCTTATACTCGCAAAGAAGCTTTCTTGCTTCTTTTTTTGCTTTGAGTATCTTTACGGCAACCTTGATGTTTTCCACTGTGAGCTTTCTCGATATTCCCATTATGTCAATGGTATAGAGCTTGTGCCCCGTCTGCGGAATGAGCTTGTTTTCCATGCCGCGCGGTGAGCCGACAAACGCAACCTCGCAGTCCTTATACCTTTTTTCAAACGCCTCCGCTATGGCTATCGCCGGATAGATGTGACCGCCCGTGCCGCCACCGCTTAAAAGTATTTTCATAATCGTCAACTCTTTTCAAGATAAGAATATCGTGAGACGGAAAGGACAATTCCCATCTCAACCATCAAAAACAGTAGTGATGTGCCTCCGTAGCTGAAGAACGGAAGCGAAACGCCCGTGTTCGGGATAACATTTGTGACAACCGCCATATTCAGTATGGCTTGAAGCGCAACCTTAATTGTTATGCCGATAACTATGCTGCTTGCGTAGTTGTTCGGAATCTTTTTTGCTATTTTGATTCCGCGCCATGTGAAAAGCACGAACAGAAGCACAACGAACATCGCGCCCACAAAGCCGAGCTCTTCGCACCATATCGAGTAGATAAAATCGTTCTGCGGCTCCGGCAGATACAGATTTTTCTGCTTGCTCTGCCCTATTCCGCTGCCGAAAAGACCGCCTTGAGATATCGCGTAAAGCGACTGTATCGTCTGATATCCCTCGTCCTTTGCGTGCTCGAAGGGGTGAAGCCACGCGGCGATTCTGTCACTGCGGTAGCCCGTTATGAATATAGCCGCGGCACCGGCTCCGCCTATTGCGCCGAAAGCGGCGAGCCAGCCTATCGAGCAGCCGCCCAAGAACATCATGACAAGCGCGATAAGCGTAAGAATAATCATTCCGGACATGTGGCTTTGCAGATACATTATGGCGTCAATCAACACAATAACCGCCATAGGTATCATGATTCCGTATTTGAACTGCTTCATCTTTTCGCGCATATTGCAGGTGTACTTTGCAAACGCAAGAATTACGGCAAGCTTCATAAGCTCCGACGGCTGAAATGAAATCGGCCCGAGCTCAAGCCAGCGCCTTGCGCCGTGATGCGCCGTTCCGACGCCCGGAATCGCTGTTGCTATCATAAGCACCATAACCAAGGCAAAGAAGACATAGGCATACTTTTCGATAAACATATAGTCGATTCTGGAGCAAAAAAACATAACCAAGAGTCCGAGCAAAACGAACAAAATCTGCTTTTTGAGATAATAGTAGGTATCTCCGAGATACTGTTTTGCGTAGGCATAGCTTGCGCTGAAAATCATTATCGTTCCGAGGCAGAGCAGAGTTATGATTATTATTAAGAAGAAAGCGTCCATTCCGCCCTTGAGCCTTACAATCTTTCTTTTCGGCTTCTTCGGTTCTTTGCCGCCATCGGTTGCGGGAACGGAGACACTCTGCGCGGGCGAATCCATGGCAACGCCCTGCACCGCGGGTATAGTTTTTTTATCCATATAAAAGTGCCTCCTTTTTTAATGCTTACGCCTTATGCGGCTATTTTTATTCCGAAATAAGAGATAACGCACAATATCGCGGTTATAAGCGAAAATACGGTGACAATCTTTGCTTCCGACCAGCCGCACATTTCAAAGTGATGATGTATTGGGCTCATTTTGAATATGCGCTTTCCGGTAAGCTTGAAGGACGCAACCTGAAGCATAACGGAAAGTCCCTCGAATATGTAGACAAATCCGCATATAACGAGTATGGCGGGCATTTTGAGTATAAACGATACGGCGACGAGCGTTCCGCCCAAGAGCAGTGAGCCTGTGTCGCCCATAAAAATCTTTGCGGGGTGAATGTTGAAATACAGAAATCCGATAAGCGCTCCCGCAAGAGGAAGCGATACGCAGAGCGCATCAACCGAGCCGACCATTGAAGCCGCAACGGTGAAAAATACCGAAATAACAAGAGTGATTGAGCCGCAGAGCCCGTCTATTCCGTCGTTGAGATTTACGCAGTTTACGATGTAAACGATTCCAAGCAGCACGAGCGGATAGTAAAATATTCCGAGCTCGACATTTCCGATAAACGGAATAAAAAGTTCGGTGGTGTATCCGAGCTTTGCGAGAACGAAGAGATACAGCGCCGCGGAAGCTATCTGAATAAAGAGCTTACCCGAAGCGGAGAGCCCCTTGTTTCTCTTTTTGAAGAGCTTTATGTAGTCGTCAATGAAGCCGCAGAGAAAGTTGACCGCGGCAAAAGCCATACTTGCGGCAAAGACGGAAATACTGTCCGTTTTGCCCTGCAAAGACAGAATAATATACGCCGTAAGAGTTGCGGCAAGAGCCGATGCTCCGAAGAAAAGTCCTCCCATGATGGGCGTTCCCTCTTTGGATTTATGCCATCTCGGGCCGACATCGAGAATCTTCTGTCCGAGCTTTACGCTCTTGAGTATCGGAATGAATATTCTGTAAAGAACATACGAGAGCACAAGCGCTCCGAGTGTTGTAAGTGCAAGTATCAGCTTCATATTTACCTACTTCTTTTATATTTTATTTTCGACGGGAAATTTCATCCCTCACGATTGCTCGTTCATCAAACGGATGTTTGCCTTCTCTGTCGATGTAATAATCCTCGTGTCCCTTGCCTGCAAGAAGAACCGTATCGTTGGGAAGAGCGTTCTTTATCGCATAGCGAATTGCCTCTTCCCTGCTTTCTATTACCGTATATCTATCCTTTATCTGCTCGACGCTTATTACGCCCTCGAGTATATCGCTTATGATTGCGAGCGGGTCTTCGCTTCTCGGATTATCCGATGTGATTATCACATAGTCGGAATTTTCCGCGGCAATCTTGCCCATTACGGCGCGTTTTGTCTTGTCTCTGTCGCCGCCGCATCCGAAGAGGCATACCACTCTGCCCGAAGCGTATTCTCTTATCGAGTGAAGAACATTCAAAAGTGCGCCGGGAGTGTGTGCAAAGTCGATTATTACCGAGAAATCCCTGCCCGTGTCCACTCTTTCCATTCTGCCCGTCACCGTACCCATATTGCGTATGCCGACGGTGATATCGTTTGCGGATATTCCGAGGTGCTCCGCAGCCGCGGCGGCAAGCATCGAATTATATACGCTGAACATTCCCGCAACGGGGCAGCTTATTCTGTAAATATTGCCCTCCGACAAGAATTCGTATTCGACGCAGTTTTCCTTTGTGCGTATGTTTTTTGCACAGATATCGGCTTCGTTTGAATTTATCGAGCAAGCGACAACGGGGCAATTTACATCGTCCGCGATGCGCTTTCCATATACATTATCCGTATTGATTACCGCGCTCTTGCACATCGAAAAGAGCTTTTTCTTTGCAAGAAAATAGTTTTCCATAGTGCCGTGAAAGTCGAGGTGGTCTTGCGAAAGATTTGTAAATACCGCCGTATCGAATTCCACTCCGAAGAGCTTGTCGAGGAAGAGCGAATGCGACGAAACCTCACATACGACAAATTCGTGACCGCTCTGCTTCATCTCGTAAAGCAACCTCTGCATCGTCTCGGGGTCGGGAGTCGTAAGCTCCGACGCGTATGTGTTTTCGCCTGCTATATAGCGTACCGTGCCGATAAGTCCCGCTTTTTTGCCCGCCGCGTCGAGAATCGCCTTGAGCATATACGCAGTGGATGTCTTGCCGTTTGTGCCCGTTATGCCGATAAGCTTAAGCGAGCGCGCCGGATATCCGTACCACGCCGCCCACAGCACCGACAGCGCCTTTCTTGTGCTTTCGACCTTTATCGCCGGAATACCCGCGTCCGTGTCGTTTTCCGTCACAACGCATACGGCTCCGTTTGCTATGGCGTCATTTATATAGCTGTTTCCGTCGCTGCGCGTGCCTTTAATGCACACAAAGATATATCCGCTCTTACATTTTGCGGAATTCTCACTTATTCCGGCAACTTCGGTATCAAAATCGATATTGCTGTTTATAACTTTAACTTCCGAAAAAAGCTGTGAGAGTTTCATGGGAATCCTTTCCATAAGTGTTTATCAGTTAAATCCGTCTCCTACATCGTAATACCTGAATTCGACGGTCACAATCGAGCCTCTGCTTACCTTTGTTCCGTAGGGAACCGACTGCGAAATGACAACCGCCGTTCCCTCGAGGTACGAGCCCTCAACATTGAGGTTGAGTCCCGAATTCGTCAAAGACTTGTTGACCTCGGATGCGGTTTTTCCGATAAGATTCGGCACGGTTACGGTGTCGCTTTGCTCGTCGGCGCCCTCCGTGTAAAGAACTATCGTGCTGTTCGAGTAAAGCTTGCTCGACGCGTGAGGAATCTGGCTTATTATCTCGTCGCCCGTTCCTCTTACGATAACCTTAAGCCCGACGGGTATCTTCGACTTTGCTTCGTCGGGAGTGAGTCCTACATAATTCTTTACGCTAATCATCTTTTCGTCTTCGCTGTAATTCGGCTCTATTCCGAGATACGGGAATATTTCGGAAAGCGATTTCGACACATAAGGTGCCGCCACGACGCTTCCGTATTTGTTGGCGGTCATCGGCTCGTCAACAAGAATGATAATTGCTATTTCGGGGTCTTCAAGCGGGCCGAAAGCCACCGTTGAGCCTATTCTGTACGGGCGCTCGCCGTGCTCGTCGTACTTATCCTGCTTCTGCGATGTACCCGTTTTTGCCGCGATGTTGTAGCCGCTGACATAGGCGTTCTTCGCGGAGCCGTCTATAACGCCGCCGTGAAGCATCTCTGCGACGAGCTTGCAGGTCTCGGTCGAGATTATCTGCCTTTCCGCCGATGTATCGGCTTGGAAAATAACCGTCCCGTCGGGAGAAACAATCTTGTCTATTATGTGAGGCTTTACAAGATATCCGCCGTTTGCGACGGAGGATATTGCGCGAAGCTGCTGTATCGGCGATACCTTGAAGGTCTGACCGAATGAGTATACGGCAAGCTCTACATCGTGCATCTTGTCTTCGCCGATATAAAGCGGAGAGGCTTCGCCGGGAAGGTCTATTCCGGTTTTTCCGGTATAGCCGTAGCCGTCAAAATAATAGCAAAAGCGCTTTGCGCCGAGCTTTGCCGCCGTCATCATAAATACGGGATTGCAGGACATCTGCAAGCCTTTTTCAAATGTAACCGAACCATGCCCCGAGGTTCTGTGGCAGTTTATCTTCTGCCCTGCGACGATAAGGCTTCCCGAGCAGTAATACTGCGTATTGCGGCTTACAACATTATCCTCAAGAGCCATAGACGCCGTCATCACCTTAAATGTTGAGCCCGGCTCGTATATCTCGCTTATCATTTTGTTTGACCACATTCTGTAAAGAAGCTCGGTCTTTTTCTTGCTTACAAGGTCTTCGTTTAACTCTTCCTCCGCATATCTTTCGAGCTCCGCAAGACTGTCCGTTTCAAGCTCGTAGGGATTGTTGAGGTCAAAGTCGGGAATTGTCGCCATAGCGTAGATTGCGCCGTTTTTGACATTCATTACGGCTCCGCAGACGCGGTTCTGCGCCTTGCTGTCCTCGTAGGTTTCCCTTAAATATTTTTCGAGTATTCCCTGAATTGTCATATCGAGAGTCGATATGACCTGCGCGCCGTCCGTCGGGTCTATGTAGCTCTCATACTCCGTCGGCATACTGTCGCCGACGCCGTTTTTAGAGGTTACAATCTTGCCGGATTCGCCCTTCAGGTAACTGTTGTACTGCATCTCGATACCCAAAAGACCGTCTCCGTCCGTACCCGTAAAGCCGATTACCTGCGCGGCAAGATTGCCGTAGGGATAATATCTTTTTGTCGTCTCGGCAAAATATATGCTTCGGATGCTGTATCCCCTCTGCTCGGAATACTCCTTTATAAACTTTCTGACCTCGTCGGTTTTATCCTTTTCGACATAGTTTTTGATGGTTTCGTCGCGGCGGTTTTTCTTCTGCGTTTTCTCGTAAATCATATCATAGTCAACTTCGAGAATATCGCAAAGCGCCCTGCTTATATCAATCGCTTCCTGTTCGTCCTTTATGTCGTGAGGCGATATGAAAACTCTCTCCACCGTCGTACTTGTGGCGATAACATTCATATTGCGGTCGTATATGTTGCCTCTTCTTGCCGTTATGGTCGTCTCCACGGTGTACTGGTCTGCCGCGAGCTCCTTAAAGCCCTTCGGGTCAAGAATCTGATATCTGAATATCGTACCTATTATGATTGCCGCCGCAACGGCAAACACAATAAGAATGAAGGCAAGCCTTTTCCCGCTTTCAAGACGCTTTGTGATTATTCTGATTTCGCTCTTATCGTCTGCAAGCTTTTTCACGGTTGCCTCCTTTTTGCATTTTACGACAGTATTACAAAGCCACAAAAGAGAGCCTGCGTTATGCAGCTCTCTCTTTGTGTTTTCCGAATAAAATATATGTCGCTTTTACCGTTTTCATTCGAATATATTCTTAAACATACCGTACAGCGACGAAAGAAGCGTTCCGATACCGCCGTTTTTCTTTTCCTCCGCCCTCAAAGAGCGAATGGTATCGTGGTGCTCCGTCGATATCACTCTTGCCGAAAGCTGGTCTTTCGGGACATATCCGAGCTCGTCCTTCGCAAATCTGACGATATCTGCGGAATCGAGTGCCGTTTCGGTCTGGTCTTCAAGTTCTGCAAGCTTTGTATTGAGTTTTTCGAGACTGCTTTCCTGCCTTGATATCGTTACCGCAAGCTCGTACTCCTTGGCGTAGTTAAATATCATCAGCGTAAGCATCGAGGTACATATAAGCGCCGCGATTATTAGCGTCGCGGGGAAAGTCTTATTCTTTACCTCTATCGACTTCGTCTCTATTTTCTGTCCGTGCATCGGGCGTCTGTGCTTTGCGATAATCTCGCCCGTGGTCTGCTTCGTCGCGTTTATTATCGCGGCAGAGGCGTGCTTCACCGGAGATACCTTTCGTGCCTCGGGAAGCGCGGGAGCTTTTTTCACCGGTGATTCCGCGCTGTATGTGGTTTTATACTTCCGGTCAAGAGTAAGTTCGCTTTTTTCGTCATAAATTCTTCTCGTGTTGACCTGTGCCACCTGTGATTCCTCCCTTTCTGTTTATCGGATTTTATTTATCAGAGCTTTTCGGCAACCCTCAATTTCGCGCTTCTTGAACGCGGATCCCTTTCAAGCTCTTCTTCGCTTGCTTCTATTGCGTTTTTGGTGATTATCTTTATCTTGGGCTTTTTGCCGCATACGCACACCGGAAATGACGGCGGGCAGTCGCAGCCCTTTGCGTTATCCGCCATTGCGTGCTTAACAGTTTTGTCTTCGAGCGAATGAAAGCTTATCACCGCAAGCCTGCCGCCCGTTTTGAGCGCCGATACCGCATCGTCAATCGCGCCGTGCAGAATCGCTATCTCCTCGTTTACCTCGATGCGTATTGCCTGAAAGCTTTTCTTTGCCGGATGATGCCCCGTCAGCCTTTGCTTTGCGGGAATCGCTTCCTTTATTATGTTCGCAAGCTCAAGCGTTGTTTCTATCGGCTTTTCCGCTCTTGCTCTTGCTATGCGCGACACAATCGCGGGAGCAAACTTTTCGTCGCCGTAGTCAAAGAGTATTCTTCGCAAGGAGTCCTCCGAATAGCCGTTTACGACATCGTAAGCGCTTATGCCGCTCTGCGACATACGCATATCGAGAGGCGCATCGTTCTGATACGAAAAGCCGCGCTCCGGAATATCGAGCTGAAACGAAGATACTCCCAAGTCCATCATTATTCCGTCAACGCCGTCGGGCGCGTGGTGTGAAAGTATCGTCGCGATGTTGCGGAAGTTATCGTGAATGTATGTTATTTTGTCGCCATACGGAGCAAGCCGAGCGCTTGCCCGCTTTATTGCGTATTCATCTCTGTCTATTGCAATCAGCTTTCCCGTCGTGAGCTTTGATGCCACAAGCTCACTGTGACCGCCGCCTCCGAGAGTGCAGTCAACATAGATTCCGTCGGGCTTTATCGAAAGCCCCGATACGGTTTCGTTTGCAAGAACGGGAATGTGCTTAAATTCTTCCGGCATATTAAAGTCCCAAATCTATGAGCAGCTTTTCCATCTGCTCGTTGTCCTCGGCTGCCTCATATTCGGCGTAAGCATCAGAATTCCATATCTCCGCGCTGTCGCCCGTGCCGATGATGATAACATCGCCCAAAAGATTTGCGTATTCGCGCAAGTCCTGCGGAACGATTATTCTTCCCTGCTTGTCCGCTTCCATATCCACGGCGTTGCCGAATAATCTTCTTCTGACCATTCGCGTTGCTGTGGAGTTCTGCTCGAGCTTTTCGAGAATACTCTCCCATTTTTCCATCGGGTATATGACAAGACAGTTGTTTGTCGGAGACTTCGAGAGAATGAACTTGTCCCCGAGATTGTCTCTCATTTTGGCAGGCACAAAGAGTCTGCCCTTTTCGTTAATGCTGTATTTGTATTTTCCGTTAAGCAAAACCTTGCGCCTCCCTTTCCGCCGTCAAATTCGCCACTTTAGGCTATTTTAGGCATTTTCAATCCACTTGGCTATAGTATAACGGATATTTTTCGGTTTTGCAATAGTTTTTTTGCAATTTTTATAAAAATTTCAAAAAAATTTTCGTATTTTTGTAAAATGGGCAACAAAAAA
>JAZQOM010000041.1:0-11275 GCA_045627885.1 Eubacteriales bacterium
TTTGGGGTGAAATAGCTCCCACTGTTGAATACAGTAAAACCGGAATTCGGTGTCCCGTGATACATTACAAGCAAATTGCCGTCCGCATCTCTCACCTTGCTGTCTTTGAAATACGCACGCTGCCCTTCGGAAAGCTCCCTGTCCGCAGAGTCACGCTCAGATTTTTTATTTTTACCTGAAATTCCCTCTTGACTTTCCGCGGAAAGTGTGGTAGAGTCTACATATACGAGTTTAGCATTCGTTGTCAGCGTCTCCGCTTGAAGGAGACTTCTGGACGAATTGCTCAGCTCGTTATTTTTTATGTAAATAGTGCAGTTATCGTCAAGAGCCTTTAATGTTGAAAGTATGTTTGTCCTCAAATGTAATAATTCTGCAAATATATTGATAATATATCTTTATTTTCGAAAAAATGTGTGATATAATAAAATGTAATACTGTAAAATCGCGTATTATGCACACCGGCAGATTTTGAAAGAAGTGACAAAATGAGAAGATTCAACACGGCGATATTTGACCTTGACGGAACGCTGATGGATACGATAGATGATATCCGCACGGCGATAATAAAGGCGCTCGACCTTGACGAGAGCAAGGTCACAAGAACTCATGTGTTAAACAGCATCAATTTCGGAGTAAAACACCTTGTGGAGACGATGGCAAAGCAGTTCGGCATTTCGTGCCTTGATACGGACGCCGCCATAAAAAGATTTTGCGACGAATACGATAAATGCTATACGGACAAGACCAAGCCCTTCGACGGAATGACGGAGCTTCTTTGCAAGCTCAAGGCTCTCGGATATAAGATTGCGGTATTTTCAAACAAGTCAAATCAATTTGTGGAGCATCTCTGCGATGTAAAGCTTCCGAGCGGGCTTGTCGATATCGCAAGGGGAGAGCTTGCGGGAGTTTTGCCCAAGCCGAATCCCGACGGCGCGTATCTTATACTTGACGCGCTCGGGGCAAAAAACACGGATGTCGCGTACATAGGTGATTCCGATGTCGATGTAGCCACCGCAAAGAACTGCGGCTTTTACTGCATCGGAGTATCGTGGGGATACAGAGAAGAACAACTGCTTGTAAATACGGGCGCCGATATCATAGCACACGACGCGGACGAGCTTTATGACATAATCACACAGGAGAACTGATATGGACGACAACGAGAGAGAAGAATACGAAAGCCGCATAATCAGCTCATCGCTCATTGAGGAGGACGGCGAAAACGAGTTTTCGCTCCGCCCGAAATGCTTTGGCGAATATGTAGGTCAAGAGCTTGCAAAGGAACAGCTCAAGATAGGCATAGAGGCGGCAAAGAGCAGAGGCGACAGCCTTGACCATGTTCTTTTATACGGCCCTCCCGGGCTCGGAAAAACAACACTTGCAGGTATAATCGCTTCGGAAATGGGAGTCAATTTCCGCATAACCTCCGGCCCTGCGATAGAGAAGCCGGGTGACCTTGCGGCGCTGCTCACAAATCTTAACGAGGGCGATGTACTGTTTATCGACGAGATTCATCATTTGCAGAGAAGCGTAGAGGAGATTCTTTATCCCGCGCTTGAGGATTTCGCGCTCGATATAATTCTCGGCAAAGGCCCGTCCGCAAGGAGCATAAGGCTTGACTTAAAGCACTTTACTCTGATAGGAGCGACCACCCGAGCAGGGCAGCTGACATCTCCGCTTCGCGACAGATTCGGAATGGTACTGCGCCTTGAGCTTTACACGGTTGAGGAGCTTGCGAAGATAGTCACGAGGTCGGCGGGAATTCTCAATGTCGGAATAGACCGCGATGGCGCACTTGAAATAGCGTCGCGTTCCCGCGGAACGCCGCGTATCGCAAACAGACTTTTGCGCAGAGTACGCGACTATGCACAGGTGATAGGCGACGGCGTGATAAATACGGAGATTGCGGATAAATGCCTTCGTATGATGGAGATAGATGAGCTCGGGCTCGACAGAATAGACAGAAGGATGCTCGAGACGATAATCAAAGTATACAAGGGCGGCCCGGTCGGAATAGAAACACTTGCCGCGACGATAGGAGAAGAGACGGTCACCCTTGAGGATGTATACGAGCCGTATCTTTTGCAGATAGGATTCTTAAGCCGTACTCCGAGAGGCAGACTTGCAACGGCACTTGCATACGAGCATCTCGGTTACACATACGCACCTGCAAATCCCGTTCAGACAAAACTCGACATCTGAACTTAGTAAAAAGGAGAATTGAAATGAAAAAGCTGTTTATACTTGCGATTATGATTCTTGTCGCGGCTTTGCTTCTTTGCTCATGCGACTTTGAGGCAAAACCGGTAAAGCTTGCGTCGGACGACGATGCTCCGGTACTTCCGGAAGAGCCGACCGACGAAGAGCCCGAGCCCGAGCCGGAGCCCGAGCCGGAGCCCGAACCCGAGCCGGAACCTGAACCCGAGCCGGAGCCGGAACCCGAGCCGGAACCCGAGCCGGAGCCCGAACCCGAGCCCCAGCCGAAGCCTCAGCCGACAAAGACATTTACAAATGTCAACGAAACCTGTTATGTTGACCTTCTCAAAACAGGCGGAACGGTAGTAAATTTGAGAGCAACCTGTTCTTTGACGGAAAATAATGTAAAAGCGCAAGTTCGCCACGGAGACACCGTCAATGTCACGGGACGCAGCAACGACGGCTGGGTACGCATAAAATATAATAGAAGTACGCTCTATTTGTATTTGAAGCAGAACTATCTTTCAAAGACAAAGCCCGAGCCGCTTCCCGAGCCCGAGCCTGAGCCCGAGCCTGAGCCCGAGCCCGAGCCTGAGCCGGAGCCCGAGCCCGAACCGGAGCCCGAGCCCGAACCCGTATAAAGATTGACAGAAAGGTAAAATGGATATGGGAAGAACATTATTCGGAACAGACGGAATAAGAGGAATCGCCAACAAAGAGCTTTCCGCGCACACCGCGTATATGCTCGGACTTGCGCTTGTCAAGAAGATGAGCGCGGACAATGGCGGCAAGGTAAAAATTCTCATAGGAAAAGACACTCGAGCATCGGGTGATATGCTTGAAGCGGCGCTTTCGGCAGGCATACTTGCCGCGGGAGCGGATGCCGTTTCTCTCGGAGTAGTACCTACGCCCGCGGTGGCATATCTCGTAAACACGACCGATGCCGTCGCCGGAGTAATGATTTCCGCGTCGCATAATCCCGCGGAATACAATGGCTTAAAGGTATTCGCGTCAACGGGAATGAAGCTTCCCGACGATGTGGAAGCAGATATAGAAAAGATAATAAAGGGCGAAGAAGAACCGTATATCGCGCCCTCCTGCGAGACGGGAAAATACATACGGGATGACGCCCTTGCAAATAAGTACACGGAGCATGTAAAATCCGTTCTCGAAAACGACGGCGCAAAGCTCAATGTACTGTTCGACCTTGCAAACGGCTCGGCGACCGCCTGCGCATTCGAGATTTTCTCCGACTGCGGCATAAATGCGGATTTTGTAAACTGCCATCCCGACGGCAAGAACATCAACGATGCCTGCGGCTCGACAAAGATTGAGAATATAGCGGAAACCGTCAAAAACGGCGGCTACGACATAGCATTTGCATTCGACGGCGACGCAGACCGTTGCCTTTGCCTTGACGAAAACGGCAATCTTGCCGACGGCGACAAGATTATATCGGTTATCGCAAAGAGCTTAAAGGAAAACGGCAAGCTCAAAAACGATACGGCGGTAGTCACCTGCCTTTCCAATATGGGAATGGAGGAGATGGGCGACAAATCCGGCATCAAAATAGAGCGCACCGCGGTAGGTGACAGATATGTTCTCGAGCGAATGCTTTCGGGCGGCTTCTGCGTCGGCGGAGAGCAGAGCGGACACATCATTCTCACCGACTACGCCACCACGGGCGACGGCGAAATAACCGCTGCGGCAATTCTAAACATTTTGAGAAAGAGCGGCAAAAAGGCAAGCGAGCTTTTCGCCGTTATGAGAAAATTTCCGCAGATATCGGTAAATGTAAACGCAAACGCGGAGCAAAAATCGGAGTTTAAGACGAGCGACGAGATAAAGGGAATAATCGCGTCGGCGGAAAAAGAGCTCGGCACGAGCGGCAGAATCATAGTCCGCCCGAGCGGAACAGAGCCGCTTGTAAGAATAATGGTCGAGGGAGAAAATCCGGTAAAGATAACCGAACTCGCCATGGAAACAAAGGAAAAAATCGAAGAGGTACTCGGTAAATAAAATGATTTCATCGGATAAATGGCAGGATTACGAGCTTATCGACGCATCTGACGGAGAAAGGCTCGAAAGATGGGGCAAGTATATTCTTGTGCGCCCCGACCCGCAGGTAATATGGAAAAACTCAAAAACCGCGCCCGAATGGAAAAAAGCGGACGCCGAATACAACCGCAGTAAGAGCGGCGGCGGCTCATGGGGGAAGAATTCGCTTCCCGAGAGCTGGACTGTCGGCTATAACGGGCTTAAGTTCAAGCTGAAGGCGATGAGCTTCAAGCATACGGGACTTTTCCCCGAGCAGGCGGCAAACTGGGATTTTCTTCGCAAACTCATCACGGAAAGAGGCAAAGGCGTAAAGGTGCTCAACCTCTTTGCGTACACCGGCGCGGCAAGTGTAGCCTGCGCCGCCGCGGGAGCATCTGTCTGCCATGTTGACGCCGCAAAGGGAATGGTCGCACAGGCAAAGGAAAACGCGGCGCTCTCCGGACTTGCGGATGCACCGATAAGATATATCGTTGATGACTGCAAAAAGTTCATCGAGAGGGAAATCCGCCGCGGCAACAAGTACGATGTCATAATTCTCGACCCGCCGTCATACGGCAGAGGCCCGTCGGGAGAGGTGTGGAAGCTCGAAGACTGCATAGATGAGCTTCTTTCGCTATGCGTAAAACTGCTTTCCGAAAAGCCTCTTGCGCTTGTGTATAACAGCTATACGACGGGGCTTTCCGCATCAAGCGTAGGCGCTTTGCTCAAAATAAACGCCGACAGAGCGGGACTTCGCGGATATACGGTATTTGCCGACGAGATAGGTCTTCCCGTCACGGCAAAGGGCGTAGTGCTTCCGTGCGGAGCGGTTGCAAGACTTGAATTCAGATAAAGCGGAGGCATATTTTTGGACAGCATAATCAGTATAAAAGATGTCGGCTTTTCGTATCAGCTGAACGACGGAGAGGGCACCAAAGAGGTATTAAAAAATTTAAGCCTCGAGATAGAAAGAGGCAAGGTGACCGCCATCGTGGGGAGAAACGGCTCGGGCAAGAGCACGCTTGCAAAGCTTTGCAACGGCATTATTCTTCCGAACAGCGGAACTGTCAGCGTTGACGGAATGCTCACGACGGACGAGGAGCACGCATTTGATATAAAAAAGAAAATAGGTATGGTATTCCAAAATCCGGACAATCAGCTTGTCGCAACCATCTGTGAGGAGGATGTAGCATTCGGCCCCGAGAATCTCGGCGTTGAGTCTTCCGAAATAAGAAAAAGAGTGGATAAGGTGCTTGCCGATGTCGGAATGAGCGAATACGCAAAGTCCGAGCCGCACAGACTTTCGGGCGGACAGAAGCAGAGAATCGCGATAGGGGGCGTGCTTGCCATGCCCCCCGAGTGCATAATTTTCGACGAAGCTACCGCGATGCTTGACCCGTACGGCAGAGCCGAGGTGCTTGCCGTCTGCGAAAGGCTGAAGAAAATCGGCATTACGATTGTCATGATAACACACTATATGGAGGAGGCGTGCCTTGCCGACAATGTGGTCGTGTTAAACGGCGGAAGCGTGTATGCAAGCGGAACTCCGAAAGAAATCTTCTCATCGCGTGAAATTATGGAAAAGGCGGGGCTTTGCCCGCCGCAGAATATAGAGCTTACGCAGAAGCTCTGCAAAGCGGGGATGGATATTCCCGTATCACTTAATATCGACGAAACTGCGGAAAATATCGGCAAAGCTTTAAGCGGAGAATAAAGTGGAAACAGGAAACAAAGAATTTGCAATAGAGCTTAAGGATGTTTCTTTTAAGTATAATGAGGGAACACCCACGGAAAAGCTCGCCCTTTCTCATGTGAGCTACGGCTTCCGGAAAGGGAGAATAACGGGAATAATGGGACATACCGGCTCCGGCAAAAGCACACTTGCCATGCTCTTGAACGGTCTCGAAAAGTGCAAGAGCGGCAAAATTTATCATAACGGCGTTCCGATTCCCGAAAGCAAAAAAGAAATAGGAAAACTGCGCTTCGAGGTCGGACTTGTATTTCAGTATCCGGAATATCAGCTTTTTGAAGAGACGGTAGAGGCGGATATCGCGTTCGGCCCGAAGAATATGGGCATCACGGGCGACGAGCTTAACAAGAGAGTTAAAGAGGCGATGGATTTCGTCGGACTTCCGTCCGATGTAGAAAAGCGGTCGCCGTTTGACCTTTCTGGCGGTCAAAAGCGCCGTGTTGCGATAGCCGGCGTTCTTGCCATGGAGCCCGATACGCTAATACTCGACGAGCCCGCGGCGGGACTTGACCCGGAGGGCAGAGAGGAAATCCTCTCGGGGCTTGTGCGTTACAGCAGAGAAAAGAATATAACCATGCTGATAATATCTCACAGTATGGAGGATATGGCAAAATTCTGCGACGACCTTATTGTGCTTAAAAAAGGAGAGCTTATGCTCTCCGGCACGGTACACGAGGTATTTTCGCACACAAGAGAGCTCAAGGAGTGGGGACTTGCCGTCCCCGCGATAACGACACTGTCCGAAAAGCTTTGCGAAAAAGGCTTTGACATGGACGGAGTATACACCGTAGATGAGGCGGCAAAACGCATACTTTCCATGTGGGGAGGTGCGGCAAAATGATGAGAGATGTCGCTTTAGGTCAGTATTATCCGTCAAATTCTGTGCTGCACAGAATTGACCCGAGAATAAAAATTGTTTCCGTTATATTGTATATCGTAGCCGTATTCTTCGCGGATAATCCGCTCACCTACCTGCTTTTGCTTGTGTATTGCACCGCGGCGGCTCTGTTTGCGAAGATACCGGTAAAACAGCTTGCAAAAAGCCTTCGCCCGCTTATATTTATCGTCGTGTTCACGGCGTTTTTCAATGTGTTCTGGACAAAAGGAGAAACGCTGCTCACTCCGAGCGGCTTTTTCATCAAAATTTATCTTGAGGGCATAGTTGCCGCCGTCTATATGATGGTAAGGCTTATCTGCCTTGTCGTCGGAACACTTGTGCTTGTAAGCTATACAACAACTCCCATAGAGCTCACTCACGGAATAGAGAGCCTGCTTTATCCGCTTACCAAGATAAAAGTACCCGTTCACGAATTTGCGATGATGATGTCGATTGCGCTCCGCTTTATTCCGACACTTATTGAGGAAACGGACAAAATAGTCAACGCGCAGAAGGCGAGAGGGGCGGATTTTGAGACGGGCGGACTCATAAAGAGAGCAAAAGCGTTCATTCCTATAATGATACCGCTTTTTGTTTCCGCGTTTCGCCGTGCCGACGAGCTTGCGACTGCCATGGAGTGCCGCTGTTACAACGGCTCGCCGAACAGGACAAGAATGAATGTACTTCGCATAAGAGCAAGAGATATAGTATACTTTGCGGTAGTTGTCGCGTTATGCGCCGCTTTGATAGTCTGCACATCGAAGACGGGAATAATCAATTACGGATTTCTTCCCGCCGTACTCCGATAATTTAATGTTTTTTTAAGTTTCGGTGTATATAATGTGTACAAGAATCGGAAGAGAGGTGCAAAATGGACTGTAAGGTACTTTTGATACAGAATGAGCCCGAAAGCGATATTCAGAGCTTTCTTACAAAAAACGGGTGTATTGTCGTCCGTTGCGAAGACGGAAAAGATGCGCTCGTCGCTTTCAAGATGTCAAGCCCGGACATTACCGTACTCAATACGGATATAAACGGCAAGGACGGCTTGCAGATATGCAGAGAGATTCGCGGAATATCGGAATGCCCGATAATAATAATTTCTAAAAAAACCGATGTATTCGACAAAGTTCTTGCGCTTGAGCTCGGTGCCGACGACTATATGGAAAGTCCTGCCGATGCGCACGAGCTTTTTGCGAGAATAAAGGCGATTCTTCGCAGATGCGCTTTGCACGCGGAATTTGATTCCGAAGAGACGGTAAAGCTCGACAAGCTGGAGATTAGCCTGCAGAAATACATTCTCAAGCTTGCGGGAAAAACGGTGAAGATTCCTCCAAAGGAGCTCGAGCTCTTATATTTTCTTGCGTCAAACTGCAATCGTGTTTTCACGCGCGACCAGCTTCTCGACAAGGTCTGGGGCTACGATTATCTCGGAGATTCGAGAACAGTCGATGTTCATATCAAGCGCATACGCGAAAAGATTAACGGTGTCTCATCACATTGGGAGCTTTCGACCGTATGGGGCGTGGGATATAAATTTGAATTCAACGAATGACGGCAAAGGAGAACGCAAATGGACGAATTCGATAACAAAGATAACGAAACGGAAAGCGGCAATATGAAGCCGTGGCAGGATTTGGCGGAGAATAAAGAACCCGAAAGCGGCGCAAAACCGTGGCAGAAAGAAAGCGAATATAAATACGAGCCCGTTTCCGAAGCTCCCCGAAGCGTCGAAACTCCGGAAACCGAGCCGAAGCCCGAGCCTGAACACGAGCCCGAGCCCGAGCCCGAGCCGGCGAAGAAAAACGATTACAGCACACAGCAATATATTCCGCCGAAATATCAAGGACAGTATACCAACACATATTATAGCGAATCGCCAAAGAAGACACCCAAGAAGAATAACTCTGGTATCACGGCGCTTGTCATAATCTGCGTTGCCTGCGTTATCCTTTTGGGCGCAATAGTTCTGTTTATGTATAAAAACGGCTGGAAGCTTCCCGAAAGTAACAACGGAGAAAACACGGAGCAAGGCGGCGACAGTCAGACCAAGGGCGACAAAAAGGAAGGCGAGAGCAATCCCATTATATCTCCCGATATGGATGATACGCAGAGCGGCGAAGATGTGGATATCGAGGTAAAGGGCACTGACGGCAAGAATACACTTTCATACGGCTCGGTATATAAAAAATGCGCTTCCGCGGCAGTCGGTATCAGATGCACGCAGAATGTATCGTCATTCTATTACGGAACATACGAGCAATCCTATGTCGGAAGCGGATTTGTCATCGACAAGCGCGGATATATCGCAACAAACGCTCATGTTGTTGACGGAATGAATACGATAACCGTATATTTCACATACGGCGAATATGCAGATAAAAAATACGAGGCAAAGCTCATCGGAAGCGATGTATTTTCGGATATCGCGGTAATAAAGATAGAGGCGGAGGGCGACCTGCCGGTTTTGGAATTCGGCGACAGCACGAGACTTGAGGTAGGCGATATCGTCACGGCGATAGGCACACCTGCGGATATCGCTCTTGCGGGAACATTCACGCAGGGCATAATTTCCGCGGTTGACAGAGATATTGAGGTCACGGGAACAAACAATGTCAAAAAGATAATGAGACTTCTGCAAACGGACGCCACGATAAATCCCGGCAACTCCGGCGGCCCGCTTCTCAATATGTACGGTCAGGTTGTCGGAATAAATACCCTGAAGCTCACGGACGAATTCGAGGGCATCGGATTTTCAATACCGAGTGCCTATGCGAGCAAGATAGTCGAGCAGATAATATCAAGCGGCGGCAAATCGACATTTGACCCCGACAACGATTATGTCAAGATTGACGAAACGCCGCAGATGGGCATAGCAAACTGCCAGGATATCACCAAGGAGATGGCAGAATACTATGATGTGCCGCAGGGAGTGCAGATACTGCTTTTGGAAAAGGGATGTTCGCTTGAGAAAAACGGCGCACTTGTCGGCGATATCATAACAAAAATGAACGGCAAAACGATAAGCGACCTTGAATCGCTTAAAGAGGAGCGAGATAAGGTCAAGCCGCGTTCCGAGGCTACAATAACGGTTTACAGAAACGGAAAGTATATCGATATCACATTTACAATGGGCAGCAATATCAGCTATTAAAAAGCGCGCACGCCGGGCATTCGTGAGGATGCCCGGCGCGTTTTGCAAGTCGGCACGGACGCAAATTTCGGGCATTTTCAAAAAAGATAAAAAATTTCAAAAAAAGTATTGACATCCCTCTATATGCGTGATATACTGTATAAGCGCTCCGAAGTACGGCACTTGCGGAGGCGTTGGGAAATGGGAGTTTAGCTCAGCTGGGAGAGCATCTGCCCTACAAGCAGAGGGTCACAGGTTCGAGCCCTGTAACTCCCACCATTATCCCGACCGGCAAGTGATATCCGGCTCGGTAGTTCAGTTGGTTAGAACGCCAGCCTGTCACGCTGGAGGTCGTGGGTTCGAGCCCCATCCGAGTCGCCAAAATGCCTCTGTAGCTCAGTTGGTAGAGCAGGGGACTGAAAATCCCCGTGTCGTTGGTTCGATTCCGACCGGAGGCACCACTTTTCTTAATAAAATAATATCTGCGGATTTAGCTCATTTGGCAGAGCGCGACCTTGCCAAGGTCGAGGTGGCGGGTTCGAGCCCCGTAATCCGCTCCAAAATTCTCGTTCTGTGAACGAGAATTTTTTTATCAAAAAGCAAGCCGAACAAATCCGCTTGCGTAAGACGGAGAAAGCTATGGAAAAAATCACATTTCGCAAAGCCGACATATCTGATAAATCGGGAGTGCTTGCGCTCTACGATTCGGTAAAGAGTATGGAGCTATGCACCTGGAACGAATATTATCCGACAAGCATTGACGCGGACGCCGACCTTGCGGCAGACTGCCTTTTTGTTCTCGAAGACGGGGACAAGCTTATCGGCGCGGCGTCAATTTCCGATAAAAACGAGCTTGATTCCGCGGCGTTGTGGAATTGTGCGGAAGCGCGAGAGATAGCGAGAGTGGTAATTGCTCCGCAGATGCAGGGCAGGGGACTTTCGGAAAAGCTTGTAAAAGCTTTGCTTAAAGAGATAGAGAAAGGCGGCGCCAAAGCGGTGCATCTTGCCGTTGCAAAGATAAATATTCCGGCAAAGCGGTGCTATAAGGCGCTCGGATTCAAAATGCTCGGTGAAGCCGAGATGTACGGCGGAAGCTATATTCTGTGCGAAAAAGAGCTGTAAAAATCAATTTCGGATAAGTATAAAAAATATCTTGACAAACGCCTTGCGATATGGTAGAATAACACTCGCGACAAATGAATACGGCGCCATAGCCAAGTGGTAAGGCACGGGCCTGCAAAGCCTTGACCCCCAGTCCGAATCTGGGTGGCGCCTCCAAAAA
>JAZQOM010000042.1:0-20955 GCA_045627885.1 Eubacteriales bacterium
CCACTTTAGGCTATTTTAGGCATTTTCAATCCACTTGGCTATAGTATAACGGATATTTTTCGGTTTTGCAATAGTTTTTTTGCAATTTTTATAAAAATTTCAAAAAAATTTTCGTATTTTTGTAAAATGGGCAACAAAAAATAGGGCGACTGACAGTCGCCCCCAGAGCACTGACAAACTCGGTCTACCGGCAATAACAAAAAGAATTTTGCAAAAATGTTATGTAAACTAAAAAATAAATTACCGGCACAAAAAGGCGAAGGACGGGCATAAAAGCCCGTCCTTATTGCCTTTTTCCGTTCTTTTCCTCTGCCGTACCTTTGTACGTCGACGAAGAAAAGAACGAAAAATATCCCTTCGTTTGCTGGTACTCTGCCAGACTGCTGACTTTGTCAGCAGGCTGAAGGCGTTTCGAAATCGAAACGCCTTGTTTTTTTACCATTTTGCCATTATTGTTGCCAACTCTTTTTCGTACGGAAGAATACTTTTCAAACTGTTTACTATTTTCTCTATCGTTTTCTCATCTCTTGTATCACCGTACACAGAGACAGTTCCACTGAAAGTTCCGTCGAGTATGCTTATTATCTTTTTGATTTTAGCTTTTGCATCGGCAAGCTCCGGCTCGCTTCCGCATTTGTCGAGAGCTGCACGGTATTGTCCCGTTGCAAGAGCTAAATCCGCAACGGCGGTCGATGTTCCCGTAAATCTTGTGGATTTCAGCGCTTGATTGCAGTAACTCAAAGACTTGTTTTCGTAATTTGCCGCATTTGTTGCACTTTTAATGATTGCATCCGTCTTTTTCTTGAGAAGATTTACTTTCTTTCCGCATACACTGCAAGTTCCGAGCCGTGTAGAATGTCCTTTTGCAGAGCCTTTCGTCTCTTTGCATACGGAACAGGTCTGTGGCTTTTCGCAAGTCGCATTGCTCCATTTGTGCCCGAGGGCTTCGCCCTGTGTCTGCTTGCAGTTTGTGCAGGTCTGCGGCTCAGTGCAGGTGGCATCAGCCCAATCATGACCGATTGCCGCTATGCTTTCCGTTTTTGTATTACCGCACATGGTGCACTTTATTGCCTTTTCACCGTCTTCCTCGCAGGTCGGTTCTTTTGTTACGGATTCGGTATAATTATGTTCTCCGGTTGCCGGAATTTCCTTTGTCTCTTCCGCAGCGCAAACGGTGCACTTGCATTTTTTCTCGCCCGCCTCAACGCAGGTCGCCTCTTTTGTTATAATCTCGTCATAACTGTGTTTTCCCGTTGGCGGAATTTCTTCCGTCACTTCTTTTTCGCACTCCGAGCAAGTAAGCAGTTTTTCTCCGGCTTCTCCGCAGGTTGCTTCTTTGACAATTTTTTCGGTATATTCGTGCTTGTGGCAAGATGCGAAAAACAAAACCGACAGGCATACAAGTATTGCAATAATAACTGTTTTGAATATGGTGTTTCTTTTCATTTTTCCTTTCTTCCGAGAATGAAGTTAAAAACCTTTTCTCGCCCTTTCAATATCGTTCAATCTGTCAACAGCATTGTCGTAAGTGCTATTGCATTTTCAATGTCCCTTTGCTCTCCTTTTTTCAGCGCTTTTGCAAGAACATAAGGATATCACGGTCATAATCAATCCTCCTTTCGTTTTCAAAAATCATTCCGAAGCAACGATTTCCTTAATGCTTTCATAATTTTTTGTCAAAAAATAATATGACCGCATTCCACATTTTAACCTATTTTAGGTTAATTGTCAATAGCCTGAAACAGGTTATTTATAATTTTATATAAGAGTAAAACAGTAAAGGAGTGAAATATTGTGTATCCGAGAATACGAGATATGAGGGAAGACAGAGATATGAGCCAAACACAGCTTGCAAAAATTATCGGTATGTCGCAAACCGGCTATTCAAAATACGAAACGGGTGAAAACGATATTCCGACTTTGGTGCTTATCAAGCTTGCGAAAATTTACGACACAAGCATAGACTATCTTCTCGGTCAGACGAATAATCCGAAAAGGTATTGAAAAAATTAAAGGCGTTTCGAAATCGAAACGCCTGGGCGTGATGACAAAGCTATGCGAATCTTATCATGCGGCTGGGCTATGGGTGTAATCTGTAATTAACCTTTACGCAAGCTCGCACTTTCCCGTATACAACTCATAATACCTGCCTTTTAAGGCAAGGAGCTGTTCCTGAGTTCCGCGCTCGATTATTTCGCCGTCCTCAAGAACCATTATCGCATCTGCATTCCTTATGGTGGAAAGTCTGTGCGCTATGACAAAGGTCGTACGGTCTTTCATTATATGGCTCATTCCCTCGTCTATCTGCTTTTCGGTACGGGTATCGACGGAGCTCGTCGCCTCATCGAGAACAAGTATCGGCGCTCTCGACAGTGCGGCTCTCGCTATATTTATCAGCTGGCGCTGTCCTTGCGAAAGATTTGCGCCGTCTCCCTCAAGCATTGTATTATAGCCGTCGGAAAGCTTTGTAATGAAGCTATGCGCCGAAGCGGTCTTTGCCGCCGCGATAACCTCTTCGTCGCTTGCGTCAAGTCTGCCGTAGCGAATATTCTCCATAACCGTTCCGGTGAAAAGATGCGTTTCCTGCAATACCATGGCGATATTCTCGCGGAGCTCATCCTTTACATAGTGCTTGACATCCACTCCGTCTATCGTGATACTGCCCTCGTCGATATCGTAGAAGCGGTTTATCAGATTTGTAACGGTGGTTTTTCCGGCTCCCGTCGAGCCGACAAAAGCTATCTTCTGCCCCGGCTTTGCGTAGAGCGATATATGCTTGAGAATTTTTCTTTCGGGATAATATCCGAAGCTTACATCCTCAAACTTGACATATCCCTTCATATCCTTTGCGCTTACCGCGTCCGCATCGTCAAGCGGCTCGGGCTCGCCGTCCATGAGCGCAAACACTCTCTCCGCGCCGGCAAGTGCCGAGAACACGGTAGCCATCTGCATCGAAAGCTCATTGACGGGGCGTGCAAACTGTCTTGCGTAGCTTACGAATATCGAGAGTCCGCCGACATCGAATCCTCTTGTAATGCAGAGTATGCCGCCGATTCCCGCAGTGAGCGCATAGCTTATCTGGCTCGTGTTACCCATAATCGGGCCCATCACGCCGCCCCAGAACTGTGCGCCTATCTGCTTGTCACGCATATATTCGTTGAGCTTGCCGAATTCATCTTTGCAGGTGTCCTCGTGATTGAACACCTTGACAACCTTCTGTCCGGATACGCTTTCTTCTATGTATCCGTTTACGGCGCCGAGCGCCTCCTGCTGTGCGGAATAGTACTTTCTGCTTGCCTTTGCTATCGCGTTTCCGCCGAACAGGAACACCGGCAAGAACGCAACTGTTATGAGCGTCAGCCAGATATTTGTGTAAATCATCATGGCAAGAGTTCCGACGAGCGTTACCGTTCCGGATATGAGCGATACAACCGAGTTATCGAGCATCGTTCCGATGTTGTCGACATCGTTTGTGTAACGGCTCATAAGCTCTCCGGTAGTCTCTCTGTCGTAGAGCCTTACGGGAAGCTCCTGCATCTTGTCAAAGAGGTCGCTTCTTATCTTCTCTATCGCGTTCTGCGATACGGTGAGCATAAGTCTTGCCTGTGCAAAAGATGCTATAACACCGACAAGGTATATTGCCGCAAGCGTTGCAAGAATTTTGATTAGCGCGGTCAAGACATTCTGCACCGTGTTCTTGTCGGAAAATCCGAGCGTCGCGCTTTTTGCGCCGTCAATCGCGGAGAATGTCATCACGGCTATCGGTGAGTTTGCGGAAAGCTTTGCGCCGTCCTTTGTCAAAACCGTGACGCTGTCTTCGTTGACTATAAACATACAGTCATCTTCGGATGCCGCGGCGTTTTCTTTAGGCAAAGCCGCGGATTCCGCTTTGATTTTTTTGTTGTCGAAGGTCACGCTGAAGCGGCAGTCGGAGCTTACATCTCCGAGCATAGCCGTAACTTTGATTTTTCCGTCCTTTGCTTTTTGCGGCACAAGATATATATCGGCTTCGGAGCTTACCTCTTCTGCCTGCGAAGCAAAGCTTATATCACAGCCCTGCACGGTAGCCGCTTTTCCGTTTGCCGTAGGCTTATAGAGCGAATCGTCGATGCTGTTGATTATCGGGCGAAGCATATACGAGCCTGCAAGAGATGTTCCGGTTGATACCGCCATGCAAAGCACGACAATCGCAAGCAAAACCTTGTATTTGCCTATATAAGAAAGGAGCCTTGCAATCGTCTTGCCGGTGTTCTTCGGCTTGCCGGTTGCCGCGTTTCTGCCTCCCATTCTGCCCACGGGCATTCCGCGGTGCTTGGGACGCTCCGGCTTTGAGCTGTAAAGTCTTCTTAATTCTTCAAGGCTTTTTCCCGCCATACTAACGCTCCTCCTTTCCGTCCGCCTGAGAATAGTAAATCTCGCGGTAGTCTTCGTTTTCTTTGAGGAGTGTCTCGTGCGTGCCGATGCCGCTTATCGCGCCGTCATTCATTACTATTATCATATCCGCTTCGATTACCGACGATATTCTCTGCGCTATGATTATCTTCGTCATTCCGCAGGCTGATTTGAGGCTTTCCCTTATCTGCGCCTCGGTTGCTGTATCGACGGCGCTTGTACTGTCGTCCATAATAAGTATCTTCGGCGATGATATAAGCGCTCTTGCGATGCAAAGTCTCTGCTTCTGTCCGCCCGAAACATTTGCTCCGCCCTGCTCAATAAGAGAATCGTATCCGCCCGTGAACGATGTGACGAATTTGTCCGCCTGAGCCGCCTTTGACGCCTCCACCATCTTATCGTCGGACGCATCTTCGTCGCCCCACTTGAGGTTTTGCGCCACCGTTCCGGAGAACAGTGTGTTCTTCTGCAAAACAACGCTTACGCCGTCGCGCAGATTTTTGAGGCTGTATTCCTTTACATTGACGCCGTCAACATAAACCTCTCCCTCGTCGGGGTCGTAAAGGCGCGGTATCATCGAAATAAGAGTGCTCTTGCCCGAGCCCGTCGTACCGATGATTCCGACCGTTGTTCCGCCTTCTATCTTAAGATTTATGTTTTTCAGTACCGCGTCGGGGCTGTCCTTATAGTAGCGGAATGTAACATTCTTGAATTCAACGCTTCCGTCCGTGACTTTTCTTTCTTTCTCCGAAGCGTTTTCGTCGCTTATATCGGTTTGCTCATCAAGCACCTCCGCAACTCTCTTGCCGGAGGCAAGTGCTCTCGACGAAAACACAAAAAGCATCGTGAGCATCATAAGCGACATGAGTATCTGCGTCATATATGTAACAAACGCCGTGAGATTGCCTATCGAAAGTCCGAAGGGCGTTTTTACTACAGTTCTTCCGCCTATCAAAAGCACGGCGATAGATGTTGCGTTCATAATGAGCGTGAGAACAGGCATGGACAGTATCATTATTCTCATCGCTCCGATGCCCGCGTTTTTGAGGTCTTTGTTTGCCTTGGCGAATTTGTCTTTCTCGTGCTCCTCGCGGACAAACGATTTTATTACGCGAACATTGGTTATATTCTCCTGAACGGTGGAGTTGAGCTTATCAATCTTGGTCTGCATTCCGGTAAATCTCGGGAACGCCGCCTTTATGATGAAAAACTGAACTATCGCTATCACGGGAACGGCTACAAGCAGTATTACCGAAAGCTTGGGCGCGATAATCACCGACATAATGAGAGCTCCGATGAGCATTCCCGGGGAGCGAAGGCACATACGAAGCAGCATATTGACGAAGTTCTGAAGCTGCGTTATATCGTTTGTGAGTCTTGTGACAAGTGAGCCCGTGGAAAACTTATCTATACTCGAAAACGAAAAGGTCTGTATGCGCGAATAAACATCGGCGCGCAAGTCCGTCGCGAAGTTAACCGACGCTTTTGCGCCGAAGTAAGCTCCGCCGACGCCGCCCGCCATCATAAGCACCGCGACAAGTATCATAAGCCCCGTCATAAGTGCAACATATCCCGTTCTGCCGTTTGCAATTCCGTTATCTATTATCTGTGCAAGAAGTGCGGGCATCACTATTTCTCCGATAACCTCCACTATCATACACAAAGGCCCGAATATGAAATATGCGGAATACGGCTTTATGTATTTAAGCCAACGCTTCATTTATTCTCCTTTCCATCAAAGCAGGTGCCGACATTTCCGATATCGGATATTTCAATTTCGCCGTTTTCCATTTTTTCAAGATTATTCTGAAGTCTTACAAGATATCCGACAAATTGCTCGAGCTCCTCATCAGAAAAAACCGAAAGCATTGCGGCATCAATGCTCAAAAAACTCCTTTTGGTCTTTTCGAGAATATCTCTTCCCTTTTTCGTTATTATTATATCGTTTGCGCGACTGTCGTTTAATTTTTCTCTGCGCTCGATGTAGCCGTCGGCTTCGAGCTTCTTTACGGCGACCGTAACCGCCGCAGGAGTAATCTCCATCTCGGCAGCTATTTCGCGCTGTGTTACGGCTCCGTTGTGTCGGGCTATCACCGCAAGCATGGCGTGCTGTCCGCGATGAATGCCGAGATTGGATGCCATTTTGTCGAAAAGACTCTTATGCAGCCTGTCTGTGCGCATAAAAAGCCACATCGCATTTTTCAGGTTATCGCTGATTTTCTTTTCCATGATATCCTCCGATTGAAATTAAATACTTAACAGTTAATACATTAAACATTATATTTGTTTTTCGCGAAATGTCAATACACGCAAAAAATTTTTCAAAAATTATGTAAACACTATTGACAATCATATAACCGTGTGATATAATCAGATAAACAGAAAGGAGATGGTCTTGTGACGGAATATCTGCCCGGTACGGTAATCAGCGCCGACCTTTGCAGAAAAGGCGCGGCAAAAGAGCTCTTATCGCCCGCGTTTATAACGAAAGGGCTTGTGCTTTCGCAGGTGTCTGAGCTCACGGGAATCGAACCGTACACGGTTCAGAATTGGGTGAAGCGCGGATTTGTAAAGCCGCCGGAGGGCAAAAAGTACACAAAGCGGCAGTTTTGCAGGCTGGTCATAATCAATGCGTTCAAGGAAGTTCTCGAAATAGGCGACATCACGGCGTTTATATCATACATAAACGGCTCGCTTGACGACGAGAGCGATGACCGCCTTGCGGACGACGAGCTGTACTTCTGCTTTACGGATGCCGCCGCGGAGCTTTACGGAAAGCCGGTTTCCGCCGAAATGATACGGGCTGTGTCGGATAAAGCGGCAAAAGCTCATCCCGAATGCGGAGAAAGGCTTGCGACCGTACTTTTTGTAATGCTCGACGCGTATTTTGCCTACAGGCTGAAAAAGAGCGCCCTCTCGGAGCTCGAAAAAATCAAAGGTTAATAATTTAAGGAGGAATTTGTATGGTTTTATTTGTATTCGGATTGGCAGTCCTGCTCGCGGCAGTGGTAACGCTCGTCGCAACGAAGAAAAAGCTCTCGATAATCGGAATCGTGCTTGCCGCTGTATTGCTCGTTTTAAGCTGCATCACATCCGTACCCACCGGACATACCGGAGTTGTAACAACCTTCGGAAAAGTGGAGGGATACACTCTCGAAGCGGGAGTTCACGCCAAATTGCCCTGGCAGGACATAATAAAAATGGATAACCGCACGCAGAAGCAGACGGTTGAGCTGCAGGCATTCTCAAGCGACATTCAGGAAGTTGATGTGATATTCTCGATAAACTACCAAATAAACAAAGAAAACGCCTGCACGATATACAAGACAATAGGTTCAAACTACTATGAGACGATTATTCAGCCGAGATTGCAGGAAGCGGTAAAGGGCGTGTTCGCAAAGTACACGGCGGACAATCTCGTGGCGGAGCGCGATAATCTTTCGAGCTCGATAGCGGCAAAGCTCACCGCGGAGCTTGCGCCCTACAATATAGATGTGCTCAACGCGGCAGTCGAAAACATAGACTTCTCCGATGCCTTCACGGATGCCGTCGAGGCAAAGCAGGTTGCCGAGCAGAACAAGCTCCGCGCACAGACCGAGCAGGAGCAGGAGATTCTCGTCGCGGAAGCAGAGGCAAAGCGCAAGGTAATCGCCGCAGAAGCAGCCGCCGAGGTAGTCAAGATTGAGGCTGACAGCGCCGAATATCAGGGAATGAAGGACGCGGCAATAAACGAAGCGCTCGGCTCAACGCTGACAAAAGATGTTCTCGAATACTATTGGATACAGAGATGGAACGGAGAGCTCCCGAAGTATATGACGGGAGAGCAGACCTACCCCGTGTTCAATATGGGCGCCGATAACTGATGCAAACCGTTGAAGAAGCGCTCAAAAAGCTTGAAAAATCAAAATTTCGGGCATCGTTTCACTTAAAGAAAAGCGACGCGGAGTATATCGAAAAGAAGGGCATGGACACAATTCGTGTTCATGCCCGAGAGCTAATAGTAAAAAGACTTGCTCCGGCATATATCGAAAACGACGGCAAACAGACTCCGACGCACGGGCATCCGGTGTTTGTTGCACAGCACGCCTGCGCCTGCTGCTGCCGGGGTTGCCTTGAAAAGTGGTACAAGGTTCCGAAGGGTACGGAGCTTACCGACGCTCAGATAGACAAAATCACCGCCCTGCTCTGCGCCTGGATTGAAAAAGAAACGGAAAGAATAAAGTAATACGCCTGCGGATAAACTCCGCAGGCGTTGTGCTGTAATAGTAGATGGAGCAGAAATTCTGCTCCGCTTTGAAAATTAAGTATTATTCATATTATCGGTTGAATTTACTGCTTTGTCATAAGCTTGTTGCAATATTTTTGCATCTTTATATTCCGGAATCCACAAAATAATCATAGGAATAAAAACAGATTCACATATCAAAGTTAAAAAAAGTCCTACGCTTGTATCAAGTAGCATTGTGAGTGATATACCTGCAATAATGCTTACTATAATCAATCTGATTTTTTTACGCTTATATCCGATATCCGCTGCCGTATACGAACTTTCCATAAATTCTTTGCTTAAAATCTGTGTGGAATAAATAATTCTTTGCTCATTGCGAATAGCAATATATTCTTTTCTCGAAAGCTTAATCAAGTCTTTTTCACTTTCAATGCTTATTGGTGACCTGAAATACTCTTCTTTCCACACTATCTTCAGTGTAGTTCTTCCGATAGTAAGAACATAAGAAATTATTGCAAACGGCAAAAAAATCATATAATATCGTTTTCTTAAAAGTATTTCTTCACTATTTGCTATTCTATAATCATAAAACATCTCTTCACTTTGTATAGAAGCAAACAAAAATAAGCCAATAAAAAATATTATGAGAAATGGAGCAAAATCTGTAACAAAAAATAAAACCGCTCCTAATATTATTAAACCTAAACCAATAAGAAATCTCACAATAATTTACCTCCTATATGATAGTAATATTATTTTTTGTAAAAGTCAAGAATTCGGCGGCATAAATTCCCTTTTAGTCAAACAGAAAACATATTTATAACGAATGTGAGTTTTCTTCGGCTCTATACATACAAAACGCTATATATACAAAAACGCCGCCTGATTTCAGGCGGCATTTCTATAGTATTCAAAAATAAAGAATATTGCGAAATAATAAGCTTTGTGGTAATATTTAGACAGTATAGGTGCCTATATATCAATTTCATACAAGTCTTTCGCCTTGCTCGACAGTAAAGAATAAAGTGAAAAGTGATTTACTTCGAGCCAAGTCCGTTCTATAGGACAGTATGTGTGAGATAATGAATTTGCGGACAGAATTGATAAAGAAATTTCGGAGGTTATTATGTTGGAACAGTTCACTAATCTTTACCCGGTATCAAAGACACTCAGGTTCGAGCTTATCCCCATCGGAAAGACTGCTGATAATATTGAAAAGAACGGGATTATCGGCACAGACTCACAACTTGCGGAAAGCTACAAAAAGATGAAAAAGACTATCGACGAATACCACAAGGCTTTTATCGGCAAGGCTCTTGCCGATGTCAGTCTCACGAGGCTTGAAGATTTTTATGCGCTATATACGGCAAGTACCGAAGAGAAGAAGTCCGCAGATTTTAAGGGAAAATACAATTCGGTAAAAGATGCTCTGCGCAAGGAAATAGTAAAGTGCTTTGCCGCTTGCAGCACTTTCAAAATACTCGACAAGAAAGACCTCATACAGAAAGAGCTGAGGCCGTGGATCGATGCTAACGATCCGAGCTTGTATTTTGATGAGAATTTCCGTATGTTTACAACATATTTTAACGGCTACAACGAAAATCGCATGAATATGTATTCTTCCGAAGAAAAGGCAACATCTATCGCCCACAGACTTATAGATGAGAATCTTCCCAAATACATCGACAATATCCGAGTTTTCAACATAGTCAAAAACACTGCCGTCGCGGACAATTTTGAAAAGCTATGTTCGGAGATGGGCATTGATTCGCTTGATGAGCTGTTTTTGCTTGAAAACTACGGCAAAACTCTGTCGCAGGCACAGATTGATGCGTATAACGGTATCATTGGAGGCAAGAGTAGCAAAAGCGGCAAAATTCAGGGACTGAACGAATATATCAATCTGTACAATCAGACAAATCCGGATAAAAAAATACCAAAGCTTAAAATGCTATATAAGCAGATTCTTTCCGAAAGAGAAAGCCTTTCTTGGATTCCTAAAGAGTTCGGCAGTGCAAACGAGCTTCTTGATGCGGTGAAGGGATTCTACGATATTTACTCCGACAATGTGAAAATAGATTTATTCACGGCTCTCGAGAATCTGCCGGAAAGAGAGCTCGAATTCGTTTATGTAAGCACCGATGCATCCGTTGCTGATATATCTAACAGGCTCTTCGGATATTACGGAACATTGAAAAATGTGCTCGGTATCGACGACGGAAAAGCAAAGCAGACCGTATATTCCGTCGCACGCATACAGACGGCGCTTGACAGATATATTGCAGACTCGGATGAAGAATCCAATCCGCAGCTTTTTGCCGCCTACGGGAAAAGCTGCATAGCATCGTATTTTGCAAATGAAGCTCATAAGGCGGACGAAAAAATCACAACCGCGTATGCCGCCGCGGAAGAATTGCTCAACACCGCGCACGCGGAGGATTACACGCTTACACAAGAAGATAAAAACCTCATCAAGACTCTGCTCGACGGTATGATGGAGCTGATGCATACCGTAAAGCCGCTTTGCCTCAAGGCAGACTCTGAACTGCAGAAGGATGATGTTTTTTACGGAGCATTCATACCTCTGTTTGAAAAAATAAGCGACATTTCAAAGCTTTACGACAAGGTACGGAATTTCGCAGCAAAAAAGCCGTACAGCACGGAAAAGATAAAACTGAATTTTGACTGCAGTACGCTTTTGGATGGATGGGACGTCAATAAGGAGACACAAAATCTCGGAGTTCTACTTATAAAAGACGGGCAATATTATCTCGGCATTATGGATAAGAATAACAACAAAATATTTACGGATGTAAAGCCAAGCAAAAATGCAAACTGCTATCAAAAAGTGATGTACAAGCTGCTTCCCGGACCGAATAAGATGTTGCCTAAAGTGTTCTTTTCAAATTCCAGAATTGACGAATTTGCTCCCGATAAAAACATTCTCCGCATCCGTGATGAGGAAACATTCAAAAAAGGTAAAAATTTCTCGCTCAGCGACTGTCACGCGCTTATTGATTTTTATAAGGCTTCAATCGCAAAGCATCCGGACTGGAGCCGATTCGGTTTCAGATTTACTTCGACGGAGCAGTATTCCGACATAAGCGAATTTTACCGTGAAGTAAGTGAGCAGGGATACAAGCTTTCGTATATGCCGATAGCTTCTGACTATATAGACTCGCTCGTCAATGACGGAAAACTGTATCTTTTCCGTATATATAACAAAGATTTTTCATCCTTTGCAAAAGGAAAACAGAATTTGCACACCATGTATTGGAAAGCGCTGTTTGACGAAGAAAATCTTTCAAATGTAGTTTACAAGCTCAACGGTCAGGCGGAAATTTTCTATCGCAAAGCATCGATTCCCGATAACCGTAAAATCGTCCACAAAGCAAATCAGCCGATTGATAAGAAAAATCCTAATCTTTGCGGTCAAAGCAGTACATTCTCTTACGACATTACAAAAGACCGCCGCTTTACAGTGGATAAATTCCAGTTCCATGTACCGATAACGATGAATTTCAAAGCAGACGGAGCCTCGCACATCAACGAAGCCGTATGCGAATGCGTCAAAAACAATCCAGATGTCAAGGTCATCGGCATCGACCGCGGAGAGCGTCATCTGCTGTATATCTCGATGATAGACCGCGACGGAAAAGTGGTAAAAGACAAAAAAGGCAATTACATCCAATACTCACTCAACACGATAAGCGGCGAGTACAAGGACAGCGAGGGCAAAGCCGTTACATTTGAAACTCCCTACCGCGAACTTCTCGATAAAAAAGAAAAGGAACGCAAAGAGGCACGCGAAAACTGGGGTGTCGTAGAGAATATCAAAGACCTCAAGTCGGGATATATGAGTCAGGTCGTCCACCATATAGCAAAGCTCATGGTGGAATATAACGCCGTCGTTGCGCTCGAGAATTTGAACAGCGGATTCAAGAACAGCCGCAAGAAGGTGGAAAAGCAAGTGTACCAGAACTTCGAAAAGGCTCTTATCGACAAGCTGAACTATCTTGTATTCAAGGATAAGGCAAACGATGAGACGGGCGGCCTGTACAAAGCACTCCAACTTACGGATAAATTCGAATCATTCAAAAATCTGAGAAAACAGAGCGGATTCCTGTTCTATGTTCCGACATGGAACACGAGCAAGATAGACCCCGTCACGGGATTTACCGACCTTCTCAGGCCGAAGTCCGATATGAGCATCAAAGCCGCAAAGAAATTTTACTCCGACTTTGACGGAATACGCTACAACGCAGATAGTGACTACTTTGAGTTTTCGTTCGACTGCGAAAAATTCACCGAAGAGGCAAACGGCAGCCGCACAAAGTGGACTGTGTGCACAGTCGGCGCTCTGCGCTACGCCTACAACAGCTCGCTTAACGGCGGCAGAGGCGGCTACGAAAAATGCAATGTTACCGAAAGCCTGAAGTCTTTGTTTGACGAATACGGCATAGACTACCGCGGCGGTGATCTTCGTGATTCGATTTGCACGCAGAACACGGCAAGGTTCTTTGCAAAGCTCACAAAACTTCTCAGGGTGACGCTTGCGATAAGATACAGCTGTGCCGAGGACGGAAAAGACTTTATCCTTTCTCCCGTTGCAGATGAAAACGGCGAATTCTATTGCAGCGAAGGCAGAACCGACGGGCTCCCGCAGGATGCCGACGCGAACGGTGCGTTCAATATTGCCCGCAAGGGTCTGTGGGTGCTCAGGCAAATAGATAAATCTAAAAAGCCGGGGGATTGGACTTCGAATATATCGAACGCCGAGTGGCTCAGATTCGTACAAAACGATCTTTGATAAACGATTATGGAAAACCCGATACCGATAACATATCTCAATGATTTCGTATTTTGTCCGGTTTCCATATATTTTCATGCGCTCGACGACAATACAGCTGCGGCGTCAAATTCACCGATCTGGATAATAATCCCTTTATAATTTCTACTGTTGTAGATTAAGCGTCATCAAAATTTCTTCCCGTTGCGTTTGATAATAATCCCTTTATAATTTCTACTGTTGTAGATATTTTTTGGCGTTCTGATGCGGTTTAATGATAATAATCCCTTTATAATTTCTACTGTTGTAGATCGGTAGATGTTGTCAATCTTGCGGCTTGATAATAATCCCTTTATAATTTCTACTGTTGTAGATTCCGGTCTTGACCCTGCTGTTTCTTGCGATAATAATCCCTTTATAATTTCTACTGTTGTAGATACAATGCAAGTCTGCACATTTTTCTGGATAATAATCCCTTTATAATTTCTACTGTTGGAGATCTCGTCCTCTTTGGTACTCAAATACGGATAATAATCCCTTTATAATTTCTACTGTTGTAGATATTATTGCCCTCGGTAAGGCTGTCTCGATAATAATCCCTTTATAATTTCTACTGTTGTAGATTAATATAACAGCAGAAAGGAGAAACAAGATAATAATCCCTTTATAATTTCTACTGTTGTAGATATTGACCATACTTGGGTTTCTACTAGATAATAATCCCTTTATAATTTCTACTGTTGTAGATGTAGACGGTACTGGCGGTAGTCAGACTTATTCCGCCTATGTCAACATCGACGGCTTGGCCCGTCACTATGGTCTTCTTGTCAACTATGGTAATGGCTGCGTTCGCCCCGCAATGTGGATAAGCTTGGAATAATTCACAGTTCATAATTCAGAATTGAATCACCTTATACAACGATTTTTGCAAAAACGAAAGTCAAAACTCTCAGAGAAAAAGAAGTCTCGCTCGAGTACAAGGATTTTTACTGAAAGATTCTCGAAGACATCGCCGCAAATATGAAATAGTCGGATTCGACAGTTTTTCTGTGCAGTACAAAACAATATAAAAAAGCCGTGCATAGTGATGTGTGCGGCTTTTGCTTTGAAATCGCCGAAAGCAAAGTTGTCGTAAAAAAATAAGCTGACAATCTGAAATGATTTTTTCGAATTTTCTGCAGAATTTTGTTCCGGACGCCCGATGTATATTTTCGTCCTTTTTTGTAAACATTAGTATTGCATTCCGCAAATAAGGAAATTACAGAAAAGATTTGCAACAGAGGAGATTTATATATGAAAGCAACAGGAATAGTCAGAAGAATAGACGACCTCGGGCGCGTCGTCATACCGAAAGAAATCCGCCGCACCATGCGTATCCGCGAGGGCGACCCGCTTCTGACAACATTGACACCGATACATAGGTTTATTGAGGCCGTGGAAAAGCTCATATCACGGCTGGGGAAATGAAGAAAAGGCATATAGGTCAGCCGGATGACTTTTTAGTCACTTTACCTGTTTGAAAAGTAATGTATTAACACTGTTCTATAAAAAATAGCAGATTAGAATTATATATCGAAAAATGCCACTCGGACAAAAAGTTCGAATGGCATTTTTGCAGTAAACATCCAAAGTTAACAGCATTACTCTTTATATCTATCTGCCAAAACCAAATATTGCTGCGGTAAAAAATATGAACATATATGTTTCAAGACCTTGATAACCGAACAATTGTTGAATTTCATACTTTTCGGGTAAAATATAAGTGTAAACTATCCGAGGAGGTAAACAAATGGAGAAAAAGTATTTATCGCCGGAGCAAATCAAAAAATTTGAAAAGCATCTTCAAGAGGAGGAAAAAAGCGAAAACACGAAAGAAAAATATATCCGTGATGTAAAAGCATTTGCAAAATATGCAGTCGATAACGAAATCACCAAGGAAACCGTTATTGCTTACAAGCAAAATTTAATTGACAACGGCTATGCCGTAAAGAGTATAAACAGTATGCTTGCAAGCCTAAACAGTCTGTTTTCATTCATGGGCTGGTATGAGCTTCGTGTAAAAGCCATGAAAATCCAACAGCAGATATTCTGCCCCGAAGAAAAAGAACTGACAAGGAATGAATATGAACGCCTGTGCCGTACGGCAGAACACAAACACAATGAACGGTTGAGCTTTATTATACAGACGATCTGCGGCACGGGGATAAGGGTAAGCGAACTGCAATTCATAACTGCGGAAGCAGTCCGTAAAGGCGAAGCGACTGTTTCGCTCAAAGGCAAAACAAGAACTATAATCATCACGAATGATCTGCAAAGAAAAATGCTCCGCTATATAGCAGAGCAAAAGATAATTACAGGCTCGGTTTTCGTCACGAAAAGCGGCAAACCGATAAGCAGAACAAATATCTGGCGTGAAATGAAAAACCTCTGCCGTGAAGCAGAGGTAAATCCCGAAAAAGTCTTTCCGCACAATCTTCGTCATCTGTTCGCAAGAGTTTTCTACGGCATCGAAAAGGACATCGCAAAACTTGCCGATATTCTCGGACACAGCAGTATCAACACGACAAGAATTTATATCGTTTCTACATTTTCCGAACACCGAAGACGCATGGAGCGGATGAAGCTGATATTATGAAAAAACCGCCCGAATAGGCGGATGTGACATAATAGTGATTATGTTGTATTTAATACGCAAAACGGTAAAATACATACAACTCCACTCTTTGAGTATAAAGGAATATTCAAAACAAGTCAATAGTTTTTTTGACACAAAAAACAAAAATGCAAAATATTTTCCAAAAAACGACATGACAAGTCAAGCCTTTTTATATGTCTAAATTAAAAAAGGCTTTGTTTTCCATACTTATTTTTACAGTTCCTTGCAAGACAAGGAATTTTTATTTTTTTAATACAACATAATCACTATTATGTAATACGAATTTTGTTTTTTTGGAGGTATTTCGCATGGCAAAGAAAATAGTGTCGATCATATTGGCAATGCTGATGGTTCTCGGAGTTATCGATCTTGCATCCTGTGGTGAGAAAGATAAACCCGCTTCTGTTGAAGTTAAAGACGGACTGTCGGCATATGAGCTTGCAGTACAGTTCGGCTATGACGGTTCATTAGAGGATTGGCTTAAATCGTTGAACGGAAAATCCGCTTATGAAATAGCAAAAGAAAACGGATATACCGGAACACAGGATGAGTGGTTAAAATCTCTTGCCGCACAAAACGGAAAAGACGGTGTCGGAATCAAAACCGCTGCGTTTTCCGATAAAGGCGAATTGATCATCACTTTAACGGATGGCAGCAAGATAAATCTCGGAACGGCATCCGGTGTAGCCGGAAAAGACGGAACAGGCATTACATCCGCAAAAATCAATGAAAGCGGAAATTTGATTCTTGCATATTCAAACGGAAAATCCGTTGATGTAGGCAAAGTAGTCGGTATTAAAGGCAATGACGGAGTAAGTGTGTCAAAAGCGGAAATCAATACTGACGGCGAGCTTGTCCTCTCTTTTTCAAATGGACAACGTTCAAATTTAGGCAGTGTATTTGGTGCCGCCGGCAAAGACGGAGCCGATGGTAAGGACGGACTTCCCGGTAAAGACGGACTTCCCGGCAAAGATGGAGCCGACGGTAAGGATGGACTCCCCGGCAAAGACGGAGCTGATGGCAAGGACGGAGCCGATGGTAAGGACGGACTTCCCGGCAAAGACGGTGCAGACGGTAAAGACGGTATAAGCATTACATCTGCAGTTATAAATGAAAACGGAGAATTGGTGCTTACCTATTCAAATAATACAAGTGCAAACTTAGGAAATATCAAAAACGGTAAAGACGGTACCGATGGTAAAGACGGAATCAGTGTTTCCAATGCAGTGATAAACTCAAATGGTGAACTCGTTTTGACGTTCTCAAATTCTCAGGTCGCAAATCTCGGAAAAGTAATCGGAACCGACGGTGCTGACGGTAAGGATGGTGCCGATGGTAAAGACGGTATCAGCATATCTTCTTCGATCATTAACCAAAAAGGAGAATTGGTACTTACATATTCCGATAGCAGTGTTTATAATCTCGGAGTTGTTGTCGGAGCAAACGGTAAGGATGGTACAAACGGTGCCGCCGGAAATGACGGAGTGGGAATTTCCGACATCACAATAGAAGACGGTGCATTGACGGTTGAACTGACAAATGGTACAAAGCTTGATCTTGGTAATGTTGTCGGCAAGGACGGTAAAGACGGAGCAGACGGTAAAGACGGAGCAGAGGGTAAAGGCATTGCTTCTACTACGATAAACGAAAAAGGCGAGCTTATCATTACCTATTCCGATAGTGAGACTGTTAATCTCGGTTGTGTAGTCGGTCAAAATGGAAAAGACGGAAACAAGGGAGATACAGGTGCCGACGGCAAAGACGGTATCGGCATAAGCGAAGTCGAAATTGACAATAACGGTAATCTTATTGTTACTCTTTCCGATAAAACCGTGAAAGACCTCGGCAAAATCACAGTCGGCGACGGCACTATCGGCAAAGACGGAAAAGATGGCAAGGATGGAGTGGGCATTGATTCTGCTTCTATCAATGAAGCCGGAGAACTTGTTATTAAATATACAGACAATAATACAACCAATCTCGGTAAAATTACCGGCACAAACGGTCTTCCCGGTGCGGATGGCAAAGATGGAAAAGACGGTTCAGACGGTGTCGGCATCAGTACTGCCGTGATCAACGGTTCCGGCGAATTGGTGCTCACTTTGACCGATGATACAGTAAAGAACCTCGGCAAAGTAATTGGTAAAGACGGCACAAACGGCACAGACGGAGCAGATGGTAAAGACGGAGCCGACGGTAAAGACGGCAACGGAATTGTTTCCGTAGAACTTGTCGATAATTGTTTGAAAATAACCTTTACACAGGGAGCTCCCGTTGTCCTCGGACCTATTGTGGGAACAAACGGCAAGGATGGCAAGGACGGAAAAGACGGAACAGATGGTAAAGACGGTGTTGACGGCAAGGACGGAATCAGCATTGCCAATGTTTCTATGAACGGCAATGACATGGTGATCACATTCAGCAATACTACTACTACCACTTTGCAAAACATCAAAGGTGCTGACGGTAAAGACGGTGTCGGTGTCACCTCGGCAGTCGTTGACGAAACCGGTCATTTGAAAATCACTTTATCAAATGGAAACATAACGGATGCAGGTCTTGTGACAGGTTCGAACGGCAAAGACGGTAAAGACGGGGTCGGAATCACAAGTGCGGTTTTTGCTGCTGACGGAACTCTTACTGTAACATTGACCGACGGTACGGCAACATCAAAAAATCTCAAAGGCGAAAAAGGTGATAAAGGCAATAAGGGCGATAAGGGCGATAAGGGCGACAAGGGCGACAAAGGTGACGACGGCGTCGGTATTGTAAATGCTCATATCGACGAAAGCAAGCATCTTATTCTCGAGATGAGTGACGGCAGCACAATTGATGCCGGATATGTCGGTGTTGACAGCTCATCCGAAGGCGATGATGAACCCACCGATGAACCGGATAAAAATACACCTGCAATTAAAGTTAGCAATACGACTGCAACTGCAGGTGCAACAAAAGTAACCGTTACGGTTTCTTTGGAAAACAACCCCGGATTTTTAACAATGGCATTAAATATGGCATTTAACAGCGATGTCCTTACATTGACAAAGGTTTCAACCGGCATTGACTTTATTGATTACAGCTTTACGGCACCGAAGAATAAAATCAGCGGTTGTACAGCAGCATGGTTTGCTTCCGATTTGCCGGAAGAGATAATAGACGGCGATATTATGACATTGCAATTTACGGTAGCTTCAGATGCACCGAAAGGTCAGTATCCGATAACCATATCGTGTCCGAATGACGGTAGCACCGTAGATGGCAACAAGAAAGCATTCACGATGGAAAATGCTGTCGGATACATAACGGTAAACTAAATGAAAAAAAGAATATACGGTTTATGTGTTTTCGTAATCATTTTGGCATCATTGATTACCGGATGCGGTAAAAGCAAAAGCACTGTCGAGACGGTTTATAACAATGATGAATTTCCTTCGTTTTTAGTTGAAAATGTGCAGGTATCCCGAGGAGATAAAGACTTTGTTGTATTTGTCGAACTGAAGGACAATCCCGGATTTTTGACTATGGCAATGAATATTGAGTATGACTCAAATGCCATGGCTTTAATCGACATCAAGAACGGTGCCGATTATCAGGAATACTATTTTGTCGGTCCTAAAAACAAAGCAAGCGGATGCTGTGCAAGCTGGTTTATACCGGAACTGCCCGATAAAATCGTAGACGGAAAATTATTGGAATTGCATTTCAGACTTATGGATAATGCTGAAAGAGGCGATCATCCGATCAAAATTTCCAGGCCTCATAATGGCGGAATCGTTGATGCCTATAAGGAAATATTAGTTGTAAATAATGCAATTGGTTATGTAACTATTAAATAATATCGGGAGAAAAAACAATGAAAAAAACAATATCATTGCTGTTAGCATTTGTAATGATAGTCGGATTGATACCGTTTGGTACTATTCCGGTATTTGCTGCAGAGCCTGCGACGGTAAAGGTCGAAAGTGTAAGCGCAATTCCCGGTTCTACCGTTGATGTTTCAATCAGTATAAACAATAACCCCGGCATTGCAAGTATGGGCTTTACTCTGTCATTCGACGAGGCATTGACACTTGTCGGTGCAACAAACGGAGAGGCTTTTTCCGAGCTTACAATGACACCGCCGGCACAACTTAAAAAGACCGGAAGCATTACCGGCTCCTGCCGTTTTGCATGGCTCGGTAACGAAAATGCGATCGAAGACGGCACCATACTTAACTTAAAATTCAAGGTTTCCGATGATGCCGAATTAAATAAGAATTGCGTGATTTTCATTGCTTGTGAAAAAGACGATGTGTTGGATGACAGCAGAAGAACTGTGGATGTCACGACGCAGAACGGAAAAGTAACGATCATCAACTATACTCCCGGCGATGTTGACGGAAACAGTACGATCAATATTCTTGACGTCCTGACACTTTGTCAGTTTTACGTTGACGGTTGTCGATATGATCCGAACGGATATGCGATCGACATCAATCCGGAGTCGGGAGATGTGGATGCAAACGGAAAAGTAAATATGCTTGATGTGTTGATGGTATGTCAATACTATGTCGACGGCTGTAAATATGATCCCGCCGGTTACGGTGTTAAGCTTTTACCCGGCAAAAAAGCTTGCGAACATTCAATGCAGCATATAAATTCAAAAGATGCAACTTGCACCGAAGTCGGAAATAGGGAGTATTGGCATTGCACAAAATGCAATGACTATTTTGCCGATGAAAACGGCAATGATGTTATTACACTTGAGTATACCGTTATCAAGGAAAAAGGTCATCACGAAATTGCAGATGACGGAACTCCCGCTACTACTACGGCAAGCGGATATACAGCAGGTGTTTGGTGTGACAGATGCGAAACTTGGATAAGCGGTCATGAACTTATTGATCCGAT
>JAZQOM010000043.1:0-27631 GCA_045627885.1 Eubacteriales bacterium
TACAACAAAAGAAATCGGCAGAAAGACAGATGTATTTTCCGTCAATGTGAATATAGCAAATGTCGATTACATAAAAATAGTGATTAACTCGAGTTATGAAGGCTCTCTGATTATGAGCAACGCACTGCTTTGGAAATAAGCTTAAACATAGAAAAATATCGTGTAGCAACAGAAAATCCGAACTGTAAAAGTTCGGATTTTTGTTATCTCTTTTTGCTGTTATAGGGAGCTACGCTTTCGCGCACAGTGAGAACAGGCGGGAAAATGATAGACTGCTTATTTGTGTCACCCGTATTAAGTATTTCAATCATTCGTCTTGCCGCTACAACTCCGAGTTTTTTGAGGTCACAGCTTACGGTTGTAAGCTGAACCTTGCCGGTTATCGTATCGGGAAGCTCGTCTGCACAAACGATGCTCAAATCATCGGGAATTTTTTTGCCCATGTCATAATAAGCGTCAATCAGACCGGAAGCCATCGTCGCGTTATCGGAAAACACGGCGGTTGCAGCATCGTGATTCTGTATGAGTTGCTTGCCGAAGAGGTACCCCGTTTTATAGTGCAAATCTCCCCTGAAAGATGTGCATTTCGACGAGTCTATTCCGGCATTTGCCATAGCCTCATCATATCCGCGCTGTTTGTTCTGAACAGATGTCGAATTCTCGGGGCCGCACAAATGCGCGATGTTTTTGTGCCCATTTCTGATAAGATAGTCGGTCGCAAGATATCCGCCTCGATATGTGTCAACGCTTACTATGTTGACATTTATTGAGCGAAGATAACGGTTAATGAACACAACCGGGCATTTAATTGTCTGTAAAATTCTAAGAAGTGACGGCGTTTCAACGGCATTGAGCATAACAACGCCCGCAAAACCGCTGTGAGATGCGTAGCTTACATATTCTTCTTCGGTTTCAGCATTATAGTCACTGTTTGAAATAAGTGTCTTTATTCCGTTTGATTCAAAAACACTGTTCATACCCGCGATATAACTCGTGTAAACATTATTGCTTATATCGCCGCAAATAATCAGTACAATTTTCTTGAAAACCGATGCAACTTTTTTCTTTGACGGAGTGTATTTATACCCGAATTCTTCAAGAGCTTTTTCAACTGCGGCTTTTGTTTCAGGTTTTACATAACCGTTGCCGGTAAGAACTCTTGAAAGTGTAGAACAGGAAATTCCGGTTTTTGATGAAATCTCTTTCAAAGTAACTCGCATGAAAAATCACCTCTGAAATATTATAGTATTTTTATGAAAAATGTCAATATTTCATAGTTGAAATTTCATATAAAAAAGTGTTGCAAATTTTTGGCTTGTATTGTATAATATAAACAGTCGAAACATTTAATTTTGCACAATTACGAAAGGAGCTTATATGAACAGTAACTGGGTAATCACAATAGGTCGTCAATTTTGCAGCGGAGGCGCGGAAATTGGTCAAAAAGTTGCCGAAGAACTCTCTATCCCCTACTACGACAAACAAATTATTGACAGTACTGCCGAAAAGCTTAATGTTGCAAGCGCTACTGTTGAAAAACACGATGAAAAGCCTTTAAGCGTATGGGAAATTCCCGGATTTCAGTATGGCTATTCTTGGTATACAAGCGACCCTTCACTTATGCTTCCTCTCAGTATGAAAGTAGCGGAAACGCAGTTTCAGATAATACGCGATTTGGCAAAAGAAGGCCCCTGTGTTATCGTAGGAAGATGCGCTGACTATATTTTGAGAAACAATAAATCAACACTGAATGTTTTTATCAGAGCCGATATTGAAAAGCGTATCGAAAGAGCCGAAAGACTATATAAGCTTGATTCTGCCGAGGCAAAGAAGCTTATTCGCAAGACCGACAGAATCAGAGCGAACTATTATTCAAGCCATACACACGACGAATGGGGAACTTCTCCGAACTATGATTTGATAATAGACAGCGGTAAACTCGGAATTGATGCCTGCGTAAAGCTTATAGCAGACACAATAAACATACTTGACGAAAAAAGAAAATAAACAGTAAAAAAAAATAAGCGAAGCAGATTTTCTGCTTCGCTTATTTTTTACAGTCATTATTCAGCTTTGGGAGCTTCCTCAGCGGGAGTCTCTTCAGCTTCTGCCACAGGAGCCTCTGCTTCTGTAGCGGGAGCCTCTTCCTCTTCGGGAAGTAACGCTCTGATAGAAAGGCTTACTCTCTTCTTCTCGAGGTCAATCTCGATAATCTTTGCATCAACCTCTTCGCCAATCTTAAGCTCGTCGGCGGGCTTTGAAACCTGCTTATTAGCTATCTGAGAAATATGTATAAGACCGTCAATACCGGGAATTATCGTAGCAAAAGCGCCAAAAGGTGTAAAGCTTACAACTTTTACTTTAACTACATCGTCGAGCTTGTAATTCTCTTCGAAAATCTTCCACGGATTTTCTTCTTCGCTCTTATATCCGAGAGAAATCTTGTGTGTTTCGGGATTGTATGCCTTAACATAAACATCGACCTTCTGACCAATCTTAAGAACATCCGAAGGATGCTTAATGTGCGACCAGGAGATTTCGGTAATATGAATCATACCGTCAACGGGACCGAGGTCAACAAATGCGCCGAAGGATACAAAAGACTTAACCGTACCGGTATATTTTCCGCCGACTTCGATATTCTCGTAGAATTCTTCTCTCTTTGCTTTTCTTTCTTCGATGTAAGCTTCGCGTACCGAGCCTACGGCGCGATGCTTCTGCTCATCGACATCAATAATCTTGAAATTGACTTCCTTGCCCTTGATTGTTTCTTCTTCAGCGGCTTTCTTAAGCTCGGCTGTGAGCTGTGAGAACGGAATGAAGACTCTGTTTGTCTTGTAGTTGATAAGAGCTCCGCCCTTTACGCCCTCTGAAATAACGCCGGAAAGATTTTCTTTAGACTCGTAAGCCTTTGTGATAACTTCCCAGTTCTTTTCGAGATTGAATTTCTTTCTCGAAAGAGTAACCACACCCTCGCGGTCATTGACTTTTGCGACAACAACTTCGAGCTCATCACCGACTTTGAACTGAACGCCGTCGGCGATATCAGCCTCAACATCCTCATAAGGAAGAACGCCGGTGCCTTTTACGCCGAGATCAAGATGAATCTCAGAAGGCGTGACAGATGTGATAACACCCTTTATCTTATCTCCGTTATGAAGTATTTTGAAAGATTGGTCGAGCATTTCCTCAAAGCTCATGTTGTCATTAAGAATCATTTCTTCTGACATTTGTTTGTAACCTCCTCGATTAAGCCGTTCGGCGTCGATGCACCTGCGGCTATACCTATTTTAAGCCCATCGCAAATCGGCGGAATGTTATCTGCTGTTTCCACAAAAAAAGTATTTTTGCAGTTTTGACGGCAGATATCAAAAAGCTTCTTTGTGTTGGAGCTTGTACTGCCACCTATCACAAGCATCATATCGACTTCTTTTGAAAGTTTAGCCGCTTCCTGCTGCCTGGCTTCGGTAACACTACATATTGTATCATAAATTTTTGCGTTTGTATATAGTTTTTTGAGAAAATTTTTGCAATTTTCGTAATCAGATACGCTGTGCGTAGTTTGAGCAACCATTATTACACTCGAATACGGAGAAAAATCGAAATCGGTAAAAGCTGATTTCATTTCATTTTGAGAGGTAAAAACCAAGAATTTGCCCTTGCAATAGCTTGATGAAGCAATAACCTCCGGATGACCGTCATTTCCTATAATAATAAGCAACGATTTTTCGTCAGTGTTCTCATCAATTATTTTGTGAATCTTTTTTACATCCGGACAGGTTGCGTCAATTATAACAAAGTCCTTGCTTTTAAGCTTTTGCTCAAGCTCTTTGCGTATTCCGTGCGACCTGATAATAACATTTGAGCCGGGTTTTATTGTGTCAACCGAGTTTTCGTCAATGGTAATCAAGCCGCGCCTTTCGGCGTCGGCGATAAAAACCGGATTATGTATCATTTCCCCGATGCAATATGTCGTTTTATTTTCGGCAAGCGATTTTTCGAGCATTTTTACAGCTCTTGCAACGCCGAAGCAGAATCCGGAATGCTTGGAAACGATTATACTCATTTTTCCTCCGAAAGCGCAATAATCTTGTCAAATATGTATTTGGTCGCGTCGGAACTGTCAAACTGCGATACTTCGTCATAGCTTATACATTTGCCGAACCTGATTTTGACCTTTGAAAATAAGCCGACTTTCATTTTTTCGTTTGTTACCGATACGGGAACAATCGGGCATTCGGCTTTTTTCTGCATTAAAGCGGCGCCCTTTTTGGGTTCGGTTTCTCTTACGGGAACTTTTTTCTTTCTTGTTCCCTGAACAAAAACAAGAACGCTTCTGCCGCCCTTAAGCGTATCGATTACCTTTCTTACGGCGGTAATGTCGGACGCGCCTCTTTTTATCGGAATAAATCCGAGCTTGCCGATAAACCAGGCAAGCGGTTTAATTTTGGCAATTTCCGCTTTCCCGAGAAAAGAAAGCTCGCTCTTTACATGAACACCGATGAACAGAAAGTCGAACATCGAAATATGATTTGAACAGTAAATAACGGCTTTGTCATCGGGTATATTTTCAGTTCCCGTTATATCGAATCTGCAAAATAAATGCGCTAAAAAATATGCAACCGGTTTCAGTATTTTATATAGCATAACCGAGCTTATCTCCGATAACTTTTTCAAGTCTGATTATAGTTTCTTCAACGGTGGAATCGGAATTGTCAAACATTATTGCATCCTCAGCGGGAATTGCAGGTGCGATTTTTCTTGTAGAATCGTTGTCGTCTCTTGTTTTCATATCGGAGAGAACATCTTCAAGCGTCGTCTTTATGCCTTTTTCGCAAAGCTCAAGATATCTGCGCCTTGCACGAGCTTGCGACGATGCGGTCAAGAATATCTTTACATCGGCATTCGGAAGAATAACCGTGCCGATATCTCTGCCGTCCATGACAACATTGTTTTCGGATGCGATATTTCTCTGCAAATCAAGCAAAAATGCTCTCACTTCGGGAAGTGCCGACACAGCCGAGGCGTACATCGAAATTTCGGGAGTTCTTATATATCCGCTAACATCTTCCCCGTTCAGTATGACTTTCTGCACACCGTTTTCATATACAAGCTTCAAATCAATCGAGCAAAGAAGCTTTATTGTCTGTGATGGATTATCAAGCTTTACACCGTTTCTTTGAGCATAAAGACCGATAGAACGGTATAACGCTCCGGTGTCTACATATATATATCCGTGCTTTGCGGCAAATGCTTTTGCAAGAGTACTTTTTCCGGCTCCGGAGGGACCGTCAATCGCGATATTGATATTCTTGTTCATTATGTATCTCCTTTATCCGATGCCGACGAGGCGGCAAGAAATGCTGTAGAAAACGCTGTTTGCAGATTAAATCCGCCCGTATAGGCATCAACATCTATAATCTCACCTGCAAAATACAAATTCTTAACAAGTTTAGATTCCATAGTTGCAGAGTTTATCTGTTTTAAGTCAATTCCGCCGGAAGTTATTATCGCTTCTTCTATCGGACGGGCTTTTTTGACCGTAAGCGGAAAATCTTTCATCAGCCGCACGATAGCCGCGCGTTGGGTTTTGTCTATGGAATTGACCTTTTCACGCTCCGGTATTCCGGTAAGCTTTGCAAAAACGGGAATCATTTTAAGCGGAAGCAGGTCGCCGAGAGAATTGATAAAATCTTTGTTTTTATACTTATCGAAATCCGATAAAATGCGTTTGTCAAGCTCTTTTTCGGAAAGTGCCGGCTTTAAGTCAATATGAATCGAATATCTGCCATCCGTTATGTATTTCATGTGAGATGACGCGCTTAACACAATCGGGCCACTCACGCCGAAATGCGTAAACAGCATTTCCCCGAAATCTTCATATATATATTTTTTCTTTTCGCAGTCATAGACCTTAAGCAAAACATTCTTAAGAGAAAGTCCCTGCATTTGCTTTGCGGTATCTTCCGCAGTTTCAAGCGGAACAAGAGACGGCTTCGGGGCAATTATGTTGTGACCGAGCTTTTCGGCGATAGCATAGCCGTCACCCGTCGAGCCGGTAAGAGGATATGATTTGCCGCCCGTCGCAAGAATAACCGCGTCAAAATGCTCTTCCTTGCCGTTTGAAATTACACCGGATAATTCACCGTTTTTGCACGAAAGCGCGGTAATTCGCTCTGTTATTATCTTGACACCGAGTTTTTTTAAGTGATTTTTCAGCGCAAGAACAACATCGGTCGCTTTATCAGAAGCGGGAAACACTCTGTTTCCCCTTTCGATTTTAAGCGGAACACCAATCTTTTCAAAATAAGCCATAGTATCGGAAGGCGTAAACGAATAGACCGCAGAATAAAGAAATTTTGCGCCGTTCGGAACATTCGCAAAAAAATCGGCGGTTTCGCAGGCATTTGTAAGATTGCATCTGCCCTTTCCGGTTATGCCGAGCTTTTTTCCGAGAAGAGTATTTCTCTCAAAAAGCGTAACCGACGCTCCTTTTTCGGCAGCTATGCAAGAGGCGAACATTCCCGCCGCTCCGCCGCCGATAACTGCAATTTTATTGTTGACTTTTCTGGTACACATCATATTCATCCCAGATTTCTTCAAGTCTTGTAAGTCTTTCTGCAAGCTCATTTCTCTTTTTTCTGCCGAGTGCGACTATAAGCGCATTGATTATACTGAGGGGCGAAACAAGAGAGTCGACAAAAGACGAAACATCAGTCTTTGCAATAAGTAAATCACTTGCGTATTCGGCAATCGGAGCATTGGCGTTGTCCGTAATGGCGACGACTGCGGCGTTTTTGCTTCTCGCAAAACGCACGGCGTCGACAATTCGCTTCGAATATCTCGGATAGCTTATCGCAATTAAAAGGTCGTCCTTGTCGAGAGAAAAAAGCTGCTCGAATATCTCACTTCCGCTTGTTGTATGAAGGAGCTTTACATTGTCAAACAGCATATCGAAATAGTATGCAAGAAAGCTTGCAAGTCCCGAACAGCTTCTGACACCGATTATGTAAATTCTTTTGGCGTTGAGAATTTTATCAACCGCCTCATTAAAGCCTTTTTTGTCAATACTTTCGAGAGTGGATTTGATATTCTCAATGTCATTTTGCAAAACATCGGCGGGCATATCATTCATATTGCTTAAGTTCATATCAATACGCTGAACCGATGTGAGCTTGTTTCTTATAAGAAGCTTGATTTCTTTTTGAAAGTCGGGATATCCGTCAAAGCCGAGCTCAGAAGCAAATCTGACAACAGTTGATTCCGAAACTCCCACTTCTTTAGCAAGCTTTGAGGCGGTCATATACGCCGCTTTGTCGTAATTATTTACGATGTAGTCACAGATGCTCCTGTGGCCTTTTGAAAGCCCGTTTCTTTTCTTTTCAAGCACAGTCAAAAAGTCAGTACTCATTTCCACCTCATACTGCATATTATGCCCAAGCTTCGAAAAGATTGGGCATATATACAAATTATTATTCCCGAATTCCGTCGTCGGAACTATCCGCGGGTGTGTCCGATTGTTCTTTTAAGCTTTCGCCTTCTGTCGTATCTTCTTGAGCGCCGTCATTTACATTTTCGGCTTTTGCAAAAATCGAAGATTTATAATTCTCGTCATCGCTCTGCTTTTTCTTTGCTTCAATGATTGCATCAAGTTCTTCGAATGTTGCGTTGCTCGTCATAATTGCATCAAACTGCTCTGCGTTTACAGTCTCGTTCTTCATAAGGTATTCAGCGGTAAACTTAAGCTTTTCAATGTTGTTTTTAAGAGTATCTTCGGCGAGCTTGTAAGCATCTTCGATTATCTTAGAGATTGCATCATCAATCTGCGCGGCAACCTTTTCGGAATAATTCTTTGTGGCTGCAAAATCTCTGCCCAAGAATACATTGTCGTTATCCGTGCCGAATACTATAGGACCGAGCTCACTCATACCGTACTGCATAACCATCTTGCGCGCAATGTCGGTAGCTCTTTCGATGTCGTTAGAAGCGCCAGTAGAAATATCGGTAAGCATAAGCTTTTCGGCAACTCTGCCGCCCAAAAGAACTGCGATGTTGTTTTTCATCTCGTTCATTGAACGGTAAGAACGGTCTTCTGTCGGCATGTGCATCGTATATCCGCCGGCTCTGCCGCTCGGGATAATAGATATCTGATATACGGGCTCCTCGGGAGATACAACCTTTGTGACGATTGCGTGTCCTGCTTCGTGGAATGCAGTGAGTCTGCGTTCTTTTTCAATGACCTTCTTCGACTTTTTCGGAGTTCCCACGATAATTTTCATCATGGCTTCTTCGATATCAGACATACCGATAAGTCGCTTATTCTTGCTTGCCGCACGAAGAGCGGCTTCGTTCAAAAGATTGGAAAGGTCTGCGCCGGTAAATCCGATAGTAGTTTTTGCAATAACATCAAAATCAACCGTTTTTTCAAAAGGCTTTCCCTTTGCGTGAACCTTAAGAATGTCTTTTCTGCCCTTTGCATCGGGATAATTTACGGTAACCTGTCTGTCGAATCTTCCCGGACGGAGCAAAGCGGGGTCAAGAATATCTGGACGGTTGGTTGCCGCCATAACGATAACACCCTGATTCGTACCGAAGCCGTCCATTTCAACAAGAAGCTGGTTAAGAGTCTGCTCGCGCTCATCATTACCGCCACCGAGTCCGGCGCCTCTGTGGCGTCCGACTGCGTCGATTTCATCAATGAATATAATGCTTGCGGGATTCTTCTTTGCCGTATCAAAAAGGTCGCGAACGCGCGATGCGCCGACACCTACATACATTTCGACAAAATCCGAGCCCGATATGGAGTAGAAAGGAACGCCCGACTCTCCCGCAACGGCTTTTGCAAGAAGCGTTTTACCTGTACCCGGAGGGCCTACAAGAAGAATACCTCTCGGAATACGCGCACCGAGGTCAATATACTTCTGCGGATTCTTCAAGAATTCAACAACTTCCCTGAGTTCTTCCTTTTCTTCATCGGCTCCGGCAACATCATTGAAGGTAACCTTCTTCTTATCTGCATCGAGCTGTTTTGCTCTCGACTTTGCAAATCCGCCCATTCTGCCTGCGGAAGCTCCGGATGCCTGACGCATCATAATTACCCAGAAAATTATCAAAAGTACAATCGGGATAACATACGGAAGAATAGATACCCACCAATAAGTTGCCTTCGGCATATCATAATTGAAAGATTCAAGTTTTTCGTTTTTTGGGGTATTCTCGTCGCCGAAAATATATTTTCCAACTCTTCTTTCAAAAAGCTCAATGCTCGGAATGCGGAATTTGATTTCTTTTTTATCGTCATCGACAAGACGAATCTTCAGATAGTTGTCACCGTCGATAACCGCGGTTTTAACCTCATCGTTTTCAAAATATTCGATTATCTCGTCGTAAGTCGGGTCTTTCTTTTTTTCTCCGTCTCCGAGAATTGCCGTGCACAAAAAGACTATTATTGCGATAAGCGCAATATAAAATATGGCTAATTTCCAGTTAAATTTCATTTAGGGCATCTCCCCTTTCGTCATTACTTCTGATATACTTCGGGCTTAAGAACTGCGATAAACGGAAGATTTCTGTAGTCTTCGGCATAATCAAGTCCGTATCCCACAACAAATTTGTCTTCTATCTTCGCGCCCTCATAATCGATGTGGATATTGTTGCAGGTTCTGTTCTTTTCGTATTTATTCAAAAGAGCACAAAGCTTTACGCTTTTTGCGTTCTTTGCTTTCATATATTCCATAAGTTTCATAAGAGTTGTTCCCGTGTCGAGAATATCCTCAACGACTATAACATGATAATCGGAAAGGTCGTCTGCGGAAGTGTCACAGGTAATGTTGACAACTCCGCTTGTAGTGGTAGCGTTACCGTAAGAAGATGCTCTTATGTAATCAATCTGCACCGGCATTGTAAGTCTTTTCATAATGTCGGAGGAAAACGGACAAGAGCCTTTGAGAACACACAAAATCATAACCTTTTCGTTCTTGTAATCCTCGTTTATCTGTGCGGCTATGCGGTCACAGATACCCTCGATGTCCTTTTCGCTGAAGAGAATTGTCTCAAAATCACTTAAATCATGTTCAAATTTCATTTTTCTCGTCCTTTATAATTTTTATAGTTTTTACATTTTCGGTTGCATCGGAAATCTTCACTCTGTCGGCAACACACATCTGAGGAACCCAAATTATGCCCGCCTCGTCGCAAATAACGGGATAAGAATCCCTTTCCGATACGGGAATCTTTTTATTTATAAAATATTCTTTAACTCTTTTTGTTATTCCGTCGGAAAATACAGCGTCTCCGTTTTGCCTTGTCCTTACAAAAACATCACCGACTATTTTATCATTGTCAAAAAATGCCTGCTTGAACAAAGTGTAAATTATTTCGGGAGAATCCTCGGAATTGCGCTTGAAATCATATACATTAATAACGGAATCACCAAAACGATTGTCACCATTCACAAGCTTTGATGAAGCCGAGATTTTATCTAATGCAGCAAAGACGAATCTGAAGCTGTCAAATTCACACAGAAGCGATATATCGCCCGGAAAAGGAATTCTCTTGCCTGATTTTGCGCTATTTATAAATTCAATCGCTTCGTCTATATGAGAACTTGTAATCATCTTTGAATTATTGTTCCCGATAATGCGCTCAAATAGAATGGAAATTACTCGCTTTTTGATAACAACGGGAAGTTTTACAAAGCTTTCTTTTGAAAACAAGCCGGACGCTGCGTGTAAATCAATAAATTTGTTTGCTTCACTTTCAATAAACTCATCAGCTTCGCTTACAGAATCGCAGAAGCGCTTTATAGCATACTGCGCTTCGGGATTTATCTTGTATAAAGACGGAATGACATTGTGTCGAATGTGATTTCTCGTATAGTCTGTATCTGCGTTTGTTTTATCAATGCAATACGGTATGGAATACTCATCGCAATACGCCGTAATCTCCGCCTTTGTGTAATCAAGAAGCGGGCGAATCACATTACCTCTTATTTCCGAAATGCCTTTAAGACCGGTAAGTCCGCTTCCCCGAGCGAGATTGAATAAAGCGGTTTCGCACAAGTCGGACAGATTATGAGCCGTTACAACGCAATCTATATTGTGTTCGTTGCAAAGTAAATCAAAGTACTCATATCTGATATCTCTTGCGGCTTGTTCGAGAGACTTGCCGCTTTCAGCCGCGATTTTAGGTACATCGGCTTTTTTAACAAACAGCTCAACACCGTAATTTTTGCATAATTCGCGCACGAAGCTTTCATCGGAATCCGCATCCATGCCGCGTATACAATGATTGATATGCGAAGCATAAAGAGTAATCTTATGCGTTTTTGCATAGTCAAGCATGAGCATAAACAAGCATACCGAATCAGGACCGCCCGAGAGGGCTATAAGAGCGGATTTCTTATCCGAAAACAGCTTTTCGGCTTTCGGTAAAAATCCGTTAAGAAGCGGTAGTGTTTTCCGGTTCATTTCCGTACGATTTATCCGTCAAAGTAATAAACTTCGTAAATTGCGGAATCCATCCCATCTCGACAGTACGAAGCTCACCGTGTCTGTTTTTCGCAACTATAACTTCAACTTTACTCTGCGGTGCATTACTTTCATCGGTATTAACTCTGTTGTCCCTATACAAAAACAATACGATATCGGCGTCTTGTTCAATGGCACCCGAATCGCGCAGGTCGGAAAGCTGCGGACGCTTTTCTTCCTTTTTGCGCTTTTCGAGCTCTCTCGAGAGCTGTGAGCAAAGCAAAATCGGAATCTTAAACTCCATTGCCATAAGCTTAAGAGCACGCGAGATTTCCCCTATTTCGGCAGCCTTATTGTCATTTCTTCTTTCGGATGACATAAGACCGAGATAGTCGATAATTACAAATCCGAGATTTTTAAGTCTTCTCAGCTTTGCTTTCATGGATGTAACCGTGGTGTTGCCGTTATCATCAATATAAATAGGCATTTTGGAAAGCTCCGCCGATGCCATGGCGAGCTTGTCAAAATCCTCATCGGTGACCTCACCGTTTCGGATATGCTTGTTATCTACCATGGCATAACAAGTCCATATACGGTTTACAACTTCTTCTTTCGACATCTCAAGAGAGAATATAGCAACCGTTTTTCCGGTTTTTGAAGCAACATAAGGAGCTATGTTGAGCGCAAAGCTCGTCTTACCGATACCGGGGCGTGCGCCGAGAAGCACAAGGTTGCCCGGAGCAAGCTCAATAAGAGTTTTATCAAGCTCGGAATAGCCTGTCTTGATTGCAACCGAATCTCTGTCCTTATTTTTTACCTTATCTTCAATCGCATCATACGAAAGCCTCAAAAGGTCGCTGATATGCGAAAAACCGGAATAATCCTTGCCTTGGGCTATGCTGTAAATCTTCTGCTCCGCGCGGTCGAGAAGCTTATCTACATCGTCTTTTTGAGAATATGCGTCTTCGCCCATTTCTTCCGAAGCTTTAATCAGCTTGCGAAGCATGGATTTTTCTTTAACTATGCGAACATAGTTGTTGACATTGGAAACAGACGGAACAATGGCGGCAAGATTCATAATAAAATTCTTGCCTGTAGTTTCGTCAAATATTCCTCTTGTAGCCACTTCGTTCAAGACCGTAATGGCATCAATTTTACGATTCTCTTTGAAAAGATAATCAATGGCATCATAGATTTCGGAATGAACGGACAAATAAAAATCATCTTTGCTTAACTTATCCGCTATTTCGCTCATTTTCTGAGAATCAATTATGATTGCCCCGAGCAAAGCCTGTTCAGCTTCGACCGAACACGGCATCTGCCTTGTAAGTGAAAAATCAGAAGGCATTATAAGACCTCACTATATTTTCAATTATTTGTCGGTAACAACTACCGCGATGCTTCCGCTTATATCCGTATAGAGCTTGACGGGAACAGAATAGTTTCCGTACGCTTTTATGGCATCGTTCATCGAAAGCTTTCTCTTATCAACGGAAATTCCGTGCTGTTTCTGAAGCTCATCCGCAATATCCTTTGCGGTTATGCTTCCGTAAAGACGACCGTCAGCGCCCGAAGACACGGTAAACTTAACGGTAAGAGTTTTAAGTTTTTCGGCAAGCTCGGTAGCGTTCTGCCTTTCGACCATTTCTTTATGCTTTAAGCTCTCGGCTTTGTTCTTGACATCATTCATAACGCTTGCATCAGCCTCAGCCGCAAGCTTTTTAGGGAAAAGAAAGTTGCGTGCGTATCCGTCGGATACATTGACAATCTGTCCTTTTTTGCCCTGTGCTTTTACATCCTCAAGCAGAATTACTTTCATATATTTACCTCCTTGCTTCCTGTTCGGAAAGCATATATTCATCAATTTTGTCTTTAAGTAAGCGAAGCACGGTGTTCATATCGTCACCGGAAACTTGAGCTCCCGCCATATCAAAATGACCGCCGCCGCCCATTTTTTCGAGAATTAGAGCAACATTTATATTGCCGTTGGAACGGGCGGAAATATTTATCGTTCCGTTTGTCTTATAAAGAACAAAAGATGCGACAATGTCTTTAATGTTAATAAGCTTGTTTGCCGCCTTTGCCGCGGAAATCTTATCGGACGGCTCGCATTCGCCTTTTACAGCGGATATTGCGATATGGTCAAGATAAATTGCAACATTCGATTCGAATTTAGCCTCTCCGATTACTTCGCTTAAGCTTTGCTTAAAGAGTAATGCAGTCTGCGCCGGACTTGCGCCCTCGCCTCTTAAATACTGTGCGGCGCCGAAGGTTCTGACGCCTGCGTTCTTTGAAAACTGACTTGTGTCAAGCCATATACCGGAAAGCAGTATATCGGCTTCCTCTTTCATAAGCTCGCCACTTGCAAGGAACTGCTCAAGCATTTCGCTTATAAGCTCGCAGGTGGAAGAAACGGACGGCTCAATATAAGAAATAACCGGTTGCCTGTCAAATTCACTGCTTTTTCTGTGGTGGTCGATTACAACAGTATTTTCCGCATTCAGGAAGAGCTCCGGCTCTTCCATAAGCTGAACATTATTTACATCGACTGCAACTACAAGCGTATTCGCCTGCAAAAGCTCAAGCCCCGTAACTCCGTCTACAAAATATCCGTAATAATCGGGCTTTGAATGTATTTCGCTTATTATCGAGCGATAATTGGTATCATTCAAATCACATACGATATTGGCTTTAATGCCGCAATGCATCGCAATTCTCGCAATACCGACTGATGCGCCGATAGCATCGTGGTCAGCCTGCTTATGCCCCATAATGAGAACATTGGAGCACTTTTTCATCTGAAGCTCAAGCTCGCTTACGATAACTCTCGAGCGAAGCTTGGAGCGCTTTTGAACGGTTTTGCTTCGTCCGCCGTATATTTCCATATTCTGAGAGTACTTGACAACCGCCTGGTCACCGCCTCTTTGAAGCGCAAGCTCCAATGCCTGCTTTGCCGAATTTACCTTGTCGGATAAATTATTCTCGTCGCAGGCGACACCTATCGAAATAGTTATCGGAACATCGGAATCACTCGCCGTAGCATCTCGTATCTCATCGAGAATATCAAATTTCTTTTCCGCAAAATCAATAAGATATTTGTATTCAAAAACCATTACATAACGGTCGCGTTCGTATTCCTTAATAAGTGCGTGAATATCTTCCGCGCATTTATTGAGAATAGCGGCAACCTTGTTTGAAGCATCTCTGTTCTTTTCCTGCAAATTGGAATATATATCACCGAGGTTATCTACAACTATAAACGATACCACGGGATTTTTCATCTTGAGCTCTTCGGTAACGGAATCTATTTCCGTCTTATCTTCGAATACCGCAACTGCGTCAAGTCTGCCGTCAAGCTCTACCGAATACGGCGTAACAATGTAATGAACATCGCACACCTTGACATCAATAGGCTCCCCTTTCAGCAAGTCTGCTGCGGTAATAAGTCCTTCGGTTAGATTGGAAATATTGTCGCCGTACTGAAGCGACGGGCTGTTTGTAAATACGGCGGGAAGTGCGTCATTAAACCATACCGTATTTCCGTCCGCGTCGGTAATCAACACAGGCGTTTTGAGTGTTTGAATAAAGTCAAGCGTAACATTGTTGAGCATGGAAATCTCTTCGCCGTTATACCTGAAATGAGCCTTTTTCTCAATAAAGAAAACCAAAGCCGTAACAGCGATGCAAAATACAGCCAAAGCGGCGCAAGGAAGGATTATCTGCGTGCCGTCCTTGCCTTTGCCTATGATAATATCAAAAAACAGCGCAAGTGCGGCAATATCGATAATGATGATGGCTATCTTAAAAATCAAACTCCTGTCATTCTTTCTGTTCAATTGCCGTCATCCCCTTTCTTTATCGGATTTCTCGGTGAAAATAGCGCTCCGAAATAGCATATCAGCTTTCCGATTGCCACTAAATCGAACAAAGCTCCGATAATAAGAATTATTATTGTCGTTGTGTAAACTCCCTTTGATTTTGCCTTTGCAATCTTAATAAAATCAAATAGCTTCCGAATTCCCTGTATCAGCATAAACGCACTGAATATTATAGCGAGATTTGAAAGCCCCGTAAATATCAGTTGCATTGATGTAAGTCCCGATGAGCTTGTATATCTTGACACGGAGAAAAAAGAAATAATCGAAAAAACTATAAACATAACGCACATCGTTCCGGAAGCATTGACGGAAAAGAATTTCGGATTGAATCTTTCGTCGGCAATATTTAACAGCTTGCAAAGAAGCTTGTAGACTTCTGTAATCAAGAACGCAAAAATCACAAAAACAAAGCCGAAAATGCCGATGAATTTCAACTTGAACTGTTCAACAGCGACATTAAATAAATCGTTTACGGTTTGCGCATAGGAGTCCGTGTCGGAAACAGTACCGACCATTTCATATAAGCCTTTAAGATTGTCGGTATACTGTGAAATCGACTGCTTAATGCCGTCAAAAAACAATTTGAGAGATTCGGTAAGATTTGCCTTATAAAATGCGGTTATATCGAAAATAAACAATATTGCCGCCGCTGCGGCAAACAGAGCCGCTGCAACTGAAATAGAGTAAATTCTTTTAAGCCGCAAATTGCTGATTATCGCGATTGCAAATCCCGAAAGCATAACGGCACACGAATATATGGCAGGATTTATAACGGAAGTAAGAATAGTGAGAGTAATCGGCGCGACAAAAACGATTATCGCGGATAATACTGCCTCAGGGCCGGTATGCGTTGACGGAACAGTCGCAAACAAAGCCGCGGTTATACCGAAAAGTATAATCGACAGTACATAAAATCCGACGCACGAAAGCCATGCCGCAAGTGCCGACAGCAAAAACAGAGCTATGTCGGTAAATACGACTATTCTTTTGTCTTTGATTCCGTCAAAATTAGACAATGTTATATCTCCTGTCTTTACAGTAAACTCTGTTGTCTTGTGTCCATATCGAGCTCGGCATACGGAACAGGTGTTGCGGGAACTTTAATTTTCTTGTATTTTCTGTTATCGTCGTTTATCGTAACATTTGCGGTAACCGAAGCAAGCTCGGCTCCTCTTTTAAGAGTCAGAACCGCATTACCGATGCTGTCTCTTGTTGATTTGAGTGAAAGAAGCTTGGAAGAAATAATAGCTGCTTTTCCGTTATCCGTTATCAAAAGAAAATCGGTATCTTCGCAGAGCTTGAATATGCCGACCGCGGCGGAAGCCGTAGAAATGGCATTTGTGAGCTTTTTCCTGTTGTTCTTTGTCTTAAATGTTTCAATCGGGAACTTTAGGGCTTTTCCGTTTGCAAAGAATACGGCAATCTGCGCGGTATAATCGCCGGCTGTGCAGACATACAAAATCTTTTCGTCCTGCTCCATACCGAACCTTGTAGGCAGATATTCGCCGAGCACATTCATTTTTCTTATATCAAACTCATGAACACGCGACTTGTAAGCAAATCCCTTATCGGTAAAGAATATGAGCTCGTCGCGGTTAGACGCATCGGTCTCAATAAGAACACTGTCGCCATCTTTGAGCATCTGCTCGTCATTTGGCTTTATAGTCTTGGGAAGAATCTTCTTGAAATAGCCCTCTTTTGTAAGAACTATTCTTGCGATATAGTCCTCAATCTCCTCTTCTTGGTCAATGATATCGGGCACAAAATCCGTCACTATTTCGGTCTTTCTCGGCTTGCCGTATTTGTTCTTGACTTCATTGAGCTCTTTAATTATCAGAGCATCAACCTTTTTGTTGTCCTTAAGAGTATTTTCAATATCGGCGATTTCGGAAAGGAGCTTGTTAATTTCGGCTACCCTGTCAAGAATGTACTGCTTGTTGAGGTTGCGCAGTTTGATTTCGGCAATATATTCTGCCTGAATCTCATCAATGCCGAAGCCTTCGCACAAATTCGGTATAACATCCTTGTCGTTTGCGGTAGAGCGAATTATCTTTATCGCCTTGTCGATGTCCAAAAGAAGCTTTTGCAAGCCTTTGAGAAGATGCAGTCTGTTCTTCTTTTCTCCGAGAATGAAGTACAGCTGACGCTTTACGCACTCGGAACGAAATGCGTGCCATTCAGTGATAATCTGTCTTACGCCCAATAGCTGCGGTCTGTTGCCGATGAGCACCGTGAAATTGCACGGAAAATCGTCCTTGAGCGGAGTATTCTCGAAAATTTTAGCCATTATCTTTTCATGGTCGGCGCCTCTCTTGAGGTCAATGGCTATTTTAAGACCGGTAATATCCGTCTCGTCTCTTGCATCGTTGATATCCTTGATTTTACCTGATTTGCAGAGCTCCTCTATCTTATCGAGAATATCTTCAATCGTTGTAGTATAAGGTATTTCGGTAATTTCTATGATATTCTCTTTCGGCAAATAGCGATATGTGCCTTTAATGGTAAACTTGCCGCGACCGGTTTCGAACACCTGCTTTAACTGTTCTTCGTCGTAGAGATATTTGCCGCCGGTCGAAAAATCGGGGCCCTTTATATATTGCAGTAGATTCGCATTTTTGTCTTTGATTATCGCGGCGGTTGCGTCGCAGATTTCGCCGAGGTTAAATGAACAAATCTTGCTTGCTATGCCGACGGCAATACCGGTATTCGGTGAAACGAGAATATTCGGAAAGCTGACCGGAAGAAGCACCGGCTCCATAATTGTATTGTCGTAGTTAGGGACGAATTCTACCGCGTCCTTGTCGATTCCTCTGAAAAGCTCCTCGCAAAACTTGTCGAGCTTGACTTCGGTATAACGGGGCGCGGCATAAGCCATATTTCTCGAATACTGCTTGCCGAAGCTTCCTTTTGAGTCGATAAACGGGTGAAGCAAAGCTTCGTTGCCTCTTGTAAGACGCACCATTGTCTCATAAATAGAAGCGTCGCCGTGAGGATTAAGCTTCATCGCATCGCCGACTGCCGACGCGGATTTCTTTCTCTCGGAGCTTGTCAAAAGTCCCGATTTATACATCGCGTAAAGAAGCTTTCTGTGTGAAGGCTTAAAGCCGTCTATCTCGGGAATAGCTCTTGAAATAATAACGCTCATCGCATAAGGCATATAGTTTTTTTCAAGAGTTTCCGTGATGTTTTGCTCTATTACAACGGCAGTGCTTTCAACAACTTCTTCTTCGGTTTTCTTTTTTCTCATATAAGCACCACCCTATCAGACATCCGCGTAATTGACATACTGCGGGCCTTTTGTCGTAATATAGTCCTTGCGTCCTTCAAGGTTGTCACCGAGAAGAATATCGAACATATCAAATGTTTTCTGCTCGTCGTCGGGAAGAATCTGTATAAGTCTTCTTGTAGCGGGATTCATGGTTGTCAGCGACATCATATCGGCTTCGTTTTCGCCAAGTCCCTTTGAACGCTGAACATTTGCCTTGACATTTCCGAGCTCGGAAAGAATCTCGTCCTTTTCGGCTTCGGTATAGGCAAAATAAGATTTATCCTTAACTCTTATCTCAAAAAGCGGAGTTTCGGCTATATAAACCTTTCCCCTTTTGATAAGCGTCGGTAAGAGCTTGTAAAACATGGTTAAAATAAGAGTTCTTATCTGATACCCGTCCTCGTCGGCATCGGTGCAAATTATAATCTTATCCCATTTGAGAAGGTCGTAGTCAAAGCCGGAAATAGACTTGTTCGACTTTGATTTAATTTCAACTCCGCAGCCGATGACTTTGAGCAAATCGACTATGATATCGTTTTTGAATATCTTTTCATAGCTGTTTTTTACGCAGTTAAGGGTTTTACCTCTTACGGGAATAACAGCTTGAAATTCCGCGTTTCTCGCCTGCTTGACGGACGAAAGAGCAGAATCGCCCTCCACGATGTAGAGCTCGCGCTTTGAGGGGTCTTTGCTTCTGCATCCGACGAATTTTTCAACTCTGTTTGAGATGTCAAGCTTCTGTATCAGCTTTGTCTTCATGCCGATTCGCTCTTTTTCGGCACTCTCTCTGCTTCTCTTGTTAATTAAAACCTGACCGATGACTTTATCGGTAAGCTCAGGATTCTCGGCAAAAAACGCCTGCATCTGCGAACGCAGAAAATCGTTTATCGCTTCGCCGATGAATTCGTTGGTTATCGCTTTTTTTGTCTGGTTTTGATACGATGTCTGCGTCGAAAGAGAATTTATAACAATAACAAGACAGTCTTCGATATCCTGGAAAGTAATCTTCGACTCATTTTTGGTGTACTTGTTGTTCTCTTTGATAAAATTGTCAAACGCCCACACAAGAGCACTTCTCGTTGCTCTCTCGGGAGAGCCGCCGTATTCGAGGAAAGAAGAATTGTGATAAAACTCTATCATATTCGTCTTGTTCGAGAATGCGACGCATACCTGCATCTTAACTTTATATTCGGGCTTGTCCTCGCGGTCGCGACCGGTCCTCTCACCGCTCCAGAGAAAGCTCGGCGTAAGAGCATCTTCTCCTATAGCTTCATCAACATAGTCCTTTATACCGTTTTCATAGCAATAGGATTCTTCATAAAAAGAACCGTCTTCATTCTGGAATTTGAGATTGAATGTCAGCTTTGCATTTACCACGCTCTGCTTTTTAAGCACACCGGTAAAATAGTCAAGCTGCATATTGATATCAGTAAAAACATCTAAGTCGGGACGCCATTTGATAATAGTGCCCGTCCGCTTTGACTTGTATTCTTCTTTTTTGAGCTTGCTTGTAGGATAGCCTTTCTTGAAGCTAATCTCATACTTGTATGAGCCGTTATATACGGTTACATCCATAAATTCGGAGCTGTACTGTGTGGCGCAGGCGCCGAGTCCGTTAAGACCGAGAGAATATTCGTAGGCATCGCTTTCGCCGCGGTCGTATTTGCCTCCGGCATAAAGCTCACAGAAGACAAGCTCCCAGTTGTATCGTTTTTCTTTTTCGTTATAGTCAAGCGGAATACCTCTTCCGAAGTCTTCAACCTGAATAGTTTTATCCTTGAATACAGTAATGTTTATTGTGTCGCCGTATCCTTCGCGGGCTTCGTCTACAGAGTTTGAGAGAATCTCAAAGAATGAGTGCTCGCATCCCTCTATTCCGTCCGAGCCGAAAATAACGGCAGGTCTGTTTCTGACTCTGTCGGGGCCTTTGAGCATTCGTATACTCTGGTCGCCGTAAGCCTGTGCCTGTACTGTTTCTTTTGCCATTCGTAAATACTCCGTTTTCTATATCTCAATACTATCCCAATATATAATTTATTATATCATATAAATAATATATTTTCAATGTTTTTGGCGTTTATTTTTGTAATTCTTTCCTGTTTTGCTTCCGTTATTCCGAACTTTGCCGTACTTTGAGTTATTTTTATCAAAGCTTCGAAATGAGCTATCCGGCTTTACAAGACATTCCTTGGTATAGCCTATCAAATCCGTTCTGTCCGCAAGCTTCAGAGCCTTACGGATTATCGGTGCGTTTTCCGGCTTAGAAAACTGCAAAAGTGCTCTTTGCATACGCTTCTCCTCGTAATCCGACGGAACATATACTTTTTTCTCGGTAAAAGGGTCAATTCCGGTGTAGAACATACAGGTTGACGGAGTTCCCGGCGTCGGATAAAAATCCTGCACCTGCTCGGGATTCAGCCCCCATTTTTTGAGGAAAAGTGAAAGCTCTATCGCGTCCGAAAGCGTGCTTCCGGGATGTGAGCTTATAAGATACGGGACAAGATATTGCTCTTTTCCGACCTCTTTTGTAAGCTTGAAGAATTTTTCTCTAAAAGCTTCATAAACCTTTACGGAAGGCTTGCCCATAAGAGAAAGAACATTCGCGCTGCAATGCTCTGGTGCTACCTTTAATTGACCGCTGACATGATATTTTACAAGCTCTTTGAAGAATTCGTCACTTTTATCAAGCATAACATAGTCAAATCGAATGCCCGAGCGTATAAAGACTTTTTTTACGCCATCCACAGCCCGTATCGCGCGCAAAAGCTCGATATATTCACTGTGGTCAACCTTAAGATTCGGACAGGGCTTCGGAGCAAGGCAACGCTTATTTTTGCAAACGCCGAATTTTTCCTGCTTGTCGCAGGCACTGTATCGAAAATTCGCCGTCGGACCGCCCACATCGTGAATATATCCCTTAAAATCCGGGAGCTTTGTAAGCTCTTTGACTTCGTTTACGACGGATTCAATGCTTCGCGAAACAACGCCTCTGCCCTGATTGTAAGTTATTGCACAGAATGCACATTCGCCGAAGCAACCGCGATTGTGACATACCGAGAACCTGACCTCTTTTATTGCGGGAATTCCGCCCGCACTCTCGTAAGCAGGATGATAATTTCGCATATAAGGCAAAGCATAAACCGCGTCGAGCTCGCTTCTCGTTAACATGGGCTGCGGCGGATTCTGAATAATAACTTTATCTCCGTAATGCTCTACAACGGGTTTTCCCGTTACGGCATCGTTGTTGTCATTCTGTATCTTAAATGCCCTCGCATAAGCAAGCTTATCGGTTTTAATAACATCGTAATCGTATGTATCCGCATAGTCAGAGGACGGCAGATTATCTTTCGATGTATAAACAACAGTACCGCGCACATCGCGAATTTTTTTGACGGGAACGCCTTTTTCAAGAAGCTCCGCGATTCTGACTATCGACTTTTCGCCCATTCCGTAGGAAATAATATCGGCTCTGCTGTCGATAAGAATGCTCCGTCTGACTTTATCCGTCCAATAGTCATAATGAGCAAAGCGGCGCAAAGACGCCTCCAGACCGCCGATAATTATCGGCACATCGCCGTAAGCCTGTCTGATAAGATTGCAATATACTATAACCGCTCTGTCGGGACGGTAGCCCGCTTTCCCGCCGGGCGAATAATAGTCATCGTTGCGCCGCTTTTTTGATGCGGTATAATGCGCCACCATCGAATCAATATTGCCGGAGCTTACGAGAAATCCGAGTTTAGGCTTGCCGAATGCCTTTATATCGTTGACGGATTTATAATCGGGCTGCGCTATAAACGCAACACTGAAACCCCTGCTCTCAAGAACTCTGCAAATAACCGCTGCGCCGAAAGACGGGTGGTCAACATAAGCGTCACCGCAAACATATATAAAATCGGGCTCCGTGCATTCGCCGTACATTTTTCCCATAGCGTAAAGTGGTAAAAATCCCATATTTTTCTCCAAAAGCAAGCGGCTCAACGCAAATTGAGCCGCTTAAAATTACTGTTCTATTTCTTCCATAACGAATGCCTCAAGGACATCGTTTTCGTGAATATCGTTGAATTTTTCGAGTCCTACGCCGCACTCGTATCCCTGCTGAACTTCCTTAACATCGTCCTTAAAGCGCTTGAGTGACGAGATTTTGTCCTCGAAGATAACGATGCTGTCGCGCAGTACACGAATGCTCGAGGTTCTTGTAATTTTGCCGTCGGTGACATAGCAGCCGGCAATAGTGCCGACCTTCGGCACATGAATTGTCTGGCGCACCTCTGCAGTTCCGAGAACGACTTCCTTGAACTTTGGAGCGAGCATACCTTTCATAGCGGCTTCGATTTCTTCAATGCATTCATAAATTACACGATATGTTCTTATGTCAACATTCTGCTTCTTTGCCATATCGATTGCGCTCTTTTCGGGCCTTACATTGAAGCCGACAATTATGGCGTTGGAAGCATCGGCAAGCATAACATCGGATTCTTTGATTCCGCCTACCGCTCCGTGAATTACATTGACCTTAACCTCTTCGTTTGTGAGCTTGACAAGCGACGCTTTAACCGCTTCAACAGAGCCCTGAACATCGGCTTTTACAATGATATTCAGCTCTTTTACACCCTCTGAAATCTGCGCAAAGATGTCATCAAGAGATGCCTTTTGACTTGCATTGAAGGCTTCTTCCTTAATCTTCGTGCGTCTTTGTTCGGCAAGCTCTCTTGCCATTCTCTCGTCTTTTACGACATTGAGAATATCGCCGGCAGACGGAACCTCGGAAAGTCCGACAATTTCGACAGGTGTCGAAGGCTCTGCGGTTTTTACAACCTTGCCCTTGTCGTTAGACATAACTCTGATTCTGCCGACAGTTGTTCCGACGATAACGATATCGCCCTGCTTCAGAGTACCGTTCTGAACAAGAACGGTAGCAACGGGGCCTTTGCCCTTGTCGAGCTTTGCCTCAATGACGATACCTTTTGCTTCTCTGTTCGGATTAGCTTTGAGATTCTTCATATCGGCGACGAGAAGAGCCATTTCGAGAAGCTCCGGAATGCCCTGTCCGGTAAGAGCAGAAACGGGCACACAAATTACATCGCCGCCCCATTCCTCCGGAACGAGGTCGTAATTTGTAAGGTCTTGTTTAATTTTATCGGGATTTGCCGTAGGCTTATCCATCTTGTTTATTGCAACGATAATCGGAATATTGGCGGCTTTCGCGTGGTTGATTGCCTCTACCGTCTGCGGCATGATGCCGTCATCGGCGGCAACAACGAGGATTGCAATATCTGTGGCTTTTGCGCCTCTTGCACGCATGGTAGTAAATGCTTCGTGACCGGGAGTGTCGAGGAATGTAACCTTTCTGCCGTCGAGGTCAACGCTGTACGCGCCGATATGCTGGGTAATTCCTCCAGCTTCGCCCTTTGTGACATTTGTTTTTCTTATTGCGTCAAGCAAAGATGTTTTACCGTGGTCAACATGGCCCATTACAACGAGTACGGGCGGACGCGGTATAAGATTTTCTTCTTTGTCTTCTGTTTCGTCAATCAGTTTTTCTTCAATAGTTACGACAACTTCCTTTACGACAATCGCGCCGAGGTCTTCTGCGACAAGCGCGGCAGTATCATAGTCAATCGTCTGATTTATGGAAGCCATTACTTCGAGCATCATAAGCTTTTTCACTATCTCGGAAGCCGTAATCTTCATTCTCTGTGCAAATTCCGAAACCGTTATCTCGGGCGGAATATGAACTGTAAGAGGCTGCTTTCTTGCCTTTTCGAGCTCAGCTTTTTTGAGCTTCTCCATGGCAAGCTTTTCTTTATCAAACTGTGAGCGGTCTCTTGTGTTGTTCTTTTTAATCTTTTGCCTGTTTTCGGTTATTATCTTGTTTGTCTTGTCGGGAATAAAGTTTTCGAGCCTTTCATCGTACTTGGAAAGGTCAACGGTTGTCGTTCTCGTGTCAACAACTCTTACCTGACCGGTGCGTGCTTTTACGGCGCCCTGCCCCTTCGGCTTGTTCTGCTGCTGAGCGGTGGGAACGCGTACTTTTGTATTGTTATTGGAATTTTGCTGTGTCTGATTATTGACATTCGGTCTTTGTCTGTTTGCATCAACAGGGCGTCTGTCATTTTTCTGGAAAGGTCTGTCCTGTCTTTCGGGCTTCTGCGCCGTTTTGAAGCCTTCGGGCTTCTTTGCGGGAATATCGGCGGGACGAGGCTTATTCTGTGTTTCGGGCTTCTTCGCATCAACCGAAGCAGACTCCGGCTTGCTTGCCTTTTTGGGCTCGGTCTTTACTTCGGCAGGCTTGGGCTCTGCCTTCTTCGGCTCGGGCTTCTTCGGCTTTTCGGGTACGGTGATATAAGGAGTAATGTCCTCAACCGAATGCTTGAGAGTAACATACTCAAATATCATATCCATATCTTCCGTAGAAAGCGATGCCGATGTGGTTTTACCCGCCACACCGTGTTCTGCCAAAAATGCCACAAGCTCCTTTGACTGTAAGCCGAAAGATTTTGCGACGGCACTTAACTTTTTAGTATTTGTTGCTGTTGCCATATACACATCCTCCATCCTCATCGATTGCTTTTCGGAGCGCTTTTGCAAAATTCGCATCCGAAATGTATGCCGAAGCCGTATTTGCCGTTTTGCCTACGGCATCCGAAATTTCCGCCATAGAAAGCGGAAGCTTAATATACTCGGTTTTATAGTATGCACATGAATCGGTTATTCTTTTTTCGGTATTAGCCGAAACATCCGAAGCAATTACCGCAAGAACGGCTTTTTTGCGGCGAATTCCTTCGCACACAGCTTCCGTACCGCAGATAAGCTTTCCCGCGCGCTTTGCAAGTCCGAGAACACCGCTTATTTTAGTTTGCACCTGATGTAATCTCCTTTGAAAGCTCATCGTAAACTTCAGCGGGAATTTCAGTCTCGAGAAGCTTTGCGATGCGGTTCGATTTTCGGACTTTGTCAAGGCAGACTTTGCTGTTGCAGATATAAGCTCCGCGTCCGTTAAGCTTTCCGGAAAGGTCAACCGTTATTTTGCCTTCTGTTGTTCGAACTATACGAACAAGCTCGTTTTTCGGCTTCTGCAGGTTGCATCCCATACATTTGCGAAGTGGAATCTTTTTCACCGATTAAGTGCCTCTCTTCCGATATCTTTATGCGTCTATCGATGTCTTTATGTCGATTTTAAGACCGGTAAGCTTTGCGGCAAGTCTTGCATTCTGACCTTCCTTGCCGATAGCAAGAGAAAGCTGGTCTTCGTCGACAACGGCTCTGTACGACTTTTCTTCAATCTTGATTACTTCGTTTACCGTTGCGGGAGACAGAGCCATTCTGATATACTCCTCGGGGTCCTCGCTGTACTTGACTATATCAATCTTTTCGCCTTTGATTTCATTTACCACGCTGTTGATTCTCGCGCCTCTTGCGCCGATGCAGGAGCCAATCGCATCAACATCGGGGTCTCTCGACATAACGCTCATTTTCGTTCTCGAGCCCGCTTCTCTTGCGATGCCCATTATAATTACCGTACCGTCTTGAATCTCGGGAACTTCAAGCTCGAAAAGACGCTTGATAAGTCCGGTATGCGTACGGGAAATTGTGATAATCGGACCTTTGTTTTCTTTTTTGACTTCGACAAGATAAACCTTGATAAAGTCCCCGGGATTGAGAACTTCGCCGTTTATCTGCTCATTTTTCGGGAGCATAAGCTCATTCTTGCCGATTTCGACATAAGCATTTCCGGTATTGGAATCAACTCTCGAAACTCTTGCCGAAAGGATTTCTTCTTTTTTGTCCTCGTACTGCTGAACGAGCATACCTCTCTCCGCTTCGCGGATAGCCTGAATGATTACCTGCTTTGCAGTTTGAGCGGAAATTCTGCCGAAATTCTTTGTTTTGAGCTCTTCTTCTATAACACTGCCGATATTTGCGCGTTTGCTGTGATTTCTTGCTTGTTCGAGAGTCATCTCGCAAGTGGGATTTTCAACATTCTCGACAACATTATACTGCTTGAACATACGGACATCTTTTTTATCCGGGTCAATAACAATGCGGACATTACAATTTACATCCTTGCGGTATTCGGACTTATAAGCCGCAAGAAGAGCCGCCTCAACCTTTTCGATGATATAGCTCTTGGGAATTCCTCTTTCTTTTTCAAGAAGGTCGAGAGCCGTGAAAAATTCGCTGTTCATTTTTATTTCCTCCGAAATTATTGTTGGTCTGATGAATCTTGAGCAAGCAGAGCGTCAAAATCCACATCTATTTTTACATTTGAAATATTTTTTGCAATATAAGTCTTTTCAATACCGTCAATCTCGATTGTTACATCACCGTTCGAATACGATTTGAGAATACCGGTTGCGCTTTTTGCGCCGTCAATCTGCGTATAGAAGCCGAGCTTTACTCTTTCGCCGAGAGCAGCTTCAAAATGCTCCGGCTTAGTGAGCTTTCTGTCGGCTCCGCAAGAAGACACCTCAAGACAATAAGGGCAGTCTATCGGGTCCGCTTCATCAAGCAAAGGGTCAAGCTCTCTGCTCACATTTTCGCAGTCTTCAATAAAGACTCCGCCTTTTTTATCAATAAGAACGCAGAGGTTGTAATCAGCGCCCTCCTTGTAAAAATCAACATCGTAAAGAATCAGTCCGAGCCTTTCACAGACGGGTGCGGCAAGCTCCGAAACCTTTCGTATAATATCTTCTTTTTTTGCTTTCATAGCTTCCCCGTTACAAACATAAAAGAGTGGAAACTCCACTCTTTCATACTTAAATCTTATTTACTGTATAGATTATACCACGATAATTCAAAGAATGCAATAGCAAAATATCAAATATATTCAAATTTTTGAAAATAATCATTGACTTGCAGGTAAAAGTATGATAGAATACCTCTCGCGATGCTGGTGTGGCTCAGTCGGTAGAGCAGCTGATTCGTAATCAGCAGGTCGCCGGTTCAAGCCCGGCCACCAGCTCCACAAAAACGCACTTTGTCTATAAAGACAAAGTGAGTTTTTTTATTTGATT
>JAZQOM010000044.1:0-25347 GCA_045627885.1 Eubacteriales bacterium
ATGCACGGAATGCGGATATGTCGCATACACAAACGGAGATGTAGACGATGACGACGATATAGATTCCGACGACGCGATATATCTCCTTTACAGCATTTTCTTCCCGGATAAATATCCAATTTCGCAGTCTGCCGATTTCGATGGAGACGGCGACACGGATGCCGATGATGCGATATATCTTTTGTACTACATCTTCTTCCCGGATAAATATCCCATCGATTAACTGAATTTTACTCATAAAAAGCCGCATCTGCAACAGCTGCAGATGTGGCTTTTTTCGTATCAGTATCGTTTGACTCATATCTTTATATTCGCGCAACCTATTTCAGGTTATTACAATTAACCTGAAAACTGATTTACATTTCGCCTGCATTATGATATAATCAATCGGAAAGGCAGGGGACACTATGCAGATTCACACTATACCGCCGGTTTTCGACGAAAATTCGAGAATTCTCATTCTCGGAAGTTTTCCGTCAGTAAAATCAAGAGAGCAGGGCTTTTTCTACGGTAATCCGCAGAACAGATTCTGGCGTGTATTGGCGGCGGTGTTCACAAGCGATGTTCCGAAGACCATAGACGGGAAAAAGGAATTTCTGCTGATAAATAAAATTGCCCTGTGGGATGTAATAGAATCCTGCGAAATCAAAGGAAGCTCCGATTTGTCTATCAAAAATGTCACACCGAATGACCTTTCGGCAATCTTTTCCAAAGCAGATATCCGCGCGATTTTTACAAACGGAAAGACCGCGCACGGGTGCTATTGCAAGTATATCAGAGAAAAAATCGGAAAAGATGCGGTATGCCTTCCCTCGACAAGCTCGGCAAATGTTGCCTACGGAGCGGAAAGACTTGCCGATGCGTGGAAAGTTATCAAAATATGATTTTATGTGCCGGACAGAGATTTTTTCTGCCCGGCGCGATAGGAAAACGGAAATATTATGAAGATTCTTCGCTACGGAAACACAAACACATACATTCTCGGCGGACTGCTTATCGACACCGATTTACCCGGGACACTCGGCGGCTTTTTCAAGGAGCTGTCGAGAAACAATATAAAGCTTTCGGATATAAAATATGTTCTTGCGACGCACTATCATCCCGACCATATCGGATTGATAAGCGAGCTTATGGCGCATGGCGTAAAGCTGTTGCTTATCGACAGACAGAGAGACTATGTTCATTTTTCGGATGCGATATTCGCAAGGCAAAAGGACTTAAGATATCAGCCAATAGACGAGAAAAGCGCCGAAATTATAAGTTGCGGGGAAAGCAGGGACTTTCTTGCAGGAGTCGGCATAAGCGGGCAAATTATCCCGACGGAAAGCCACAGTCCCGACGGGGTCGCTCTGATTACCGACGACGGGCTCTGCTTTGCGGGAGATTTGGAGCCGATGCAGTTTATCGAAGCATACGAAAACAATATTGCGCTTAAAAAAGATTGGGAAAATGTGTGCGGTTTCAATCCGTCAATAATATATTTCGGGCATATAAACGAACAAATTTTGTAAGCTGTCAGATGATGAGAAACGCAGGCTGATTGTCCGAATTTGTCGTCGTCGGCGTACAAGTGTACGACAGAGGACAAAATCGGACAAAGACAGGTAAAGACGGGCATTTTTGCCCGTCTTTACGACTTTTCTGGCTTTGAGTTACGGCTTTGGTGAGAGTTTTGGTTTTACATTAAGTTTTTATGCCTGTTCTCATTTATACATATTAACTGTTTAACTGTCGGTCAGGCAAGTTTGTCATCCGTCTGAAGCGCTTGCTCTTTGCAAGTGCTTTTACTTTAACAAATTAATCTATTTTTTTAAGAATATTGAAAAACGGATTTTGTTGTGGTAAAATTTTTTTGAAATAACGCGAAATAAGGTGAAAATATGAAAAGAATTCTCGCATTCGTTTTGCTTTTCGTTATGGCTCTGGAATTATGTGCCTGCAAGCAGAATAAAAATCCGGAGCAGAATCCCGGGCAAAATCCGGACGAACCGCAGCAGGGGGAAACGCTCAACATAATCTCGGCTGACGCCGAAATGATGGGCTTTAATGTAATCGTTATGCTGAATTCCGAAGACGGAATCTTCAAAGAAGCGATTACGGGCGCCGATGTTGAGGTATGTATTCACTACAAGGGCGACGACGCAAAAACCGACATAGCGACGGAAGAGCTTACCGTAAAATATCAAACCGAAAATACCGTGGGTATGAACTTCTGTGTCGAACGGAATATCGACCTTGTCGCCATAAAGATAAAGGCGTCCGGCACGATAGACGCCAAAGAGTATGTCGCTTCAACAGAGGTGATACCGGTATCTCTCGGTGCGGCTGACAACGCGATTGCGGCTGATATCGCCGCGATAAAGGAGATGCTCTCAAAGGGCGTTCTCGACTACGGCGTATCTATTGCTTCCATAGCGGCTTCGGCATACAATCTGCTTGGAGCGCTCGGAGTTGTAAAGACGAAGCAATTAAACAATATTGAGCTTATACAGAAGGGCGTAAGCCAGCTTTCCGGTCAGGTTGACGCATTGAGCAAGAAGCTTGATACAGTATATGTCAACCTCAAAGAGGAGCTCGACAAAATTAAGGATACCACTAAAGAAACGCTCCGCAATACATATTATCAGAATTGGAACAGCTTCAAAACCGATTATATGGATAAAAACGGCGGCATTTTCCAGCAGATAAACAAATTCAACAACAACTATTCGTCTAATTTCTGCAATGTCAGCTCGAAAAAAGACGGCACATTCAATATTTATTACGATGTTGACGGCGCCGTAACGCTTCCGTTAAGCGAAGCTCACGAAAAGGGGAAAAAATGGATTTCTATTGACAACAAGGTGATTGACGAATCCAAAACGATATCGTTTGCCATCGACGAAAACACCTTCAAGAAGTCAAATGCGCTCAAAATTAAAGCGATAGACAATCAGACCTACTCCGACACCTTCATCGAAGAGCTCAAAGCCGCATTACTTACTGCGGAGAATGTGAATGACGACAATATCGAAGCCATTACAGAAGACGCTCTTGCCTCGATTTCGGCGGAGGTCACGATGGAAACGATGAATCAGAAGACAGAAAACGGCACGATAGCCGACGATATCATCGACAATTATATGCTTTTCTGCGATAAGCTCTGCGAGAGGGATATGAATCCGATAAGCTCATACCATAACCTCATCATCGCGCATTACAATTTCCAGAGCGAAGCAAAAGCGGATATAGACAGCTTTAACGGATTTATACTTGCCAAAGCGGCACAGGCGCTCGAGTACGCCGAGCTTGCGAGCCGTTTCGGAAGCATAAGGGAATCGAAGAAAAAGGGAATATACGATTATTCGCAGAATGTAGTTGACTATTTTGAGAAAAACAGCGGACTTGTTCCCGAGAAGGACGGAATGCAGTTCTGCTACACGACGAATTCTTATGTTTCGGCAACGCAATATACCGCATTACTGCACGAAACAATTACCTGCCATCTCGGAGAGCGCATTTTCTATACCGCCGGAGTTTTCGACGAGTACAAGTATTCGCTCGAGTGGAACAAAACTCCGCAGAATGTAATAAGCACATCCGACCTTGCCGATATCTATGCAATTTACAGCGCACTGTACGCAAACGGCATCACAAAGCATTCGTTCAGAGATTATTTTATAGGCACTCTCGCGTCGGATTCGGTGCACAGAACTGATATCACGAACATAAAGGCGGTAGGACTCATATCCGGAAATCAGGGCACAAAGAGAAACTTTGAGCTTGACGGCTCGACGAGACTCCGCACATACGGAGATGTATTCAGCGGCAGAAGCAAGGGCGCGGCGGTTCACGCTCCGTGCGATTACTTTGAACCCGACACGGAATACAACATCGGAACGCAGTCAGCCGAAGGCGATGCGAATAAGGAGTATTTTGCAGAGCATTCGAGCCTGTATTCCGATGTTATGGATATAACAAACGGCAAATTCTATACGGATAAACAGCTCGTTTCCGGAGCAATGTATATAGAGGAGCACGGATATTTTGCGGTAGCCGAGCTCTGGGAATTTGCCGGAATCGCCAACCTCTCGAACAAAGCCGATTGGTCAACGATTGAGCACGATTATTACGGCGACCCGACAAAGATATCGAGCCTCAATATCTACTACACGGATTACATCAACTATGTTCTTCAGGGCAGTGCAACATTCTGGGCAATAGTAAAGGAATAACGCGAAAACTCACTTGCGCTTAAACGGTGAAATACAACTGAATTTATATGTAAAACGGTGCAATTCGCTCAGATTGCACCGTTTTATTCTTGACATATCGGCTTCTATGATATATCATATAATAAATATAAATAAACGGAGTCATAATGACGGGCGTATACATAATTTTGTCTGTGACGGTGCTTGCCGTCGCATTTTTTGCGGGATACTGCGTCATATCAAAAAGCAATCGTCGCCGCAACGGGCAAGCCGACGAAAATGCAGAAACGACAACCGTCGGAAAGATAATAAACGACCAAAACGGCACAACGGGCAAAGCGTTTGTCTATGGCTTGCACAGCGCAAGCTTCAACGCCTGCGAAGCGATAGCCGTTCACAACGCCAAGCTCCTTCTCGGCGTAAAGTCGTCGCTTTCCGAAACCATATCCGATTTTCAAAAATCGCTTGCGATGGTATTGTACGGAGTGTTCGGCTCTTATCCCGCCATGACCGGCAGACTGATGAGAAAATACGGCCTTTGCGCAAAGCGCGTAAAGCTTTCCGAGATAAACAAAGCGGGAGTATATATTGTTTCGTTTTGGAACGGAAGAACCGTATTTTCGGGACTCCATACCGTTGCGCTCGAATACGACGGCGCAAAATATACAACATACAATCTGCACGGAACGGGGAGTAAAGAGCAAGTCCCGCCGTCGGATTATGCAAAGCGGTACATCTGCGGTTATATGATTACAAGGGCAATCTCAAATTAAGCCGCAATGAGTGCATGACGATAAAAGATACTTATTTATTTTTGAGGTAAAAAGTGAAAAGACTGTTGAAAGTCGCCGTTATTGCGGTGACAGTCATTCTTTCCGCATTTATGCTTTTTTCCTGCGCGAAAAATAGTGCGGAAGGTGAAAAAACAACAAAATATATTTCAAGCATTGAAGAGCTTGCGGGGAAGCGCATAGGCGTTCCCACCGACGCCACCTGCTACAATGAGGTAATTGCCAAAATTCCCGATATAAAGGTCGATTACTACGACACCACATCGGAAATGCTTGCCGCTCTCATATCGTCGAAGATTGACGCATTCGTGACCGACGGGCCCGTTGCCGATATGTTGTTCAAATCGTATCCGGAGCTCGGCATAGTCGGCAGATTGTCGGACGATTCATACGGTTACATTTTCCCGTTAGGGCATGACGAGCTTTGCAAGCAGATGAACGAGTTTCTCGTAAAACTGAAAAAAGAGGGAACATTAGACGAGATAAAAGACATTTGGACGGGCGATGACGAGGAAAAGAAGACGATTGACCTGTCCTGCCTTTCCGGTGAAAACGGCATACTTGATTTTTGCACATCGAGTGAAACGGGGGAGCCTTTTGCGTATAAAAAGGACGGCAAATGCGTCGGATACGATATAGATATCGCCGTGCGTTTTTGCCGCGAATACGGCTACGGAATAAACATATACGATACTACCTTTGCGGGACTTTTAACCGGAGTTACAAACAACAAATACGATTTCGGAGCGTCGTGCGTATCAATAACCGACGAAAGAAAAAAGACGCTTTTGATATCCCAGCCCGACTATGTCGGCGAAATAGTTGTCGTCTCCATTACCGACGACTCCGACATTTCCGGCAAAAAAGTCGGTGTGCTCACGGGCTCCGTATTCGACGAGGCAGTAAAAAGTTACAACAAGGATGCCGAGGTTTGCTATTATAATTCAAGTACCGATACGGCGGCAGCTCTCGAAAGCGGCAAAATATACGCATATTGCTGTGATGAGCCTGTGGCTAGAGTCCTTATCAAACAATATAAAAATCAGAAAATATCGAAGCTTATTTCCAAAGAATCGTACGGCTTTATTTTTCAAAAGGACAACGAGAGAAGCGACCGCATCTGTACGGAGCTTAACGAATTTATCCAAAAGTCAAAAAAAGACGGCACGATAGACGAGCTCGATAAAAAGTGGTTCGGTGATGACGAAAAAATAAAAATCATAGATTTCGACAAGCTGACCGGAGAAAACGGAAATATATCTCTTTGCGTAAATTCCGACGGCATTGAGCCTTTCGGATATTTCAAAAACGGAACATACATAGGCTTTGATGTCGATTTAATCTACCGTTTTTGCCTTTACAAGGGTTACGCGCTCGATATAACAAGCCTGCCGTCTCCCGCAATTATTCCCGGCATCGTGTCGGGCAAAGCCGATATCGGCGCATCCTGCTTCACGATAACGGAAGAACGGAAAAAGGCGGTTCTTTTTACCGACCCGTACTATTACGGCGGCTCCGCAATAGTCGTGAACGACTATACAAAAACTACGCAAAAGAGCGGATTTTTCAAGGAGCTTGCAGATAATTTCAAAAAGACATTTATAGTCGAAAACCGTTGGGAGCTCTATATCGTGGGGCTTGCGACAACTCTGCTTATCACGATTTCGTCCGCTTTGCTCGGAACCGCGCTCGGCTTTGTGTTTTACCTTGTATACAGAAAGAGAATAAAGCTTGTCAACAGATTTACGGACGCCGCAATTAACATTCTCGGCAGAATGCCCGTGGTGGTAATACTTATGGTGCTGTTCTATGTCATTTTCGGAAGCTCCGATATAGGCGGTATATGGGTGTCCATAATAGCGTTTACGCTTCTGTTTTCGTCGACGGTCACGGGACTGCTGAAAACGAGTGTATCCGCCGTTGACATAGGTCAGACCGAAGCCGCGCTTGCGCTCGGATATACACCGATGCAGGCGTTTATGAAGATTGTTCTCCCGCAGGCGGTCAGATATTTTCTCCCGGGATATAACGATTCAATCGTATCGCTCATAAAGGATACGGCGATAGTCGGATACATATCCGTTCAGGACTTGACAAAGGTCAGCGATATAATAAGAAGCCGCACATTTGAGGCATTTTTCTCCATAATATCAACAGCGATAATCTATTTTGCCGCGGCGAGCCTTTTAGCATTTATCGTAAACCTAATCGGAAGAAAGGCGGATAACAGGCGCCGCAGCCGCGAAAAGATTCTTTCGGGGGTAAAGACAAAATGATAGAGCTTCGTCATATAAGAGTTGAATACCCCAACGCAATACCCCTTAAAGATGTAAGCGTAACGATAAACGACGGCGATGTCATATCGGTAATAGGCCCGTCCGGAACTGGAAAATCCACATTTATCCGCTGCATAAATCTTCTCAATAAGCCCACCTCCGGAGAGATAATAATTGACGGCGAAACCGTGACCGAAAAGGGCTACGATGTAAGCAGAATGAGAAAAAAGGTCGGCATGGTATTCCAGTCCTTCAACCTTTTCGGGCATCTGACGGTCGTCGAAAATGTAATGCGCCCGCAGATGGACTTACTGCACAAGACAAAGCAGGAAGCGTACGACCGTTCCATGGAGATTTTGCGCTCCGTCGGACTTGACGGCAAAGCAATGCTTTATCCGGATATGCTTTCCGGCGGTCAGAAGCAGAGAGTTGCCATAGCGAGAACGCTTTCGATGAATCCCGATGTGATTCTGTTTGACGAGCCGACTTCGGCGCTTGACCCCACTATGGTAGGCGAGGTGCAGTCGGTTATAAAGGAGCTTTCCAAGACGGGAAAGACGATGGTCATAGTCACCCACGAGATGCGATTTGCAAAAGAAATATCAAACCGCGTATTCTTTATGGATGAGGGCGGAATATATGAAGACGGAACTCCCGAGCAGATATTCGATGCTCCCTTAAAGGAGAATACGCGCCGCTTCGTAAAGAGCCTCAAGGTATTCGAGACGATAATAGATTCTCACGAATTCGACTTCATCGGTGACACTGCAAGACTTGAAAGATACGGCTACAAGAATTCGATGCCGGCAAAGACGGTTTATCGCGTGCAGTCCGTATTTGAAGAACTTTGCGGGCAGATATTGCTTCCGTCGCTTAAGAATCCCAAAATATGCTTCTCCGTGGAATATGACCAGAATAAATCCACGGCGACGGCTTATGCGGAGTATAACGGAGAGCCGTTTGATATACGGAATTCCGATAATATTCTTTCCGTCAGAATACTTAAAAGCAACGCCGAGAGCATAGAATATGAACAGATATCCGACGGCGAATACAGCAATAAGGTTACGCTCATCATTAAATAGTTAAATAGGATGTGATTTTGTGTCAGTTGAGCAGAATAATAAAATAAAGTGGTACGGAGTAGTCATAGGACTCGTTACTGCGTTTTTACAGCACGGATTTTATCTTTTGGGACATGGTCTGTCACAATGGATTCATATTATCGGGCCGTATTGCCCGAAGATTGCGGCGATAGACGACCTCATACCGATAGTGCCGATATTCATTATTCCGTATATATGGTCTTATGCTTATTGGGCGATGGCGCCGATGGCGGTATCAAAGTGCGAGACAAAGCACTATAAAAACTATCTTGCCGCATATCTTTTCTCGTGCATCGTCGGTATGTTAATGCTTGCGCTTGCACCTACATATATGGACAGAACGGCTGAAGGGCTTTACGATACCGCCGCTCATTCCGGCATATTTGCGGATATGATGCGCTTCTGGTATACTCTTGACGGAACAAAAATTGCGTATAATCTTCTGCCGAGCTTCCACTGCCTTAACAGTACCGTTTCGCTTATCGGAGTATGGGGAAGAAAAGAAATACCGCTCTTCTATCGGATATATTCACTTGTGCTCACAATTACGATATACGCAGCCACTTGCTTTGTAAAACAGCACTACTTTATGGATGTTATAGCGGGTGCGCTTGTGGCGATAATCGTAAGCGTAATTTGCTTCCGCACGGATGCAGGCAGAATATTCGACGGCCCCATTGAATTTTTCAAAAAGCTGTTTTCAAAAAAGAAAGCATAAAAATCACTTTTGCAAAAACAAAAACGGCATCGGTTTTTCCGATGCCGTTTAATTATGCCGTTTTGCTTATTTTGTGTATTCGAGCAGAGAGGGGATAACCTGCTCTGCGGGAACTGATGCCGTAACGAAGCAGGAAACCTTCTGTGTTTCCATCATCGGAGCAACCTTTTCGAAAACGGAAACAAGCTCCTCCTGACCTTCGCACATTTTGAGAGCGGAGTCGATGAACAAATCGGTTACATCGTAGTTGGAAGCCAAAATTCCGGTCAAAAAGCCGTAGAGCTTTTCTGCGGTATTGATGCCGTATTCCTTTGCATCTATAAGTCTTACCTGGCAGTTGATGTCGAATCTGAGCTTGTCGCCCCACTCGAGGCAAACAACATGACCGTCCGAAGAAGCAACAGCCTTGTTAACATTGTCGATGAGAGTCTTGGTCTTTCCGGAACCGCGGTCGCCGGCCATAACCTTTATCATAATTAATACCTCCGTATTTAAGTTTTTGTTATTTTCCGATTCCATTATACATCAATACCGATGAATAATCAATAGGAATTTTTATAATCTTTCAAAATTACTTCAGCTTTTCGCGGAGTTCTTTTCCGAGCTCTTCATATCCGGGCTTTCCGAGAAGTGCAAACATATTCTTTTTGTACGCCTCAACGCCCGGCTGATTGAACGGATTTACTCCGAGAATGTATCCTGATACGCCGCAGGCGGTAAAGAAGAAGTAGATTAAATATCCGAGACTGTAAGCGTCGTGACGGGCAAGCTCAATCATCGTTACGGGAACACCGCCCTCGGTATGAGCCGATGCCGCCGCTTTAATCATACAGGAATTTACATCGTCTATCGGCATATTTTCGAGGAATGTAAGTCCGTCCTTGCAGTCCTTCGATACGGGGAACTTCATATCACAGCCCGTGTCCTTGATGTCGAGAATTGTCTCGAACATCATTCTTGTTCCGTTCTGGATATACTGACCGAGCGAATGCAGGTCGGTGGAATAGATAACACTTGCGGGGAATATGCCCTTTTCGTCTTTGCCCTCGCTTTCGCCGAAGAGCTGCTTCCACCATTCGTTCATCATCTGGTAAGACGGCTCCGCGGAAGCAAAAATCTCGCAATGCCTGCCCCTTTCGAGCAGAATGTTTCTTATTGCGGCATAGCGGCACGCGGCGTTGTTTTTTGAAAATACACTGTATTCTTCAAAAGCCGCCTTTGCGCCGGAAAGCAGTGAATCTATGTCTATTCCGGCTACCGCCATCGGCAAAAGTCCCACCGCGGTCATTACGGAATATCTGCCGCCTATGTCGTCGGGAATCACAAAGCTTTCATAGCCCTCCGCGTCGGCAAGTTCCTTGAGAGTGCCTCTTGCTTTGTCGGTGGTCGCAAAAATTCTCTCTCTTGCGCCGTCCTTGCCGTACTTTTCTTCAAGCATTTCCTTGAAGAGCCTGAATGCAAGGGCAGGCTCGGTCGTTGTTCCGGACTTCGATATGATGTTTACGCACACATCTTTTCCGCGGCATATTTCAAGAAGCTCGGAAATATATTTTGCACTGATGTTGCAACCGGCAAAATATATGTCGGGAGTATCCTTTTTAAGATTGTTGTAGAGTGGGGAGGTAAGAAAATCTATTGCCGCTTTTGCTCCGAGATAAGAGCCGCCGATGCCGATGACAATAAACACATCGCAGCTTTTTTTGACCTTTTCGCCGGCTTTTTTGATTCTTGCAATTTCTTCCGCGTCGAACTTCGAGGGCTGATACACCCAACCCGTATAGTCGCTTCCCGCGCCGTTTCTCTCAAATAGAGTTTTGTGAGCTTTTTCGGCTTTTTCCATCATCCTGTCAATCTCGGCATCGGAAATGAACTTTTTTAAGAACTTTTCGTTTAGTGCTACAGTAGACATAATGATTATCTCCGTTTATATAAATTTAGTTTCGCAACGAATGTATCGGCGCGGGGATTCTTCCGCCGCGCAAGACGAATTTCTCGCACGAGAAGGGGTTTACCTTGATTACGGGGGCGTAACCGAGAAGTCCGCCGAAGCTTACCGTATCGCCTACGGCTTTGCCGTATGCGGGGATGACTCTCACCGCCGTTGTCTTGCAGTTTATCATTCCTATCGCGGCTTCGTCCGCGATTATACCTGCTATCGTCGTCGCCGGAGTATCTCCGGGAATAGCTATCATATCAAGCCCTACCGAGCATACGCAGGTCATCGCCTCGAGCTTTTCTATCGTAAGAGAGCCTTTTGTGACGGCATCAATCATACCCTGGTCTTCCGATACGGGAATAAACGCGCCGGAAAGTCCGCCGACATGGGAGGAAGCCATCGCGCCGCCCTTTTTGACTGCGTCGTTGAGCATCGCAAGCGCCGCAGTTGTGCCGTGAGCGCCGCAGGATTCAAGTCCCATCGCTTCGAGAATATGGGCGACGGAATCTCCTATTGCCGGAGTCGGCGCAAGGGAGAGGTCAACTATTCCGAAAGGAACATCGAGCCGCTTTGATGCTTCGTGCGCGACGAGCTGTCCCATTCGCGTAACCTTGAATGCCGTTTTCTTTATCATTTCGGCGAGCTCCGAGAGGTTTCCTTCGCCGAATCTCACAACCGCGCTTCTTACAACGCCGGGGCCTGATACGCCGACATTTATTACTTTTTCCGGCTCACCAACGCCGTGAAATGCGCCCGCCATAAAGGGATTGTCCTCGGGTGCATTCGCAAATACGACGAATTTTGCACAGCCTATCGAATCCTTGTCTTTGGTGAGCCTTGCAAGTTCTTTTATCGAATCGGAGCAGATGTTTATCGCGTCCATATTGATTCCCGCTCTTGTAGTGCCGACATTGACGCTTGAGCATACAAGCTCGGTGGAAGAAAGAGCTTCGGGAATCGAGCGCATAAGCTGTTCATCGCCGATTGTAATACCCTTCTGCACGAGTGCCGAATAGCCGCCGATGAAGTTGACGCCCACCGCTTTCGCGGCTTTGTCGAGCGCCTTTGCGAGCTTAACATAGCCGTCCGTGCCGATGTTGCCGCCGATTATTGATATCGGAGTGACCGATATGCGCTTGTTTATTATCGGAATACCGTATTCTCTTTCTATATTACATCCGACGGATACGAGATTTTCCGCGCTTTTTGCAATTTTGTCGTAAATTTTTTGTGCAAGCGCATCCGCGTCGGGGGCGCCGCAGGCAAGGTCAAGCAGAGAAATGCCCATTGTGACCGTTCTCACATCGAGCTGTTCCTCTCTAATCATGCTTATTGTTTCGAGAATATCCTTTGTGTTAATCATACAAGCTCCTCAGATTCTGTGCATCGAGTTGAAGATATCTTCGTGCATCGCATCGATTCTCAATCCCGAATCGCTTCCGAGCTTTTCGAGCTTTTCCACGAAATCGCCGAACGGAATCGTGAGCGAGCTTATGTCAACGAGCATAATCATCGCAAAATATTCCTGCAAGAGTGACTGCGATACATCAAGAATGTTTCCGCCGTACTCAAAGCAATATCCGGATACCTTTGCGACGATGCCGGGTGTATCCTTACCCGTAACAGTGATAACAGCTTTCATAAAATACTCCGCCAAAATTAAATTGAATTATTTCAATTTAATTCTAACATACAAAGCATATAATTGCAAGAAATTTCGGGAGAACAATATGAAAAAAATCAGAATAAAACCTGCCGGAGCGGCGTTTATTGCCGTGCTTTTTGTGCTTTCGGGAAGAAACCTTCCGTCGTATGCCGTTCCGATTGTATTGCACGAGCTCGGACATATCGCCGCGGCGCTGATATCGGGGCATAAAATAGCCGCCGTCACTCTCGACGGGAGCGGACTTGTGATAGACCTCAAAGGAGCCGCCGACTACAAGACGGAGCTTGCGGTAAGCTCCGCAGGACCTTTTGCGAGCTTTGTCGCGGGAGCGCTTTTGCTGCCGCATTTCCGAATGCCCGCCGCAATTTCGCTTGTGCTCGGAGCGGTGAACCTCATTCCCGTCTCGGGACTTGACGGCAGCGGAATACTCTCCTGCGCAATCCTGTCAAAGCACCCGCTTTGCGTCTGGGAGAAGCTTTCGCGCACGCTGAACACCGTGTTCCTGTGTATGCTCGTACCGCTTTCCGTTGCCGCTTTGATAATAACGCGCTGTAATGTGTCGGTGATGTTTTTTACCGCCGCGCTTTTCTTTGATGTGTGCTTCAAAAGAAAGTACTGATGTATTGCAATCCGCGGCAAAAGATGATAAAATAAACGCAGTATAATGTGCACAAGAGGGGAGAATATATGAAAATACCGTCAGGCGTAAAACGCTATTTCAAGACATTGGATTATATTCTCGTCATAGCAGCTCTTGTCTGCGCCGGCTTCGGACTTATAATCTGCAAAAGCGCAACCGCTTATCTTAACACAAACAGATATATACTCACACAGCTTACGGCGACCGCAATAGGTATAGTCATTATGTTTATCGTTTCCGCGATGGACTACGATGTTGCGCTCCGCTTTTCAAAAGTGTTCTTCGTCGGAACGGTCGGACTTCTCATTTTGACCTTGCTTGTAGGGCACGGCGACGAGGTCGGAAGCCGAAGCTGGATATCCATACCCGGAGTGCCGTTCAACTTTCAGACTGCGGAATTCGCAAAGCTGTTTTTCGCAATATCCTTTGCCGCCCATCTCGATTATGTAAAAGACGAGATAAACAATCCCAAAAATGTACTGTTTTTGGTGCTTCACATGGGAATTATCGTCGGTCTTGTATTCTTGCAGGGCGACCTCGGAAGCGCACTCGTATTCGTTGTGATTTTCTTGTCTATGAGCTTCTACGCCGGTCTTTCCGTGTGGTACTTAATCGGAGCTTTGGGCGCGGTCGTCGCCGCATCACCGATAGTATGGCGCTATCTTCCGGAATACCGCCGGATGAGAATTCTCGTCGGCTTCAATCCCGACCTTGACCCGAAAAACTGGGGCTATCAGCAGATACAGAGCCGCAGAGCGATATCACTCGGAAAGGTAACGGGCATGGGATATCAAAACGGATATCTTACATCGCAGGGCAAGGTTCCGAAGCAGCAGACAGACTTCGCGTTTGCGGTTGTCGGAGAAAATTTCGGACTTATCGGATGCCTTGTCGTCCTTGTTTTGCTTGCCGTCGTCGTTTTCAGAATGCTCAAGAGCGCACGCCGCTCCCGCAGTGACGCGGGCGGCTATCTGTGCGTCGGAGTGGCTTCAATACTCATTTTCCAGATAATCGAAAATGTCGGAATGTGCCTCGGAATGTTGCCCGTCGTCGGCATACCGCTTCCGTTTTTCAGCTATGGCGGTTCTTCCGCGATAAGCGTATTTTTCGGTATCGGAATGGTGCTTGCCGTTTCCGCCCGAAGAAATATTTACTATTCCCCGCACGACGAAAGCCTTATGAGAAGACGGTAGTTTCACAGATTTTCACAGTGTTTACCAATTAGAAATACAATAGTAACAATTTGTTAACAAATTATTCGGCATATATTATAGAATAAACAGAGAGATATAAAAAATTTATATAAAACGGAGGATTCATCATGCAGCTTGATTACAAGGGCAAGACAGTCATTGTCACAGGTGCGGCGGGAGCTATCGGCTCATCCATCTGTGAAGAATTCGCAAGAAACGGCGCAAATGTATGCGTATGCGCAAGAAACAAGGAAAAGGGCGAGGCGCTCGTAGCAAAGCTCAGAGCAGCAGGCGGAATTGCAGAATGGTTCCCGCTTGATGTCACAACTCCCGATACTATTCCCGCAATAGCAGAGGAAATCTACAACAAATTCGGCGGTATCCATGTTCTCGTCAATAACGCAGGCGTCAATGTCGGCCCTAACGACAGAGGCCCCGTTCACGAATTCAAAGAGGACAAGTGGGATTGGATTATGAGCGTTGACCTCGACGGCACATACAACACCTCGAGATTCATCGTTCCCTATATCATCAAGTCCGGCGGCGGAAACATCCTCAACATCAGCTCTGTTGTCGGTGTTGTACCCTTCAGAAATCAGTGCGCGTTCACCGCTGCAAAGGCTGCGGTAATCAACTTCACAAAGGCTATGGCTCTTGAGCTTGCGCAGAATAACATTCGTGTAAATGTTATCGCTCCCGGCTCAATCATGTTCGAAGGCACGGCAAAGCTCTTCTATGAGGATAAGGAAAAGGCAGAAAAGATGCTTGTCAACATTCCTCAGCACAAAGCAGGTGAGCCTATCGATATTGCAAATGCCTGCCTGTATATGTGCCACGATGTAGACGCAAAGTATGTAACCGGTTCGCTTCTCGTAGTAGATGGCGGCTGGACAAGCGGCTTTGCAAGAGATTTCTAATATAATAAATAAGGAGAATATAACAATGGCAGACGAAAAGCAGCTCAATCCCCTGGTAGTAGATGTAGCAAAGGTTAAGCCCCTTGTATTCGGTGACGGTTATCAGTCAAGAATGATACTTGACCATGTAATCACCGGTCGTGACGGCGTAATACAGATGAATCACGGCACAGTACCTCCTCACACCGACCTCGGCGGCGCTACACATGAAGAGGATGAGATTTATTACATTCTTAAAGGTCACGGCACCTGCATTCTCGGCGACAAGGAAGTAGAAGTTTACGACAATCAGGTTATCTTCATTCCGAAGGGCACATTCCACGCACTCAAGAACCGCAACAGCGATGATACGCTTGAGATTCTTACATTCTGGAAGGACTACCGTTTCAACGACGCGTACGAAGCAAGAATGAAGATGTGGGGCAAGTCTTTCAAGACAATCGACGAAGACTAACTGACATAAAAAATATCCGCTCTCGATGAGCGGATATTTTTTTACCTTAGATTACACCCGATATGACGGCACTCGAGAAACGCCGCAGTCTCCGTTAGCTTTTTTACCTTAGATTACACCAACAGCCAATAAGATTCGCATAGCTTTGTCATCGCGCCCGCCCTGCGGTTTTACCACCAATAAATTGCAACATCTTAGGAGCGACTTATCAGTCGCCCGCGCTGTAAAAATCCCACCGCGAAGAAAATATCGGGAAACGGGAAGCTGATAGCTTCCCCTACAAGCACTCCTGCGCTTCGCGTCTTGCAGTGTTCTAATGCGGCTTTATTTCCCGTTATCGGATTCATTTTTCAATTATTCTTCTATAAACTTCTCCATCATCTCGTGGCCGTGCTCAAACAAAACGCCTGTCTTTGCGGCGTTCTCTTCGTCAAAGAGTTTCACGCCCTCGACTTCATTTTTCGACGAATAAACAAAGAACGGAACGGGCTCGTGCGTATGTGAACGCACCGATACGGGTGTCGGATGGTCGGGGGAGACCATAATCTTAAAATCCTCTCCCGACGCCTTGAGATATTCGTACACGGGGCCGAGAATGTGCGTATCGATAAGCTCAATCGACTTAATTTTTTCGTCGAGATTTGCGCCGTGACCGCTCTCATCGGGCGCTTCTATATGAACATATACAAGGTCGCTTCCGTTTTTGAGAGCATTTATCGCGGCTTCGCCCTTGCCCTTGTAGTTCGTGCGGAAATTGCCCGTCGCGCCCTCAACATTTATTACATCGGCACCGGCGCATCTTCCGATTCCCTTTATAAGGTCAACCGCGCATATTACCGACATTTTCTTTCCGAATTTATCGTAAAACTGCGGCAGAGTCGGCTTTTTTCCGGGGCTCCAAAGCCATATCGAGTTGCCGGGATTTTTGCCCTCTGCGCGTCTTTTTACATTGACGGGATGATTGTCGAGCACCTCAAAGCTCTTTTCCATAAGCTCTCTGTAAACATCTCCGACTTCGCCTTTTGGCAGGTATTCTCCTATTGTTTTTCCGAGAATATCGTGCGGTCTGTTAAAATTGTATTCGCCGGGGCAGTTTTTCCACAAAAGGCAGTGACGGTAGCTTACGCCCGTGTACCAATGGCGATTTTCGTCTGCGAAAGCCTCGTTTACAGCTTTAATGAGCTCGTCTGCCTCTTCCGTTGTAATCTCACCGGAGCTGTGGTCGAGAATCGTCTTGTCCTCGTATTTTCCGCCCTCCGTAAGCGTTACGAAGTTGTTGCGAAAAGCGGTATCGTCGGGCGACATATCGAGTCCCATGCTCATCGCCTCGAGAGGTGAGCGTCCCTTTGAGTATATTGCCGGGTCATATCCCATTACCGAGAGATTTGCGGTGTCGCTCTCCGGCACCATGTGAGCCGGAACATGCTGCGCCATACCGCAAACGGCTTTTGAAGCGAGCATATTCATATATGGTTTTGCGGCTACCGACATGGGAGTTTTGCCGCCGAGATTATTCATTTTGTAGTCTGCCATTCCGTCGCAGAGTATAACAGCGTATTTCATAGTTTCCTCCGAAAGTTATTTTAAGTAAAGATTTGATATGCAAGCCGATATAGCCGTAAAGAGAAGCTGGAACATTATCGGATAGAAAGCATAGGTTGATGTAAATGTTCCCGCATGGAGCAGAAGGAACATTATGAGCGCGGCGGCGAGCATCGAGATGCCCGTCGCAACAAGCAGAATCTTCTTGAGCTGTTTTATTCTGTTCGAGAGCATCATCGCGGAAAGAAGCGCCTTTGAGCCGCCTCTTGAGCCTCTTGAAACCGCGGGACAGTCGCAGACCTCCGTTTCGGTTACCACGCTGTCGAATTCCTTTAGCTTTACGACCTTTACGGGATATTTTTTGAGGTTAAGGCTTTGCGCAAGCAGACTGTCGTCGATGTTGGGGTCGAATGTTCGTATTCCGATGTAGACGCCGATGCTGTCGGCTTTTGTCAAAAGCACCTCGAATTCAGGGTCCATCGTGTATTTGATGTAGAACTTTGCGGCTATGGAGTTGTCAAACGCCATATACATTATTCTGCCGCTCTTTGATTCGTAAGCCGCGTCGGACTCCGTAGTTTCCGTGAGATAGCCCTTTTCGCGCAAATATGTTGCTTTTCCCATCGTGACTATCTTACCGTCGGCAAGCATAGTAAATCCGTTTTGTGCTATCTGAATTATTCTTATGTCGGAGCAGGCACCTGCGCCGTCCTCGTCTGCGCTTGAAAATACATCGTTAAGCGGCCCGCCGAGCTTTGCAAACGCACCTGCCGCATAGTAAATGACATGGTCGATGCGGTTGTTTCCGTATATGTAGATGTTGTTGACCTTTATTCCCGTGGACGGGAATACATCGCCGTCGTTGAAGCTCATCACTCCGGCTTTGGCAAGGGTATCGGCACTGTCGGCACCGAGAATCGCCGTGCCGTACTGCTCAAGCATCGACTGCGCGTGTGCCGCGGGATAAGCCGCAGACATAAACATCGACACGGGCAGGCTGAGCATAAGGCAGAGAGTAAATGCGTGATAACCGGTGCTTCCGCCGTCCTTTACGGCTACAATAAAGAATATGACGCTCAGCGCAAGAGAAGCCGCTATTGCAAATTTTGTATAGCGCTCTATTTTTGCCGGAGCGTAAATTTTGTTCATTACTCCGCTTGTAAATTTCGTCTTTGATACGCAGTACATATCGCCGCGCATATCGTCGGCGTAGTCCGAGAATACCTCGGCTTCGGACGACTTTCCGTTTAATTCGGATATTACATATTTTGCGGATTTACCCGAAGACACTCTGAAAGACGAAAGCCTTGTTTTGAAGTTCATGAATTCATAGGCAAGTCCCGTGATGAAAGAAACCGCGCAAACGCTGTTATACACACATACGCAGTTTGCCTTTGAACAGGTCAGCATGGTGACAATATCGTGAATAATAACCGCCACCGATGCGGTAAGCGTTATCGCATAGGGGTCGGGACGCCATCTCATAAGAGAGGCGAAGCCTCTTGCGATGCCCTTCCAGTTGACGAGCATAAGGAACAGCAAAAGCTGCATCTGAACAAGAGTGTATATGACATTGAATTCCGGAGGCATCAGGAATGACGGGAGCTTTATAAAGCTGACCACCGGAACGAGGTCTATGTAGAACAGGATAATCGAAAGCACAGCCGTAAGCAGAATTCGCGTCACAAGCGAGTCGTTTTCTTTTTTGAATCCGGACAAGAACTTTTTATTCTGCTCGAAAGAGGTGTATTCGTCCGTGACAATGCGCTTTTCGGAGCTCTTTTCGGCAGATGCGGAGACAGCCGCCGCGAATTTCTTTGCTTTTTTGAAGAATGGCTCACTCTGCTTTTTGTGCGAAGGCTTCTCGGATTCGGGATTTTTGTCGAGAATATAGGAATCGTCGCTCGTTTCAAAATGCGGAATATCCGCAGTGTCGCCGAATGCGTCCGCAAGAGCCGCGTCGCCTTCCTTGCCGAGCTTGTCCTTTACCGTAAATTCCGCCGTTGCCGCCTTCATGGCGTCTTCCGTCGCCGTCGGAGCCTTGCTTTTTTCGGCTTCCATATCCGAAATGTGGCGCGCTATGTTCATCTGGTCAACCAGAATGTCACCGCTCATGTGCTTGGGCATAGCATCCTTATAAGCGTTATGAAGCTTTAACCGCGCAAATGTGTCGGTTATTTTTTTTCTGTAATTTTCGTCAACCGATGAATGCTTATGCCTTCCGGAAAACGAGGGTATTTCTATCGTTTTTGCCAAAAGGTCATCAACATCGGGCTTTACGCTTTCTTCCGTGTCGCCCGAGACGGCATTTTCCTCGGCTTCTCTTTTTTGCTCCGCCGCTTTGATTTGCTCGATGATATCGTCGGAAGAATTTTCTTTTGCTTCCGGCTCTTCTGTTTTCGGCACATCGGCTTTGATTTCGGTATTGCCGCCGTTTTCTGCACTTTCGGCACTTTCCCTTTCGGCTTCCGCTTTTTTAAGAGCTTCCACCATTTCGTCGCTGATTCCGGAGCTCTCTTCTTTTTCGCTTTCCTCTATTGCGGAATTGATACTCTTGAGAAGCTCTTCGTAGCTTATATTGTCTTTGTTTTCGTTCATGTTGTACCTCCCGCCGATGTTTGTTTACCGCTTGCCGCATACAGCAGAATTCCGGCCGATGCCGCAACATTGAGTGACGATATTTTACCTCTCATGGGAATAGATACGGTATAGTCGCATTTTTCCTTTACAAGCCTTGACACGCCGACGCCCTCGTTGCCGAGAATTATCGCCGTCGCTCTGTCAAACGGCGCGGAGCCGAAGTATTCTCCGTCCATATCCGCGCAGAATGTCCACACGCCTTTTTCCTTAAGCTCATCAACGGCGGCGGCGATGTTTGCAACCTTGGCTATCGCCATATATTCGACGGCTCCCGCGGAGGTTTTAACCGCGACGGGGGAAAGCCCCGCACTGTGCCGCTTTGATATTATTACGCCGTGAGCGCCCGCACCCTCCGCGCATCTTATTATCGCGCCGAGATTTCTCGGGTCTTCTATGCCGTCGAGCACGAGAATAAGCGGAAGCTCGTTTCTGTCGTGCGCGATTTTCAGTATATCGTCAACCGAGCAGTATTCCTTTGCCGCCGCGTACGCGATAATTCCCTGATGGAATGTGCCGCCCGCAATCTTGTCGAGCTTTCGCTTGTCGCAGTCGGTGACGGGAATGCCCCTATTTTTTGCCATGGCGGCAAGAGGAATTATCGAACCCTCTCTGCTTCCGGACTGTATCAGAATTTTGTCAACCGCCCTGCCGCTCGAAAGAAGCTCTCTTACCGCGTTTCGTCCGGCTATTACATTTTCCGCCGCCTCGGCGCTCCCAAAGGCGTCTCTTTTTTCGTTTCTGTATGCCAAGATTACACCTCCGTTAAAGGTCGATGATGTCTGCAAGAATTCTGTTTGAGACATACATTCCCTCTCTTGTCAGACTGTATTTTCCGTTTTTATTTGTCACATAGCCCTGAAATACATAGGGCGATATTTTATCGAAGAACAGAGAATCGAACTCCACGCCGAATTTTTTTAAGAATTCGGCGGTATCAATGCCGTCCGTAAGCCTTAAGCGAAGCATTACATATTCGCCTATGCGGTCTTTTTTCGGAATTTCCATATATTCGTCTATCACGCTTTCGCCGTCGCCGGAGCAGAAAAGCTCTATATCGCGCTTATACGAAAAGCGCTTGTTCTCGTAGTACGAATGCGCGCCCGGACCGAGCCCTATATATTCGTCGCAGTTCCAGTATTTCATATTATGGCGGCTCTCGTGAGACGGCTTTGCAAAATTTGATATCTCGTACTGCTTGTAGCCGAGACTTTCGAGATGCTCCGCCGCTTTGAAGTACATTTCTCTTTCGAGGTCTTCGTCGGGAAGCGGCAGGATATCCTTATACTTGCAGAACTCCGTACCCTCTTCTATCATAAGTCCGTAAAGAGAAACATGATTGACATTTTTATACGAGGTGAGCTTGTCTATCGTCTCAAACAGGGAGTACACCGTCTGATGCGGAATGCCGTACATCACATCAACGCTTATCTCCGGAATTTCCGCGGCAACCGCGGCATCGAGAGCCGCAAAGAGCTGCTCTGCCTTGTATATTCTCGTAAGTCCGTTGAGCTCCTTGTCGTGCACGCTCTGCGCGCCGAGACTCAGCCTTGTGACCCCCGCGGCTTTGAGCTTTTTGAGGTCAGCAAGATTTACCGTGCCGGGATTTGCTTCCACGGTAAATTCACAGCCATCGACCACATAAAATTTTTTCTTTATCGTTTTTATCAGCTTTACGAGCTTTTGCGTATCGAGGCAGGTCGGAGTTCCGCCGCCGATATATACGGTGTCGATGTCTCTGTTTGCCGCCTGGAGCGCATAGGAATCTATGTATTCTCCGAGCGCGGAAAGGTACCTGTCCTTTCCCGCGTCGTTTGCTTCCATCGAGTAGAAGTCGCAGTAGCCGCATTTGTGTATGCAGAATGGGATGTGAATATACAACCCGAGATTGTTCATAAAATCACCTTGTTTTACTGGTCGTCGTCAAGCTTCAAGACTGCCATAAAGGCTTCTGGCGGGAGCGATACGCTTCCGAACGAGCGCATACGCTTTTTGCCCTCTTTCTGCTTTTCGAGAAGTTTCTTCTTTCTTGTTATATCGCCGCCGTAGCACTTTGCAAGGACATCCTTGCGAACCGCCTTGAGCGTTTCTCTTGCGATAATCTTGCCGCCTATCGCAGCCTGAATAGGCACCTCAAAAAGCTCTCTTTGCATATTGTCCTTGAGCTTTTCGCAAATCTTTCTGCCTCTTGCGTACGCCTTGTCCGCGTGAACGATGAACGAGAGGGCATCTACCTGGTCGCCCGAAATGATGATATCGAGTTTTACAAGCTTTGATTCCTCATACCCCGCTATCTCATAGTCAAGCGACGCATATCCCTTCGTGCGCGATTTAAGCGCGTCGAAAAAGTCGTATACTATCTCGTTCAGCGGCAGAGTGTAGTGCATTTCAACTCTTGTCGTGTCGAGATAGCGCATATCGTTGAACACGCCTCTGCGCTCTTGACACAAATCCATAATTCCCCCGACATATTCCGACGGAGTGATTATGTTTGCCGCGACGACGGGCTCATACGCCTTTTCGATATCGTCGGCGGCAGGGTAATTTGAAGGATTGTTTATGCTTATTCTTCCGGCGCTCTTTGTGTCGAATTCGTATATTACGCTCGGCGCCGTGGTAATAAGGTCGATGTTAAACTCTCTTTCGAGACGCTCTTGGATTATTTCCATGTGCAAAAGTCCCAAAAAACCGCAGCGGAAGCCGAATCCGAGAGCCTTTGATGTTTCCGGCTCAAAGACAAGCGACGCGTCGTTGAGCTTCAGCTTTTCGAGAGCGTCTCTCAAATCGCCGTAGCGCGAGCCGTCTGCCGGATAAACGCCGCTGTAAACCATCGGCAGAACATTTTTGTAGCCCGGCAAAGCCGTATCCGCCGGATTATCGGCAAGAGTTACCGTGTCGCCGACTCTCGTATCTCCGACGCTCTTGATGCTTGCCGTGATGTAGCCGACATCGCCTGCCGAAATTTCCGCGGCAGGCTCAAGACCGAACGGGCGCATAAAGCCGACATTTACTACATCAAATTCCGACTTTCCCTCCATAAAGCGTATGCGGTCGCCCGCTTTAACCTTGCCGTCGAAAACGCGGACATATACGACGACACCGAGGTACGAATCGTAGTAAGAGTCGAATATCAGTGCTTTCAGCGGAGCGTTCTCGTCGCCCTCGGGGGCGGGAATATCCGTCACCGCCTTTTCGAGCACATCCTCTATATTCAGTCCCGTCTTTGCGGAGACTGCGGGGCAGTCCTCGGCGGGAATGCCGATGATATCCTCTATTTCCTTTCGCGTGCCGTCGATATCGGCACTCGGTAAGTCAATCTTGTTTATTACGGGCACAATTTCAAGGTCGTTGTCGAGCGCAAGATAAGTGTTTCCGAGAGTTTGCGCTTCGATGCCCTGAGTTGCGTCCACCACAAGCAGAGCGCCCTCACAGGCTTTAAGCGACCTCGAAACCTCATAGTTGAAGTCAACATGACCGGGCGTGTCAATCAGATTGAATATGTATTCTTTTCCGTCCTTTGCAGTGTAGTTCATTCTCACGGCACGGGCTTTTATCGTGATTCCTCTTTCGCGTTCAAGCTCCATATTGTCAAGGAGCTGTTCGCTCATTTCACGCTTTGCGACGGTATCTGTTTTTTCGAGAAGCCTGTCCGCGAGCGTGCTTTTGCCGTGGTCGATATGAGCGATTATGCTGAAATTCCGGATGTAATTTTTTTCGTCCAAAGCTTGCTTCCTCCGATAATCGGTCGGTATATCCAATAATACATATTATTATACCTCAAATAATTTATAATTTCAATATTTTTATAGTAAATAAAAGAAAAAAGAATACCGCGCCGAAAAAGGACTTGCTTTTATTTTATTTTGGGGTATAATCTAAACTTGGAAATGTATAAGCTTGTCAAAAAAGCTCGAGGAAAGGAGTCCTTTGAATGAAAAACAATATGCTTGTCCGTATTGCGGATTTTATTCGCGGGAAATACCATCATTACGAGCGCTTTGTGAAGTATTCGGCAAGCTCGCTTTCGTGCGTGCTTGTGGAAAATATAATCCATACCATTCTACACGACTTTTTGAATTTCAGCATAAGCTGGGCGGCATCGGGATTCTTTTATACGCTTGCGGTTGAGCTCATAGTTTTTCTTCCGGCACGCTTTTTCGCTTCGGTTCTCAATTACATTCTGAATAGATTTTTCGTTTTCAGCAATACAACCGGAATAGCCAAATCCGCGCGAAGATATTTTGTGCTTTGGGCGGCGCAGGCAATAGTTACGGTTTTCATTATAACGGGACTCGAAGAGCTGTTTGACGGCACGAGCGGAATCATTTATTTCCTCATAATTTCGGCAGTAAAAACAGCGCTGTTTTTTGCGGTTTACGCCGTGCAGATTAGGTGGGTATTCAATGATATCAGTCAGGAGAATGAAAAGTGTTCGAGACGATAACAAAGCTTGATTTTTCCATTCTCAACGGGCTTCGGGAAGCCATTCAATGCTCCTTTTGCGATGTGTTCTGGCAGATAATAAGCCTGCTCGGGGAAAAGGGAGTATTCTTCATAATTTGTGCCCTTCTTATGCTTTGCTTCAAGAAAACACGAAGAATGGGAATCACCGTCGCCATAGCGCTTATTTCGGGACTTGCGTTAGGCAACGGAGTGATAAAGCATATTGTCGCAAGACCGCGCCCGTACACCGTGGCTGGCTATGAGAGCATAAGGCAAAGTCTGCTTATTCCGGAGCTTTCGGACGGTTCGTTTCCGTCCGGACATGCTCTCGCGGCGTTCGAGGCGGCGGTATCAATGATGTTTTATAAAAAGAGCTTCGGAGTACCCGCGCTTGTGCTCGGAGCGCTTATGTGCGTATCGAGAGTTTACCTGTTTGTCCACTATCCGAGCGATGTTGTCGCCGGAGCGGTTTTCGGCTCGCTTTTTGCCGTTGCCGCGTACTGTATTGTCAAGCTTTTATACGAAAAATACGACCTTGAAGAAAAGCTGACCTTCAAATTTGAGAGAAAATGACTGACGCTTTGAAAAAAGTAAAATAATGCAATAAAAAAGGCAGTTTTGCGAATGCAAAACTGCCTTTTTATATACTTTTTTTCAAAGATTTCCCGACATAAGCATAAGCGCCGACAACACCCATCCCGAAGCCGTTTCCGTCCTCAAAATTCTGCTTCCGAGACCGCACAGCGCGACATTTTCTTTTTTAATGAGTTCTATTTCCGAAGCGGAAAGACCGCCCTCGGGGCCAATGTAAAATCCGATATCGTCTGCGCCTTCC
>JAZQOM010000045.1:0-35202 GCA_045627885.1 Eubacteriales bacterium
GGTACTTGATTTTACCGCGAAAACATGGTACATTTTTCTTGCATGATTTTATAAGGGGAAAGGACGCTCATCATGAAGACTTTTGATTATCTTATTACCGACGAATTGGGAATTCATGCCCGACCTGCCGGCTTGCTGTGCAAGCTTGCAAAATCTCTTGACAGTAAAATCACCATAGAGAAAGGCGAAGAAAGTGCCGACGCAGCAAGGGTAATTGCACTTATGGGATTATGCGTAAAGAACGGCGACAGCATACATATTACCGTTGACGGCGGCGATGAGGAAAAGTCTTCGGAAGCTCTTAAAGCGTTTTTTGAAGAAAATCTTTGAAAAATCGGAGTATAAATATGAAAAAGATATTTTCGACAGGTATTTCTCCGGGATTGGCATCGGCGCAGCTGAGGATAAAAAAAGCCGACGATGTTTATTCGCAGAAAGAAGAATTTACAAACGCGGATACCGAATGGAGCCGTTTCAAGCAAGCGCAAAAGCAGGCGATTTCGCAGTTAAACGAGCTTGCGGCAAAGGCGCAGAACGATGCCGGCGCGGATTTTGCCGCTTTGTTTGAAACACACGCCTTGATGGCGGAAGACCTTGACTTTGAGGATGCCGTAAAAGACGGAATATATCAGTTTTCTCTCACGGCGCAGTCGGCGGTTTCGCAAGCGGGAGATAAAATGGCGCTGTTTTTTGAAAGCACGGACGACGAGTATATGCGTGAAAGAAGTGCCGATATAAAGGATGTCGCGCAAAGAATAGCAGCTGTTCTTTGCGGCAACAATGACGACCGATTCAGTTTTGACGCGCCGGTAATAATCGCAGCCGATGATTTAACACCGTCGCAGACCATTCTGCTTGACAGAAATCAGGTCAAGGGCTTTATACTATATAACGGAACTCCGAACGGTCACACCGGAATTCTCGCAAGAAATCTGGGCATTCCCGCCGTTATAAATCCGGAAGAACGGTTTTGTGACGCGGACGACGGCAAGCCGCTACTGTTGGACGGCACAACCGGAGAAATCGTTTTAGAGCCGGACGGCGAGACGGAAGTCAAATACATGGAGCGTATCGCAAACGAACAAAATATACAGAAAGAACTGTTGAAATATAAAGGCGTTCAAACAAAAGCTTCGGACGGGCGAAGCGTAAAACTGTTTTGCAACATCGGAAGTCCTTCCGATGTAAAGGATGTTATCGAAAACACGGGAGAGGGAGTAGGGCTTTTCAGGAGCGAGTTTTTGTATCTTGAAAGCAACGATTATCCTGACGAGGAAACGCAGTTTGCAAGCTATTCGGAGGTACTCAAAGCACTTGCGGGCAAGGAAGTGATTATTCGCACCTGCGACATCGGTTCCGACAAAAGCACCGACTATTTTGCTCTTCCGAAGGAGCAAAATCCGGCTCTCGGCACAAGGGCAATCCGAATTTGCTTAGAAAGAAAAGAAATGTTTAAGACTCAGCTTCGCGCGTTGTATCGTTCATCGGTTTACGGCAATCTGTCGATTATGTTCCCGATGATTGCTTCCGCTTGGGAAATTGAAGAAGCCAAAGCGATTGCCGAAGAGGTCAAGCGCGAGCTTGGGGGCGAAAACAAGCCTTTTGATGACAAAGTAAAGATAGGCATAATGGTTGAAACGCCCGCCGCCGCGATAATGAGTGACGAGCTTGCAAAAATCTGTGATTTTTTTAGCATCGGAAGCAACGACCTTACTCAGTACACTCTTGCGTGCGACCGCAACAGTCAGCTCGGAAGGCATTTTAACCCGAAGCATCCGTCTGTTTTGCGCCTTATAAAAATGGTTGCAGACAATGCACATAATGCGGGAATACCTGTGGGAATATGCGGTGAGCTTGCCGCCGATGAGGAGCTTACGGAATATTTTCTCAACATCGGAATCGACGAATTATCTGTATCGCCGAAAAAGATTTTGCCGCTTCGTAAAAAAATAAACAATTTATAAAAAACACATCAAACGGAAAACCCGAACGGCGAAACGCCGCTTGCTTTGTTTGTCGGTATATGATATAATGCAAAAAACAAATTCGAAGGCTATATTATGTTTGACAACATCGGCGGCAAAATAAAAACACTGGCAACGGTATTATAGGCATTATATGTAATTGTATCATCGGAGTAATACTGATATTCACAAACGGCTTTTTATACGGTATATTGGTAGGCGCATTAGGCTCGTTTCTTTCTTGGATAGGTTCATTTTTGACATACGGTTTAGGTCAACTCATTGAGAACAGCGATACGATTGTTTATCAAAACAATAAATTGCTGAATTCCCGCACAGATGACGGTCATCAAAGCAATAAATCCGACGATAATCAAAGCAATAGCGGTGATTCCTTCGCGCGATAGCGATACATACAAGCGGGGCATTACAAGGCATTATATATAAAACGCCCGCGAAGCCTATAAGACTTCGCGGGCGTTTTTGCTTGCGCGCTTTTTCTTTTGTATTCCGCTTTTTATGAGATGCTCTTTTTGATGGTCAGAATGTTTTTGCCGTCTTTATACTTGTATTCGACGCTGTTCATCGTCTTTCTGACGATGAATATGCCGAGTCCGCCGATTTTTCGCTCCTCGGCAGACAGCGTGACATCGGGTGCATCCATTTCAAGCGGATTGAACGGGATTCCTTCGTCTGCAAACGAAATCGTGACAACATCGGGCTCTTCGCCGAACTCAACCGAAACGGTCGCCTCTCCCGTGCCGTCGCCGTATGCGTAATTTGCTATATTTGCAAATATTTCGTCTATCGCTATGTCGATTTGCGTCTGCGCTTTTATAGAACAGTCGTGCGCTTCAAGCTGTTCGTTTATAAAATCCGTGACCGTATCGACATTGCTTATGGTTGCCTGTACAGTTATTTCTTTCTTCATTATTCCTTCATCTTTTCTTTGAATTCAAGACCGAGCATGGTGATATCGTCAAACTGCGGAGCTTCTCCGACAAACTTGTCGATGTCGGCTTTGACTGCCGGCAGTATCTCGTCGGGGCGCTTCTCCTTGACTGTATTCAGAATCTTTGTCAGTCTTTCCATACCGTAGAGCTGATTATTTGCGTCGGTGGCTTCCGTTACACCGTCGGTGTACTGGAATATCTTGTCGCCCTCTTCGAGCATAATCGAGCCTGCGTGATACTTCATATCCTCCATACCGGAGAGAACGAATGCCGCCTTGACTTTCTTAAACTCAAAGTCGCCGCCCTTGTGATAGATATACGGCATTTCATGCCCTGCGTTGACAAATTGGAATTCGCCGGTTACGAGGTCAAGAACTCCCTCGAATGCGGTTATGAACAATCCCTCGCTGTTTGCCTGGCAAAGCAGATTGTTTACTTCGGAGAATACTGTGCCGAGGTCGCATCCCGGAACGGTATGGTCTTTGATAAGCGTCTTACCGATGACCATAAACAACGCGGCGGGAACGCCCTTTCCGGAGACATCGGCAACGACTATCGCAAGGTGGCGCTCATCGACCATAAAGAAGTCGTAGAAGTCGCCGCCGACCTCTTTTGCGGGGTTCATCGTTGCATAGATATCAAATTCCTTGCGCTCGGGGAATGCGGGGAAGATACACGGCAGCATCGACGCCTGAATGTGAGCGGCAACATCAAGCTCTGCGCCGATACGCTCTTTTTCCGCGGTTACGGCGGCAAGGTTATTGATGTAGTCGTTGAGGCTGTGCGTCATTTCGTTGAACGCATTGCCGAGGTCTTCAATCTCATCGTTTGTCTTTATGTCGATTACATGGTTGAGGTTACCGCTTCCGATGGTATCAACTCCGTCCTTGAGTTTGATAATGGGAGTTGTGAAGCGCTTTGAGAAGGTGTTTGCAACAAGCAGGCTGACAAGCACGAGAACCGCGAATATTGCAAAGAACACAATAAATGCGGTGCGAATCTGGTCGTTGAGCTTGTTGTAGCCCTGCATGATAAGGTCATCGTTTTTGCTGATAACCGTTACCATTGTCCAGTCGTTGTTTTCGAGTGCGGAGTATGAAAGGTAGCAGTCGGTACCGTCGATTCGGATTGTGTCGAGGTTACCGTTCTTGCTGTCGCATACCGTCTTTGCAAGCTTGACGAGTGCTTCATTCTTGCTTTGCGTCAAATCCGTTCCCGCCATAACCTCGCTTTCTTTTGAAGCGGTAGCGGTGTCGTTCGGGTTGATGGCAACCTTGCCTGTGCTGCGGCTTACCATAAATGAAAAGCCGGTGCTTCCGAGGGTGGATGATTTTACAAGGTCTGCAAAGTCGTTGATAAGTCCGCCGCTTCCGGCAACGCCGACGACCTCACCGTTTACGATGATAGGCGCGGCGCAAACCATGGATGTTCCGCGTCCTGCGGCATCCTGAATCGGCTCCGACCAGAACACGCCCGCTTTTGAAAGCTTGCCGTTATTGTAGCCGTCGAGCGTGCCGACATACCAGCCGCGTGTGCGTCCGTCGCAGGCGATGAGCGCGGTGCTTTCAAGCTTGGGGTCGCCGATTACATAGAAGCCGGTATCCGCAAAGCAGAAATACGATGCGGCAAAGCCCTTGTACTCATCTTCGGTGCCCTCGGTGCGGAAGTGATATATCTGTGAGAACTCATTTATAAGCAGACTGCCGAGGTAGAGCTCTTCGTTTACGGTGAATTTGCCGCCCGTGGGAACGGTGCGGTCAAGCTCGGCGTATGTAAGTGCGCCGTCTTCGTTTTTCTCGACATTCTTCAAAAATTCTTCGGGCACGGCGACATTTATCAAATGGCGTTCTTCGTCGGCGCAGGCAAGGTCGGGCAGTCCGTCCTCGTGGTAGCCGAGCAGATATTTCTCGGCGTTGCCGATTATCTCCTCTGCGCCCTCTTTTACAAGCAGTGTTTGGTTCTGCGCTATGCGCAACATTGAGTCGGCAAGCTCCGCACGGTCGCTTGCAAGCTCTGCAAGTCGTTCCACGGCGTCGCTTGTCGCGGTTTCGAGAGCCTTCTGTCTCATGTTCATCATGGAAATTATTGAGCCGGCTGCCTCTGCAATAAGAACGACTACTACAATAATAAGAATCAGTTTGCTGAGTTTTTGCCGAATTCCCTGTTTTTTCATACTTTCTCCTTTAATATATATTCAAGCATTGATTCTTTGCCGCTTGGTAATACAAGGTCTTTGAAATCACCGAAATAGTTTTCCGTATTTGACATAATCATAAGCTCGCCTATCGCAACAAGCGGCTTTAAGCCCGAAAAACGGAACTTCAGCCGACGCAACGAATTGTAGACTTCGGAGCAGCCGCTTTGTCGAAGATTGACGAAAGCGACAATCGTATATCCTTTGGCAATAAGCTCGTGTATGTCGCGCTCGAGCGACTCGTCAAATGCGCCGCAACGGTCGATAAACAGCTCTGCCGCCTCATGCTCGTCGTAGTGGTCAATGTGGTAGCGAAGCGGCTCTGCGGGAGCGATATCTTCGCTGCGGATTGTGCAGGGGACGCCGAGAGTGCGGTAGACTTCTTCGATAAACGCACGGTGCTCGGGCGGAGCATATACCGTGACGGTATGAACGGCAAGAGGCTTTTCGTACACCGCAAGCGTCATACGGCTGTGCGGCGGAAACTCAAGATTAGGCATCAGCACCTTGCTGTGATAAAGAGTAAGGCACAGTCCGCAGAGAGAAAATCCGCGGCGGCTGAGCGTAATCTGACTGTGGTCGCGGTGTGTGACGACCTCGGCATTTATCGACAGAGCGTCCGGAAAACGCTCTTCTATCAGCTTAAGTAAAAGTGTTTCCTGCGCCGTTGCGATGCCGAGCATCTTGTAGCCGTCCGCGACGCGTCGCAGTGTCAGAAATACGGATGAGCCGTTTTCTCCGTAAACGCACTGCGCGGCTGTTGTGCCGACAACCTCGCCCTTGCTGTTCTTTGCCAAAAGCACGATGAGGTCGCCCGTATCAATCATAGCCTGAAGAGTATCTTTTTTGAGATAATCCTTATACGGATATCCGTCAACGAAAAATGCGTGCAGACAGTGAAAATAACTGTCAAAATCCTCGGGACGGTATTCGGCAAAGACGATATCTTCGCCGTTTGCGTCAAAATGAACTGTTTTTGCTTCTTGTATCAATCTGTATACCTCTTAAAATCAGAAAACTATCATAAGGTTGTTTGCGCCGAGCGTCTGGCTGAAATTGACAAGAGACGCCGACTTCATAATCAGCTTAAGCCCGACAAGCTCCTCTTGCAGTTCTTCGCTCGCCTCGTTGTTTTTATAGTACGCCGTCGGGTCATATATTTCGCCGACATAGCGGAAGCGCACCATGACCTCGTTTTCGAGCTTGCACACGCGGACATCGGTGTAGCCGTTTTCGTCCTGCGAGAGGCAGTGCGCGTTGAGGAATGTAAGAATCTCCTCAATCGCAAGGCTGACACGCATTGAGCGGCGCATATCTATTCCGTTATCCTCGCAGAATCCGGAGATTTGCTCGGAGGCGAACACGATGCCGTCTACCGCGTTGGGAACGGAGAACGAAATATCGCCCTCGTGCTCTTTTTCGGTATTGAGCAGGTATTTGTCAAGCGACGGATTGCGCTTTCTCATTATGAATGCGATAAGTTGATATATCGCAAAGGCGGCAATTTCCGCAAGAGACAGGCTCGCCCAGATACCCTTTGAGCCGAAAAGCACGGAAAGCGGGAACGCAAACGCGGCAAGAGCCGCAAACATTCTGAGTATTACGATAACGGTCGCAAGAGCCTCGTGCTTTGTTGCGGTGAGATATCCCGTGTAAAGCGTGTTGATATATCCGATGATAAGTCCGATGCACGAAAGCGGAAGCGCCCATCTGCCTTCCGCAAGCAAAGCGGCATCTTTTACGGCAAATATGGGGAATATGATGTCGGGAAGCGCCGATACGACCACGACAAGCGGAATCATAATGCGCAGTCCGAGCTTCATGGCGTGCCGCATAACCATACGGTTGCCGGCGTAATCTCTCTCGCCGAACAAAACTCCGGCAAGCGGGATAATGGCGGAGGACACTCCGAGAATGACGGAGTTTAAGATATCGGTCACATTTCGGACTACCGTGTAGCACGAAAGAAAAGCGCCTGCTCCGGTGAACATCAGCAGCATATTTATAAGCAGAATGCGCGCGGAATTGAGCAGATTGTTCATACCGTTGGGAATGCCGGCGACGGCGGAGTCCTTCCAGCGCTTCCACGAGAGGGATTTTTTAACAAAGCGAAGCTCGGTGTTCCCGCGGAGAATGAGGATAAAGCCGAGCACCGTGACCGTTCCCATCGAGATTGAGGTCGCAAGGCTTGCACCGCCGATGCCCATATCGACTATGGGACTCATAAACAGCCACGACAGAATGACATTCATCACCGCGGACAGGGTGAACAGGCGCGATGAAAGCTTGGGCTTGCCGTCTGTTTTGAGAAAATACAACGGCACATAAGTCATAAGCGTAAAAGCGCCGCCCGGAATATAGTAAAGCAGGTATTGTCTGAACATATCCTTGCGTGCGTCGGTGACATTTCCGCAAAGGAGGTCTGCAATCGGATTGAAGAACACATAGGATGCAAGCACCATGACTACTGCGGCAAGCAGAAGCGATATGGTGGCTGAGGTGAATATGCGTCGGTATTCGTCAACATCGCTTTTTCCCAGAACACGGCTTGCGAGTATGCTCGAGCCGATGCCGATTGTGGCGCCGACCGTGTAGAATATAAGATATACCGGACTGACGAGCGACATCGCGGACAAGCCTTCCTCTCCGAGAAAGAATCCGACGATAAGCGTATCTATAAGCGAGCCGGCAAAAACCGACAGTGTGGATATTATTGAGCTGATTATAAATTTTTTTGAAAGATGCTTAATAAAGTAATCGTTTTTGAGCAGCGAATACTGGGCATTTTCGTTTTCGTTTTTTTCCATACATTATCCTCTTAAACATATAACTTAATATATTATACAAATATAGCGCTCCGGTGTCAATCCCGAATTGAACGGAATATATCGCTTTTTCTGCATTCGGAGCGGAATTTGTCGATATTTTTTGCGGCGACACCGAAAAAGACAAAAGCAGGCTGATATTTTTATCAGTCTGCTTTTCGTATGAAAAAAGTTCGAAATATTCTCCGAAAGCCTATATATCGGCGTCAAGAGATGCGGTGAGCTTGCCGTCTTTTACTTCCGTGCGGACATTGTCAAACATATTCGGAAGCATTGAAAGAGCAATCGACAGTGCGGACGGCTCATCGGATTTTGCGGCGCTTATTGTGCTTCCGTCCGTGTAAAGATTAAGCTTGACCTGCAAGCCGTCATAGCTTATCTTCAGATGAACGCGTGTGCTCTCGTCTGCTTCGCAAAGTCCCTCGCACAAAGCGTTCAGGCTGATTTGAAGCTTGCGGTACAGTACGCGGTCGGTGCCCCATTCGCCGCATACGCGCTTGAGCTCGTCATCCAGTGCAAGAAGCTCCTTTGCCCCGACTCCGGTCGAGAACGAATAATGCTTTTTTGAGCCTATTTTTCCGATGAGCGTAACTATTATGAGGACGCACACGCCCATTACCATAGGCGATACGATGACTTTGGATACGCTTTCCGGAAGAAAATCGTACAGTCCGGGAATCAGCGTGCTTACAGACGCCCCGACGCTTAAGAATATGGTGAATATGCGGCGGTCGTTGAGCTCTCTGCCGGACAGAGTCTCGAATCCGCCCGACATAATGTAGCACATACTGTAAAGGATTACCGCGCCGAGTACGGGCTCGGGAATCATGGAAAGCACGCCGGAGATTCCGGGAAAGAAAGATACAGCCACAAGCATTCCGCCCGCAACATAAGCGACTATGCGGCTGGTGATGCCCGCGGAGTTCGCAATTCCGATGTTTGTTGTGGCTGTGGACTGCGCCGAGCCGCCTATCAGTGCGGAAAACGCCGTGCCTATGCCGCTTCCGCGAATGCCGGACTCTATGCTGTGCCAATCGGGCGTTTCCACGCCGTTTGCACGCTGGGATGCCGAAAAGTCACCGATATTATCGACTACCGCCGCGATGGTGATTATCGCAAACGGCATAAGCATACTCCAGTCAAATGAGAATTTAAGCTCATTATATATGGGAAGAGCAATCGCGGGCTGTTGCTTTAGAGCCGAGAGCTCCGAAAGGCTGAACACGCCCGTTGCGGCTGACACTATGTAGCCGAAGACTATGCCCGCAAGGGCGGTATAGGGCTTGAGCGGCTTGATAAACAGAGCGCACGCAAGCATAAAAATCAGAGTTATCGCGGCAACCGCGATATGCTTTGCATCACCGAGGAAATATTTGAATCCCGTGGGAACAAGGTTGATTCCGAGAATAAATACCATAGTGCCGGTGACTTCCGGAGGAAACAGCTTGCGAAGTCGGTATGCGAATGAGCCGATGACCGCACGCAGAATTCCGGAGAATACCGTCATACCGAGCACGAGCGGAATGCCGCCCGTTTCCGCGGCGAGAACGCAGGCGCAAATTGCGGCGGAGTCCGTTGTGGACAGCGACTGATATCCCGAGCCGATGAATTTACCGGGAACGGTCTGCAAAATCGCGGTAATGCCCATACAGAACAGTGCGGCGGCAAGGTATGATGCGCTGTTCAAAAGGTTAAGTCCGGCGGCGCGGCTTACGGCGACGGGGAGTGCCATTCCGAGAGAGAGCACGAGCAGAGCGTGCTGAAGCGACGAAAATATGAGAGCCGCGGGAGGCGGCGTTTGGTTTGCCCCGTAGAGAAGCCCGTTTTTGGCTTTCAAAACTTTTTCTTTATTTTCCATATATGATATGCCTCGGGTTTTTGAATTTTTGTCCATTGTATCACATATAAGAGTTTATTTCAAGCGGCTTTTGCCCGTCCTCTGAAGAAACAGGCGATTTCCGACGCCATAAGCCCGTATTGTCGGCGCAAATCCGATTTCTTGTTACAGAATCGTAAAGATGAATGTCGCGCTGTCGGAGGATTCGATATCGTCGGGAGTAATATCGAAATTCACGGCGCCGCAAGAGCGCAAGCAGTTTTCTTCGACCTCGTAATGCGTATTTGAATATACATCAAGCTCCGACCAATCATAGATTATGCTTATTAGCTCACCGAGCTTTACGCCCGACGCCTTTGTAAGTATTTGAGCTTTTTTCTTCGCATTTGCGGCGGCGCTTTCAAGCAGAGCTTCGCTGACGGCGGCTTTGTCTTTGACGGTAAATCTTATCTGCAGTTCCGGCTCCGAAATACATTCGGCTATTGCGGCGAGAACGCGAGAGAGAAGCTTTGTGTCAAGAGCAAATTCGAGCTTTAGTCTTTGCAGGCAGGAATACCCCTCAAACACCGAATGATAATTCCCGTTCTTGTCGCGTTCGCTCCTGTGCTCTGCGGCAACATTGAAGCTCTCGGTTTTCAAGTCCGCCGCGGCAAATCCGATTGCTTCAAGAGCCTTTTGCAGCTGCAAAAGCTTTTCCGAAGCGTATTCCATCGCCCTGTCATAGCTTCTGTTTGTGCTTTTGAGCAAAAGCGACACAACCGCCGTATCGGGCGCGGTGCTGACATTTCCGATGCCTTTTACCGTAATTGTTTTTTCCATTATATAAACTCCTTTTTGTGTTGTTTTCCGCTTTTTATTGTATCATACGCGCTGTACAAAAGAAAGGTCTTTGAATTAAAATATCGGGCAGACGATTTTTCAAATAAAAAAATATTAAAAATGTATTGACAATTCGGTTTCGGTCGTATATAATAGACTTGCTTTAGTATCAAGATGTACGCACGCGCCGTTTTACGGCAAATTGCAATACAAGACAAAAAAGGAGAATTCCCAATGAAAAGATTCATAAGCGTAGTTTTGTGCCTTATTGTTGCAGTCGGATGCTTTTCGTTTGCAGTTTCCGCAGCTTCCAATAATGAGAAACTGATGGAAGAAATCACCGCAAACATTCCGAAGCAGTATCAGTCGACACATATTCCTCAGGCTCAAAAGATTGTCAACCAGCTCACAATCAGCGACAGCCAGTACGATGAGCTTCACAGCATTATAGAGGAAACAAAGGATAACATCGACCTTTCTGACAAAACTGTTCACCTTTACACAAAGGATGAGCGCAAGTACATTGTAAGCCAGTTCGAAAAGGCTCTTAAGGTTCTCAACCTTCACTACACAGAGACCACAAAGCAGAACGGCGAGCACAAGGGCGATGTAGTTGCACATATCTTTGACGCAAGCGGAAAAGAACTCGGCACACTTGACGGTGATGTAAATCCCGGTAAGACCGATACCGGTGTTAATGCTTGGGCATGGGCTCTTATTGCCGGTGCCGTTGCCGTTATCGTTGCCGGTGCAACCGTTTATCTCCGCAAAAGAAAATTCGTTGCATAATGTCACGATATAAAAAAGAAAATGGGGAAGGCAATGGGAAAAGCATTGCCTTCCTTTTTATTCCGTATTTATGTGCAATCGTCGCAACGATTCTCATTGTCATATTCATTTTTATAAATTTTGCGGATTCCGGCATGGTACAGCTCTTGTTTAACCGCATTCCCACGGCGACGCTTGTCCAAAGCGATATAAACACCACGCTTATATTGCCCGTTGAAGAGCAGAAAGAGTTTCCCGTTATCGCATACAAATCACAGTGGGCGACCTTGAATGTCGACGGATGGGAAAGGCAAAACATTCCCGTTTTGCTCGGTGATACGAGCAAGATTCTTAAAAAAGGCGCGGGAACGCCGATGTTCACGGAATTCTGCGGATTTGGTAGCAGAGTCGTAATGGAAGCGCATGTAACTTCGTTTTTCCGCGAAATTGAGAACACGGCGGTCGGAACACCTGTTCATGTTTCCACGATTTACGGGCAGTATGAATACCGCGTCGAAAAGATAGTATTTTTCGACAAGAAGGATTCTACATATATTTATCCGAATCACGACAGGGAGGAGCTTGTGCTTTATACCTGTTACCCGTTTGACAACGGCTTCCGCCCGAGAGTTCAGCGCATCGCGCTTATCTGTACGCTCGAGAGCGGAAAGCAGTGGAGGAAAGAGCCGTGGTAAAAAAGATATTGCGCTTTATCTGCGTTATTTGCACCGCCGTTTTTGTTGCGGGCGCCATCGCGTGCTTTTCCGCAAGCCGCATTATATACGACGCGGATATTATACCGAATATGACGGACGAAGAGTATATTACCTATATGCACAGCCGCATAGAGGACGCTCTTGCCGAAAATGAGGAATACTACGGCTTCGATATTTCCTACCTCACCGAGCAGATTGATGATGCCGTCATAGAGCGCATCAGCGCCGATTACTACGCGCAGCTTTATGAGTATATTTTCGGTCAAAGAAAGAAGCTTGCCCCCATAGTGTATCCGCGGGACGGATTTATGAAAGGCGTTCTTAATTTTGCCGAAACGCTCAATCCCGAGGAAGAGCAGTTCGACGCCGCCGCCGCGGAGGAAATTGCAGACGATGCGGCAAGCGTTGCGGAGGGATGCTTTCCCGTTGCACCGGAGCAGTATCTTGCCTCGGCAAAGAGCATTCTTTCGTCTCAAAAGCTCAAGCTTGTCAATTTCTATTATTTTCTGATTATCGGCGCAGCCGTATTTTTCATACTGTGCGTTGTCATTCCCGGAAGCAAGCCGCTTTGTAAGCTCACACTTGCCTCGGCGTCGGTATTTGTGCCGTCGTTCGGAATAGCGGCATTTATGTATATGGCATACAGATACGATTTCGGAAGCAAGATAGTCATTGTGGATTCTCCGCTCCGTCTGCTGTTGTTAAAATACATTGACAAGACCTATTCGACCGGACTTACGGTAAGCGGAATTGTCGCTGCCGTATTCGGTGCGATGATGCTTGCTTTGTTGATAGTTCGCGCCGTCTGTATCGCAAAGGGCAAGGGAGAAATCGCGGACTGACGGAAGCATTTAACAGAATAAAATCATAAGAGCAGAATTTGCGTCAGAGTGTACTGAAGAACACTCCGCAAATTCTGCTCTTTCTTGCTGTGCGGGACTATGTCAGTTCCCGATATATTCGAATCTTTTTACTGTTTTGCCGTCTTTTGTTACTTCTTCGTTCCACATGGACGCGGGGCGCGCCCAGATTTGTCCGTCGCCGTAGAGTGCGCGGTAAACGACCATTAACTCTTCGGTTTCGGTGTGGCGTGCGAGAAATAGAAGCTCATATTCGCCGCCCTTGTAGTGGCGGTATCTGCCCGGTGTGAATTTTTCGTCCATAATTATCCTCCCGCCGTTACAGAGCGCCGATAAGGGCAAGGCTCCATTCTTTATCCGAGAGCTCCGCCGCGTTCGGCACGACCTTTATATTCATATCCGCCGCGCGCTGATAAAACGCCTTTTCCGACATCACCGACGGGCGCGAAAAATCGGTTGCAAACAGAACCTTTCTCGCATAGGCGCCGCCGAAGCGTGCCGCCACGGTATTAAGCTTATAAAGCTCAATTTCGTCTATGCCGCCGTTTTTGCAGGATATGAACACGGGCGTTATTCCGTGCATCGCCATAACATCAATCTCGTTGGTCGTTTCCGGAATCGACGGATTATGCGTTTGCCCGTCCCAGTCGATGGTAACGCCCATGGCGGCGTCCGTGAAGAACGGCACGCCGTTCTGCTTTGCCGAAAGCACCTCGGAATACACCTTGTGCTCAAGAATGTTGCCCGCTTTGTCAAGACACTCTTTTGTAAAATCGTCGCGGTAGCAGTAGCGGAAGTCGCAGAGCTCGCGCTTTGACATTTTTATTATTTCTTCTGCGGAGAGCTGTTGTGCAAACGATATGAACATCGGCTTCTTTTTTTCGTATTCGCTTATGTAAGGCGCAAGCGCTTCTATGTTGTTTCCGTGCTCTGCGGCGGCTTTCTCAAATTCTTTCAGAACGGAGCATTTTATGTTCCATGTTTTCGGCTCGCGCTTTGATACCGCCCAAAGTGAATTTATCGCTTTTTTGTGAATTTCGGCGCTTTCGAAAACCGTTTTTGAGCGGACTTTGCCGCCGAAAAGCGTTACAAGCGAATCTATATCTATCGCCGCGCTTTCGTCGGCACAGTTTATGCCGTTGCCGTCGCAGTCGATGAATTTTCCCGTTGCAAGGCTGACGCGGTGAATTTCCATATTTCGTGTCGGCCGGAGCTTTTCAAACACTGTGCCGAGCGCAAAAAGAGTCAAGTCATCGCCGCCCGTTATGTCGAAAACGCAGTCTTTTTCCGTGAGAGCTATTCTCGTGAGGGCGTTTACCGTGTCGGAGAGGTCGTTTTTGTCTATCCCGACCGTGACAATCTCGCATTTTCTGCCGACACCTTCAAGATATCGGCGATATCTTTTTATCGGTGAGTTCATCTGCGACGGAACTCCGACAAATATTATTTTTTCGGGCGAAAGCGTGAGTGCGCTTATCATATTTTCGATAGGCGTGCGCTCAAAAAGCTCTACAAGCGTCACAAAAATCAACTCCTTATTTACAATATACCACCGTTTTTGACTTTTTGCAACAAGAAAGCGGAGAGCTTAAAGCGGAGAGATGTTTTTCGCTGTTTTTTCAAATGTAATGCGGAGATAAGAGCGCAAAAAGGAAAAATGACGGGCGTATTTTTTACGCCCGTCATTATCTTTAGCTTTCTGCTTTTTCAGTTTGCCGCATCAACGATTGTCGCAAAATCCTCTTTTAAGGATGCGCCGCCGATGAGTCCGCCGTCAACATTCTCTTTTGCAAGAAGCTCTGCGGCGTTCTTCGCGTTCATCGAGCCGCCGTACTGAACGGTCAGGGCTTGCGCCGCGGCATCGCCGTAAAGCTTTGCGACGGTTTTTCTTATCGTCGCGCACACTTCGTCAGCCTGCTCTGCGGTTGCGGTTTTGCCCGTGCCTATCGCCCAGACGGGCTCGTATGCGATTATTACATTTTTGAGTGCTTCCGCATCAATTCCGAGAAGAGCTATCTTCGTCTGCATTGCAACAAGCTCATCCGTGATGCCCTGCTCTCTTTCAAGCTCTTTTTCGCCGACGCAGATTATTACCTTGAGTCCGCCGGCAAGAACTGCCTTTGCGCGCAGATTGACGGTTGCGTCGGTTTCGCCGAAATACTGTCTTCTCTCGCTGTGACCGACTATTACATACTCAACGCCGCATTCCTTGAGCATGGCAACGGAGATTTCTCCCGTATATGCGCCGCTTGCCTCAAAGTGTGCGTTCTGTGCGCCGATGTGAATATTTGTGCCCTTTGCCGCTTCACAAGCCGCCGCGATATCCACAAACGGAACGCAGAGGACTATGTCGCAAAGGTCTTTTCCCTTGACGAGGGGAGCGATTCTTCCTATCAAGTCTTTTGTTTCGGAAGGCGTTTTGTTCATTTTCCAGTTGCCGGCTATAACTGTACGGCGTGTTTCTCTGTTCATTTTATTATCCTCTTTTTTATTTATCGTTGAGAGCCGCGATACCGGGGAGCTCAAGTCCTTCCAAGAATTCAAGCGAAGCGCCGCCGCCCGTGGAGATGTGCGTAATCTTCGATGCAAAGCCGAGCTGTTCGCAAGCCGCCGCGCTGTCGCCGCCGCCGACTATTGTCGTTGCGCTCGAATCCGCAAGAGCTTCCGCAACCGATATTGTTCCCTTTGCGAGAATGGGATTCTCAAATACGCCCATAGGGCCGTTCCAGACAACGGTCTTTGCATTCTTTATCGCGTCGGCAAAGAGCTCTCTTGTTTTTTCGCCGATGTCAAGTCCCTGAACATCATCCGCTATTTCGCTTGCAGATACCGTCTTGACTTCAATTTCCGCGTCGATGGGCTCGGGGAAAGCTTTTGCAACTACGGTATCGACGGGCAAAAGAAGCTTTACACCGGCTTTTTCGGCTTTGCCGAGCATTTCCTTGCAGTAATCTATCTTGCTCTCGTCGAGAAGCGAGCCGCCTACCTTGTAGCCCTTTGCGGCAAGGAAGGTATAAGCCATACCGCCGCCGATAATCAGGGTATCTACCTTTGTAAGCAGGTTGTTTATTACATTGAGTTTATCCGAAACCTTTGCACCGCCGAGAATTGCGACGAAGGGACGGTCGGGATTTTCAAGAGCCTTGCCCATTACGCCGATTTCCTTGCGTATGAGGTATCCGCATACTGCGGGAAGATATGCGGCAACGCCTGCGGTGGAAGCGTGCGCTCTGTGAGCCGTTCCGAATGCGTCGTTTACATAGAGCTCCGCAAGCTCGGAGAGAGCCTTTGCGAATTCCGCATCGTTCTTTTCTTCGCGGGCGTCAAAGCGTACATTTTCGAGAAGCATTACATCGCCGTCGCAAAGAGCGGCAGCCTTTGCTTTTGCATCGTCGCCTATGATATCATGAGCAAAGATAACCTCTTTGGAAAGAAGCTCGGTAAGTCTTGCGGCAACGGGGGCAAGTGTGAGTTTCTTTGCGTCGTTCTTTTTAGCCTTTTCGATATATTCGGCTTTTGCGGCAGCCTGCTCCGATTCGGGAAGCTCGGCAAGTGCCGCCTTTTCCTTTTTATTAAGAGAAAAGCCTTCCGTAAAGATGTTGTGCGGCTTGCCCATGTGCGAGCAGAGAATCACTCTTGCACCGTTTTCGGAAAGATACTTTATTGTCGGGAGAGCTTCTACTATTCTCTTGTCGCTCGTGATTACGCCGTCCTTGAGAGGAACATTGAAATCGCAACGGACGAGAACCTTTTTGCCCTTGACATCAATGTCTTCGACTGTTTTCTTGTTGTAGTTCATATTTTATCTCCTTAATATTATTTCCTTGCAGTATTTTACCATATATTTTGCCCTATTTCCACAATTTTTATAAAATAGAGCTATTTTTTTATCACGGTACTCTTTGAGTAGTCACAGCATACGAAGAATGTAATTGTCGATGCGGCGCAGACGAACCATCCCAAGGGGTATCCGAGCGCTATCGGCAAAAAGTGATTTGAGATGTATCCCGACATTACAAAGAGATATATCTGTCTTACGCCGACAAACGACGAGAGCATTATCACCATCGGAGCCGTGCTTTTTCCCGCTCCCCTGAGCGATGCCGAGAATATCTGATTTATACAGCAGAAAAGATAAAACGGGCTCATTCTTCGCAAAAGCATGGCAGAATTTTTTACGATATCGGCATCGGAGTTGAACACCGATGAAATCTGCGGTGCAAATATCAGTATGGGTATCATCAGAATAATCACCGTGCAGGTTGCGGAAAGATATGTAATAAAAGTTCCGCGCTTTGCTCTTTTTATGTTGCCTGCGCCGAGATTCTGCCCGACGAAGGTCATAACCGATGTTGCAAGCGACTGAAGCGGCAGGAACAAAAGCTGGTCGACCTTTGAATAAGTCGTCCACGCGCCGAGATACATACTTTTTGCGATATCGGCGTCCATTCCGGCAGGGGCTTCCACATTTGCGATATACGATTGAACGAACACATTGGAAAACGCCGTTAGAGCCATTTGTAAAGCGGCGGGGATTCCTATTTTTATTATTTTGGCATCAATTTTCAGCTTTTTTATATCAATACGGACGCAGGAGCTTGTAGTCACGAGAGCGGCGACGGTGAGTATCGCCGATATGAATTGCGCGATTATCGTCGCGTACGCAACGCCCGCAACTCCCATATCAAAGCAGAACACAAAAATAAAGTCGAGCGCCGTATTTGTTACAGCCGATGCGAGCAGAAAGTAAAACGGTCGCGCCGAATCGCCGACGGCTCGGAGAATGCCCGCGCCCATATTGTATATTAAAAGTCCGGAAACGCCTGCAAAATATATCGTAAGATAACTTTTTGCGGCGGAAAAAAGCTCGCTGTTTTGCCCGTCTGTCTTAAGCATAAGACGGAGCATCGTCGGTGTAAGTCCCACACCGAGAGCCGTGAACACCACGCATAAAATGACGGTCAGCGTCATCGCGGTATGAACGGTTTTTGTAAGCTTTTCGTGGTCTCTTGCACCGAAATATTGAGAAATTACAACTCCGGCGCCTGCCGCAAGTCCCGAGAAAAATCCGATGAGTATATTTATTATCGGAGCGACACTGCCGACGGCGGCATAAGCCGCGTTGACATGGGTTTGCCCGATTACATAGGTATCCACCATGTTGTATAGCTGCTGAAAGAGATTGCCCAAAAGAAGCGGCAGCGAAAAGCGCAGAATAATCGAGAATATATTGCCGTCGGTCATACTGACATCTGCGCGTCTGCGCCTTGAAAGTCCCGACATATCCACGCCTCCTTTTGAAACTACTTTATTACAAGCGACATTATATCAAAATCAAAATATCTGCCGTCAATAAGAAAATAATTCGGAATTACTCCGGTTTTTACAAAGCCGAATTTTTTATATAAGCCTGTCGCCCGGGAATTGTCGCTTCGCACTTCGAGAGTGATTAGTGTTATCCCGTTTTCTTTTGCGTGCTTTATACATTCCGAAATGAGTGCTTTTCCGATGCCTTCGCCCCATTCGGAGCGTACTACGCTTATACCGAGCTCCGCTCTGTGAGCCATTCTGCGGAAAAAGCACGAAAGCGACGCGTTGCCGACGAGTATGCCGTCTTTTCTTGCGACGAGCATCAAATCCCGTGAGTCGAGCTCTTTTATGTAGTCGGCTTCTTGCGCGACGCTTATCGGAAGCCCCTCCGCGCCGAATGTGAGATTATCCGTCTCCGCGCCGACCGTCTTCAAAAAGCGAATAAGCTCGGCGGCGTCGGCGGGCGTTGCCCTTTCTATTGTAAATTCGCTCATTTTTTGTTCCTTTTCAATGTAAGAAGATATGCCTTGTCCGCATCGCTTATGCGAAAGCTCTCTCTTGCCTTGGATATTGCCTTCGCGTGCACCCAGTCTGAGAGGGCGTCTGCCGACTCGAAGTAAGGCATAATTTCGTCCCTGTTCTTCGCAAGCGCGGTCGCAAAATACCACGCCGCCATCATATTGACATAGTATTCCTCCGAGCGAATTTCCGCGACCATATCCGCGTATTCCGTGCGGAAGCTTTCGCCTAAGAAATAGGTCATCAGCATTTCCATTCCGAAGCGGACGGTGTAAGTCTTGCCCGATTTGAGGTATTCTTTGATGTGAAAAAGAAGCTTATCCATGTCTTTGGCTATCGCCTTGGGCGCAAGCTGGTCGCAGGTCGCCCAGTTATCGACATGGGGGAGAAAGCGGCTTATAAGCTCAAAACAGCGGTCAGCGTCCTTTTCGAGGCAAATAAGAAACGAATGGAGCTGGTTTTCCTCAAAATATTTGTGAGGCAGAGCGGCGAGGAATTCCTCCGCGCCGCCCTCTTTTTTGAGCTTTTTGGCAAAATCCCGCAAAACCGGAGTTTTGATGCCCAAGATTCTGCTTTTGTCCACATTATTTACGATTTTCTGCGTAAATTTCGCCGTTTTTTCATCGGCGAGCGCGAGAAGTTCTTTTTGTATATCCATTATAAGTATTCTCCGGGAAACATAAAGTTCGGGACGGGAAGATTTGCTTCGTAGAAGTGCCCGACATCGCCGAAGGTGAAAAGCCGCGGCATTGTGTCGGCTTCTTCTCGGAATTCTATCGTCGTAACGCTTGTAAAATTCGGGAACACCGTCGAGATTATTCTGTGCGGCGGAATCGAGAAAAGTCTTGCAACGACAACTCTTATCATCGCGCAGTGGCAGAAAAGCACCGCTTTATCGCAGATATGCCCCGTAAAGTCGTAGTGTGCCTTTTCGTTGCGGCGAAAGCCGAGCCTTGCGAGAAATTCGTCCGAGCCCTTTGCAACTCTTTCGTATTCCGCCCTGTATTCGTCGGTAAAAAAGTCAAGGGCGATGCTCTCGTTTACGCCGAGCTTTTCGTATTGCTCGTTGTAAAGAAGCGCCGCGGGAATTCTCGAATAAGTCTTTGATACGCCGTCGGGGTACTCCGTGTGAGCATCAATCTCCCGCGCCCAATCTTCGAGGATTATTTCTTTTGAAAGCTTTTTTGCGGTATAAGACGCGGTTTGTACGGCTCTGCCGAGAGGCGATGCGAAGATAAGCTCGGGAGATGCTTTGAAAAGTCTTTCCGATACGGCTTCTGCCTGCGCTTTTCCGCTTTCGAGCAGAGTATCGGTCGTGTAGTCGGGCTGTCCGTGGCGGACAAGATAAAGCTGCATTATTTGAGCCTTTCTATTGATGCCTTAAGACGGCGTACGGTCTCTTCCTTGCCCAAGATTTCGGCAATTTCCGTGGAGCCGCCGGGCGTCATCTGCTTTCCGCTTATTGCTATGCGAAGCGGGAACATAACCTGACCGTTCTTGAGCTCGTTTTCAGCCGCAAAGCTCGTCTGAAGCTCTTGCAGGGCATCGTGTGTAAAATCGCAGTTTTCAAGAAGCGGCAGGAGCTTTTCGAGAATGGGCAAGGAGCTCTGCGCGTCGGTTTTCATCTTCTTGTTGAAGTAAAGCTCGTCTGAGAACTCCGGCATTTTTGCAAAGAAATCTATCATCGGAGCGATTTCGTTCAAGGTCTGTATTCTCGTCTGAAGCAGAGGCGCTATCTTTGACGCGTCGAGCTTGCCGCCCGTGACGCCGTCGATGTAGGGCTTTGCGGTCTCGAGAAATTCCTCGGCGCTCATCGCTTTGATGTATTCGCCGTTGAGCCAGGAGAGCTTCTGTATATCGAAAATAGCGGGAGATTTTGATATTCCCGAGAGGTTGAACACCTCTTTCAGCTCGTCAAGAGAATATATTTCTCTGTCGCCGCCCGGACTCCAGCCTAACAGCGCAACATAGTTGAGCACCGCTTTTTTGAGATATCCCATATCGAGCAAATCTTCAAAAGTGGGGTCGCCGTGGCGCTTTGAGAGCTTGTGCTGTGCATCGCGCATAACGGGCGATACATGAATGTAGACGGGGCATTCCCAGCCGAACGCCTTGTAGAGAAGATTGTACTTCGGCGTCGAAGAAAGGTATTCTATGCCTCTTACAACATGGGTTACATTCATCGAATGGTCGTCTATGACATTTGCAAAGTTATAGGTCGGCATACCGTCGCTCTTTATGAGAATCTGGTCTTCGAGCTCGTCATTCGGTACGGATACATCGCCGAAAATCTCGTCATGGAAGCCCGTAGAGCCGCCGTCCTTGGGCATTTTCTGCCTGATAACAAAGGGGCGTCCCTCTTTGAGATACTGCTCGACGGTTTCTTTGGGAAGCCTTGAGCATCTTCCGTCATATTTCTTGTAGCCCGTTCCGGCTTCGGCTTCCTCTTCCTCCGTCTTTTCGCAGAAGCAGTAGTATGCCGCGCCGAGCTCGACGAGCTTTTTGGCGTATTCCATATACATTCCCATACGCTCGCTCTGTATGTACGGGCCATAGGGGCCGCCGATGTCGGGGCCTTCATCCCAGAAAAGTCCGACATCCTTGAGCGCGGAATATATCTTTTCCGTTGCACCCTCGACATATCTGCCGCGGTCGGTATCCTCTATTCGAAGTATAAATTTTCCGTTTCCGCCGAGCGATTTGCACTTCGAAATGAGGTAGGTGTAAAGCGCGGTGCGAAGGTTGCCGATGTGCATAAAGCCTGTGGGGCTCGGAGCGAATCTCGTTCTGATTTCAGACATTTTTTATCTCCTTGTAAATATAAAATTCAAAATCTTTCGGTAATCCATATAACGATATAGTCGATTATAACACAGCAAAGCGGAGGCAGTCCGACGATAATCAGCGTCTTGACGGCGACTCTTGCCTTTTTGACCAAAGTCTCGTCGGGCTTTTTATCAGAGTCCTTTGCGTATCGCGCGTTGAAATACGCGTTGATAATAACCGCCGCGGCAAGCGCGGGAATTGCGACAAGCATATAAAGATGCACTGCCCAAAGTATGTGGGCTTTGACGGAGTAATAATAAAATCCCACGCAAATCATCGACCAGAGCGCAAGCGAAAGCAGAATTATCATTCCGCTTTTGTTCGGATTCTCGACTGTATTTCTGTTTTGAATGTTTTTTGATTTATTCTGCATTTTCGGATGTATCCTCATCTGTATTGAACATAGTCTGCTCTTTTGATTTGTTTGACTTGATTATCTTTCTCGGGCAGACGCTTTCGCATTTGCCGCAGCCGATACATTTATCGTAGTCAATATGAGCAAGAAAACTGTCTACCGTTATTGCGCCGGCGGGGCAGTTCTTTTCGCACATACGGCAGCTTACGCAGCCGACCTTGCAGTAGCTTCGGGTTTTTGCGCCGTTGTCTACCGACATACAGCCAACCCAATATTTACTGTCAAACGGAACGAGCTTTATTATTTTTTTCGGGCAGGCGTCAACACAGGCGCCGCAGGCGCGGCATTTGTCGTAATTTACGACCGCAACTCCGTTTATCACATGAATAGCGTCGAATTTGCAGACCTTTGTGCAGGTTCCGTGACCTATACATCCGTTCGGACACATCTTGTCTCCGCCGGCAAAGCGTTCCGCCGCAAGGCAGTCGTCTATTCCGTCCGGAATATACTTTTTCTTTGCAAGCTCCGGTGTGCCGCTGCACATTACCTGCGCCCTGTATCTTATCGCAGTTTCCGCCGTTTTGCCCATTATTTCCGAGATTTTTGCCGTGACTTCGTCGCCGCCCGCCACGCATTTGTTGCACGGTGCGCCGTCATTTACTATCGCGCTTGCGTATCCCGAGCATCCCGGATAGCCGCATCCGCCGCAGTTTGCGGATGGAAGTAGCTCCGTTATTCTGTCGATTCTGCCGTCATGCTCGACGCGCAGAAATTTGCCGGCAAGGGCAAGAATCAGTCCGAGCAATCCGCCTATCCCGACGAACCATGCGCCGGCAATAATGATATCTGTCATAATTTACTCCTGTCAGCCTATACTGAGTCCCTGAAAGCCCGAGAAAGCCATCGCGATAAGCGCCGCGGTAACGAGCACTATCGGCATTCCCTCAAAAGCTTTGGGCGGGTTTGCAAGCTTGAGCCTTTCGCGCACTCCCGCCATAACAAGCAGAGCAAGCGTAAAGCCTATTGCGGAAAAGAATCCGAATGCCACGGACTGCGCGAAGTTAAATCCGTACTGTATGTTCAAAAGGCAGGCGCCCAAAACCGCGCAGTTTGTGGTGATGAGCGGAAGATATATTCCGAGTGAGCTGTAAAGCGGCGGCACGAATTTGTGCAAAAACATCTCGATAAGCTGGACTATCGCCGCGATTATCAGAATAAATCCTATTGTCTGAAGATATTCAAGCCCGAACGGAACGAGCACAAATTTGTTAAGCGCGTATGTTGCGGCGGACGCGACCGTAATGCAAAAAGTGACCGCCATTCCCATTCCGAAGGCGTTTTTCGGGTTATTCGATACTCCCAAAAACGGGCATATTCCGAGAAAGCGGGAAAAAATGAAGTTCTGAATGAGCACCGCCGTTACGGCGATTATCAGTATGCTTGCGGAGCTGCTCATTTGTCATCGCCTCCTTTTTTCTTTCCGAGCCTTGAGGCTATTGCGCGCACGGCGGCAAGTATGCAGCCGAGCGCAAGGAAGCCGCCCGCGGAGGTGGTTATCATAGCCGCTCCGCCGAAAGAGCCGAGCTTATATCCGAGAATACTGCCCGAGCCGAAAAATTCACGCACTATGCCGACGAGGCATATCGCAAAGGTGTAGCCTAAGCCCATTGAAATTCCGTCAACAACGGATTTTACGACCGTGTTTTTCGACGCGAACGCTTCCGCTCTTGCAAATATGATGCAGTTTACCACAATAAGCGGAATGAATATTCCGAGCGATTTGTCAAGCGCCGGCAAAAACGCTTTGATTAGAAGCTGTACCGCCGTGACAAAGCCGGATATAACGACGATATACGCCGCTATTCTCACCTTGTCGGGAATTATACTGCGCAAAAGCGATATAAAAAGATTTGAGCATATAAGCACCGCGGTAACCGCAACGCCCATGCCGAAGGAATCCTTCAGATTGGTTGTTATCGCAAGGGCGGAGCACATTCCGAGGAGCTGAATCAGAACGGGGTTATTTGAGATAAAGCCGTTCTTTAACTGCTTAAAGAAGTCTTTCAATTACACCGCCTCCTTGCCTTGTCTTAAAAAGCCGAGATATTTTTCGGCGGCATCCGTTGCCGAATTCACTCCCGAAAGCACTGCTTTCGATGTCACCGTCGAGCTTGAAACGGCATCCACGCCGTTTTCTCCGAACACGAACGGGCCCTTTTTGCTTTCGTACTGCGAAAGCTTATCCTTGACGGGCTTCGATTTTGAAGCCGTTTCCGCGTCTTCGGTTATTTTTACTTTAACGACCGTGAGCTCCGTATCGAGTCCCACGAGCATTTCGACATCGCCGCCGAAGCCCTGAGGAACGGTTATCACGCAAAAGCCGTTTATCTCATCGTTTTCTCCGACTATCGCATACACGGTTTTTACGGGGGCATCAAACTCAAAATTGTTAATTTCCTTATAGCTCATTCCAGGGAACATTTCTCCGACGGTTTTGTCAAGCTCCGCTTTTTTTCTTTGCTCGATGGGGCCTTTTGTGAGGAAGTTTACAAAAGCGAGCAGAATAACGGTTATTCCCGTAACAAGAAGCAGCACAAGTGCCGTGCGAACGATATCGGTTATCTCCGCTTTGCTTTTTTCGTCGAGATTTATTCTTTTTGCTTTTTTGACGGGCTCATTTTCGGAGAAAGCGGAATTTTGCACGCTTTCTGCCGCTTCTGCCGATGCCGCGACATTTTCCTTGACTTCGGGGATTATGGCGTCTTTTCTTTTCATTTTTTCTTGCCTCCTCCGAATATCGCGGGCATGGTAAGTCTGTCGATATACCATACAAAAAGATTCATTATGAGTATCGAGAACGAAACACCCTCGGGATATCCGCCGAAATAGCGGATAAACACGGTGATAAGACCGCATCCCACGCCGTATATCAGCTTGCCTTTACCGGTCATAGGGGAGGTTGCGTAGTCGGTAGCCATAAATACGGCACCGAGCACAAGTCCGCCCGAGAGAAGCTCGGCACACATATATTTGAGATTTTCGGTAATTCCGAAGCCCGAATGAAGTCCGTGGGGCAGGAAAAATGTAATTATCGCAACCGTTCCGATAAACGCAACGGGAATATGCCATGTGATAACCTTTGAGCACATAAGATATATGCCGCCGGCAATAAGCAGAATTGCGGAAACCTCGCCGATACAGCCGCTCATATTACCGATGAGCATATCGAAAAGATTTAAGTCTTTGGGCAAAGCTCCGTGCTTCAGCCCCACAAGAGGCGTAGCCGAGCTTATCGCGTCGATATCCGCTTTTGCGAATATCGGGAGCTTGTTTTCGACAGACGGGAACGCGGACATTTCCGAAGTCCACGAGGTCATAAGGAACACTCTCGCGGCAAGCGCGGGATTGACTATGTTCTTTCCCAAGCCGCCGAACAGACACTTTGCGACGATAATCGCAAATATTCCGCCGAACACGGGCATCCACAGCGGAGCGCTTGCGGGAATGTTAAATGCCAAAAGCACGCCCGTCACCGCCGCGGACAGGTCGCATACTGTGGACGGTTTTTTCATTATAAGGCAGAATATGTACTCTGCCGCCATGCACGACGCCGTCGATATGAGAACGAGAAACAGCGCCCGTATTCCGAATACGATGCACGCCCATAGGGTTGCCGGAAGCAGTGCGATAAGCACCTTTCCCATCACCGTCGCCGTGTTTTCAAAATCCTTCTCGTGCGGAGACGGAGACATTTTCAAAAGTTCCATTTTTACCTCCTCGACAGAGCGATAAGTCTTGCCTTCGCGGTTCTTACAAACTGCGAAACGGGAATCTTCGCGGGGCATACAAAACTGCAACAGCCACATTCCACGCAGGAGCGTGCGCCGAGCTTATCACATTCTTCAAGCAAATCTTTTTTTGCATATTGGCTGATATATGAGGGCATAAGGTGCATCGGGCAGGCTCTGACGCAACGACCGCAGCGTATGCAGGCGGCATCGACGGTCGGAGCTTGGTCGGCGAGCTTTGCAAAAGCAAGCACCGACGAGCATCCCTTTGTAACGGGAGTATCCTTGTCCCACACGGTAAAGCCCATCATCGTTCCGCCCGAGACGATTCTCTGCGGCTCTTCGGTTGTTCCTCCGCAGTATGCGATTAGGTCGGAATACTTTGCGCCTATCGGAGCGACTACCGAGCGCGGACTTACAATGCAATCGCCGTCAATCGTAACCACCTTGGAAACGAGCGGCTCGCCCTTTTCAAATGCGTTTGATATGGCTGCGGCGGTTTCGGTGTTGAACACGACGCAACCGACATCGGCGGGGAGCTTGCCCGTCGGAACGCTGCGCTTTGTTATCGCATATATAAGCTGGCGCTCATCGCCTTGCGGATATTTTGTCTTCATCACCTGAACCTTGAAGGCTCTGTCGCTCGCGGTCTTTTCGGTCATGAGGTCTATCGCGTCCTGCTTGTTGTCGGAAATCGCGATAATTGCCGTCTTCAGTGAGAGGGCGTGCAGAAGTATTTTAAGTCCGGAAAGAATTCTGTCCGGTTCTTCGAGCATAAGCCTGTGATTTGCTGTGATGTATGGCTCGCATTCGGAGCAGTTGAGTATGAGCGTATCCACCTTGCCTATCGCGGAATTTATCTTGGCGTAGGTCGGGAATGTCGCTCCGCCCATGCCGGATATGCCCGCGTTTTTTATCACATTGACTATTTGTGCCGCGTCAAGAGAGAACGCATCGACGGGCGTAAATTCTTCGCAGGTGTTTTCGCCGTCGTTTTCTATCACGGCGCATATAGTCTTCTGACCGTTTATGCCTATCGTTTCGACAACATCCTTTACCGTTCCGGAAACGCTCGAATGAACGGGGCAGGAAAGCCCGTCCGCCGGTATTCCGACGAGCGTGCCTATCTTTACGGCATCGCCTTTTTTGACCGCGCAGATGCAGGGCTTTCCGATATGCTGCTGCATCGGAATAACCACTTCGCTCGGTTTGAAATTCCTGTCAATATTCACGGCGGCGGTGTTCTTGTGCTCGTCCATTATTATACCGCCTCTGAAAGTTCTCTTCAAATCAGAATACCTCCGCTTTTATCGGCGTGAAAGTTGCTTTAACGCCATAGTAATTGTATCTTCGAGAGAAAGCGAATCCGATGCGACCTTTGATACTGCGTCCGAAGCGGTCTGCCTTGTGTAGCCGAGCACGCAGAGCGCGTTTATCGCCTCGCTTATCGTCTGAGAAGAACTTTTTCCCGTCGCGGCGGACGCTCCGCCGGAGAATACGGCTCCTGCTCCGAGCTGTTTTTCAACCTTGCCCTGAAGCTCGAGAATTATTCTTTGCGCGGTTTTTGCGCCCACTCCGTTTGCCTTTGAGAGAGTAGCGTAATCGCCTGCCGCAACTGCGGTGACAAATCTGTCCGGAGTGACGGCGGAAAGTATCGATGTCGCCGCCTTGGGCCCGACGCCCGAAACGCTTATCAGCATGGTGAAAATGTTAAGCTCGCTTTCGTCGGCAAAGCCGAAAAGCTCCATTCCGTCTTCTTTTACCGACAGATATGTATACAGCTTTGCCTCCTTGCCCTCTCCCGTGCGTGCAAGCTCATTGTATGTCGTGCCGCTTATGCTCATTTTGTAAGCGACTCCCGAGCAGTCTATCGCCGCCGCAGTGGGGCAGAGCATCACGAGTGTTCCTTTTATGTAGTAGAACATATTTTTCTCCCGTCATCAGTTATTGTAGAATCCTCTTATCACAGAGCCTATGGTGTTTGCGTGGCATATCGCTATCGCAAGCGCATCGGCGGCATCGTCGGGATGCGGCGGCTTTTTTAATCCGAGCAGAGTCTGCGTCATCGCTATCATCTGCGATTTTTCGGCTCTGCCGTAGCCGATTACGCCCATTTTTACCTGAAGCGGAGTGTATTCCGCCGCCTCTATGCCGGCTTCCTGCGCAGCTATCAGCACAAGTCCCCTTGCCTCCGCAACGGGGATGACCGTCTTTTGGTTTGTGTGGAAGAAAAGCTCTTCCACCGCTATTTCGTCCGGCTTGTATTTTTTTATCAGCTCATGAAGCCCCGTGTAGAGTTGCCACAGGCGGAGTTGAAGCTTTTCTCCCGCCTTTGTGGTGATAACTCCGTAATCGAGAGTACGGAGCGAGCCGTTATCGAGGCGTTCTATGACGCCGTATCCCATTATCGCATATCCGGGGTCAATCCCGAGCACAATCATAAAAGCCCCCAAAGAACATTATATTACAATACTATATTTTATCATAATATAATACAATAATCAATATATATCAATCCGATTTCGGCACCGAAATCGGAAGCTATTTGATACAAACTATTGTAATTTGCAAAAATATGGCGTATAATGTAGAAGCGATAGTATTGAATTTTGCCCGAAGCTTTTGATGCGACGGGCAAAGCATTGATTTTTTTACGGCACAGGAAGGATTTTGTATGGCTAAAGACGGAAGAAGAATAAAAAAACTGCCGCCGATGAACAAAGTTGCCCCGTATATTATGCTTGACAGGATTGGCTCGACCAACTGTATAGGCGACAGCATAGATGTATGCAATATGGAGCACTATATCAAGCACAAGAGAGAAAGCGGTCTCAAGAATTTCGGAGTGCTTCATCTTTTGCTTTCGGCTTATGTACGCACGGTGGCTGAGCGCCCGGGCATCAACCGCTTCATCAGAGGCAATAAGATATATGCGCGCACGGACGGCGTAGTTGTTTCGATGATGATAAAAAAATCGATGAAGCTCAACGCGATGGAAACCTGCATCAAGTTGAACTTAAAGCCGGATTCCACTCCCGAGGACATCTACAACGAATTCCAGAGCCTTGTCGATAAAAACAGAGAAACCGAGGATAAGGACGGCAACAATTTCGACGGAACGGCGAGAATTCTCAACTATATTCCGGGATTTTTGCTCAAGCTTTCGATTAAATTTCTGCGTATGCTCGACTATATCGGAATGCTCCCGTATAAGCTGAAAAAATTAAGCCCGTTCCATGCGTCCATGTTCATTACATCAATGGGCTCTCTCGGAGTGCCGCCGATATTCCATCATTTGTACGACTTCGGCAATATTCCCGTGTTCATCGCCTACGGCAAGAAGCGCCAACAGCTCGTAATGCGTAACGACGGCGTTGTCGAGGACAGAAAATTTCTCGACTTTACCGTTTGTACGGACGAGAGAATCTGCGACGGGCACTATTTTGCGTCGGCTCTCAGAACGATGAAGGATTATTTGATTCACCCCGACAGGCTCGATATGCCCGTTGCGGTGGTTGAGGACATAAGATAATGGAGCATATACTTTTTATCGGCAACAGTCATACATATTACAACGATATGCCGGATATTTTCAGAAGACTGTGCAGACACAACGGAAGGGAAGTCTTTACCGTTATGCTTGCACACGGCGGCATAGGACTTGATTTCCACGCACACGAGCCGGAGGCGGCTCACAACATAAGATACGGCAAGTACGACTGCGTTGTGCTTCAGCACAAGGCAAATCCCTACGAGCGCGAGACTATGTTCGCGGAGGGAATGAGGCTTGCCGGCTTTATCAAGGGAAGCGGCGCAAAGGGCGTTGTATATATGCCGTGGCCGCGCCTTGAGGCAAGGGACACACAACAGACTTTGCTTGAGGGAAACAGCGAATTCGCAAGGGAAAACGGTTTTGAGCTTGCTCCGGCGGGCATGGCTTGGTGGAAGTTTGCGGACGAGCATCCCGAGATAGAGATGTTCCGCCCCGACCACGAGCACGCCACAAAAAAGGGCAGTTTTCTTGCCGCCTGCGTGATATACTGCGCGGTGTACGGCGAGCGTCCTAAGACGGACGGCGAGGAGCTCCACGAGCTCATGGCGCAAGCGGCATACGAAGCATACGAAAAATACAGGGTATAATTATGTTTATTGACAGAACGGAAATTTATGTTAAAGCGGGCAACGGCGGCAACGGTGCCGTTTCGTTCAGACGCGAAAAATATGTTGCGGCAGGCGGGCCCGACGGCGGCGACGGCGGCTGCGGCGGCGATATCGTATTCGTCGCAGACAGGGGAATGACATCGCTTGTCAGCTTTAAGTACAAGAGAAAATTCGTTGCGGAAAACGGCGGCAACGGCGCGGGAAGAAAATTTCACGGCAAAAACGGCGAAAATTTAATCGTCCGCGTTCCGCTCGGCACGGTCATACGCGATAAAGAGAGCGGAAACATTCTTGCCGACATATCGGACGACGAGCCCGTTGTAATATGCAAGGGCGGAAAAGGCGGCTTCGGCAACAAGCATTTTGCGACGCCGACGCGCCAGACACCGAGATTTGCAAAGGCGGGCATAGAGGGCAGAGAGAGAACTCTGAAGCTCGAATTAAAAGTCATCGCCGATGTTGGGCTTGTAGGTATGCCGAGCGTCGGAAAAAGCTCTTTGCTTGCGAGAATATCTGCGGCAACGCCCGAGATTGCAAGCTATCACTTTACCACAAAAAGCCCAATTCTCGGAATTGTGACGGTCAACGAAGAAAAAAGCTTTGTCTGCGCCGATATTCCCGGACTTATCGAGGGAGCGTCGGAGGGTGCGGGGCTCGGTCACGAATTTTTGCGCCATGTTGACAGATGCAGAATGCTGATTCATGTAGTCGATGCCGCATCAACGGAGGGCAGAGACCCCGTTGACGACATGAGGATAATCAACGCGGAGCTTGCAAATTACAGCGCAGAGCTTGCATCGCGCCCGCAGATAGTTGCCGCAAACAAGTGCGATGCGGTTGAGGATAAGGAGCTTTACGAAAAGTTACTTTCCTACTGCAAACAAAACGGAACAGCCGTATATCCCATTTCAGCTGTGACGGGAGAGGGAATAAAGGAGCTTCTTTTTGCCGTATCCGAAAAGCTCGAAACGCTTGAGCCCGTTAAGGTTTACGAAAAAGAGGAGATTGCCGATGCGCCGGAGGAGCTTGAGCACGACCACGGCTTTGAGGTTATCCGAGAAAACGACGATTTTTACATCGAAGCCGAATGGCTCAAAAAGGTAGCCGATTCGATAAACTACAACGATTACGAATCTATGAACTATTTTCAAAAGGTTCTGCGAAACGCCGGAATTTTCGCAGAGCTTGAGCGAAGGTGCATAAAGGACGGCGACACCGTCCATGTCTACGGAATGGAATTCGACTATGTAAAATAGGCAAAAAATTCCGCAAAGCATTCAGCTTTGCGGAATTTTTCTTGCTCTTTCGGGCATTATTTCAATATGCGTAGCCTTCCTTCAGAAATTCCGGAGCGAAGGTTTTTTGTATTCTTTCTTCCAAAGCGGCGACACTGAATTTTTTACCTCTTTTGGCGTCCGTCGAGTCCTTTGCGTGGCATCCGTGCTTTTTCGCAAGCTCATCGGTATAGTCCGAGAAAAGATAGATATGAAAGTTTTTCGTGCCGTTTTCGTAGTGGCATACGGTGGGAACAATACATACATTTTCTATCGAAAACTTGCCCGTCAGCCCGCTTTTTACTATATCGAATTCAGCCATCGCGCCGAGCATATTTCTGCCCCAGAGCATACCGGATATAAGGTTGCCGAGCGAGTAGATACATAGGCATTTGTTGCCGTTTTTGCCCTCAATCCATTCGACGGGCTGAACGACATGAGGATGCATTCCGATTATTGCGTCAACGCCGAGGTCTGCGAAGAATTCGGCGTAATATTTCTGCATATTTCTTGCCGGAAAATCTCCGTTTGGCGCGGTGTAACTGTCTTCAACGCCCCAATGAGCCGACACGAAAACGAGGTCGGCTTTTTCTTTTGCGAGCCCTACCTGCTTTTCGATAAGCGCTTTTTTCATAAACGGAATATAAACATCGGGACTTGTGCCCGGTTTATGCCCGTTGAGCGAATAGTCTTTGTACTTAAGCTTTTCGTCAGCGTATTCGCAGTCTGCGGTTGTTTCGTAGCTGCCGTCGCCGTTCGGGTCTGTGACGGAATTATCGTCGTATGTGAATGCAAGCCACGCTATTTTTACGCCTTTTATCTCGATTATTCTTATATTCTCCGTGTCGGCTTCGCTCGAATAATAGCCTATCGGAAGAACGCCCTTGTCTTCAAAAAATTTCGCGCAGTTGCGAAGATACAAAGCGTTGTCTTTCCCGGGTGCGTCGAGCATGTGATTGTGCGCGAGATTCATCACATCGAAGCCGGAATCAACGAGGAAAGTGCCCAAATCTTCGGGAGAATTAAAATTCGGATAGCTTGAAAATCCGTACTCATCGCCGCCGATTAAAGTTTCGACATTTATATACGCGAGGTCTTTTTCGGCAACGATATCGACGATATCGGAATATATTCCCGAAAAATCAAGCTTTCCGTCTGTCCCCGCCTTTTTTGCCTGATTGTATATAGGCGTATGCACGATGTTATCGCCGCAGGCGATAAACGATATAACGGTATCTTCGTGAATTTCCGGTTCGTCCGGCTTTTGTTTCTTTTCCGGCTGCTCCGGTTTTGTCGGCTCTTCACTTTCCTTTTGCTCAGGCAAAACGGGAGAAGACGAGCACGCACATACCGAAAAGAGAATCAAAGCCGCAAGAAATACGCCGATTATTCTCGATAATTTCATAATGTTACCCTTCAATTACGCGGTACATCTGCGAGCACTTGTCTTTCGGCAGATTTTCCGAGAGGTCAAGCACCTCAAAAACGAGCACCTTTGCGCCGAATGCTATCTCGACGACATCGCCAATCTTTACATTGTACGAAGCCTTGGCATCTCTGCCGTTGACCTTTACTCTTTGCGTGTCGCAGGCTTCGTTTGCCACGGTGCGGCGCTTTATTATTCTCGATAATTTAAGAAATTTGTCTATTCTCATATTTACCTCAGATTGTCACGGTTGCCTTTCGGGAAGCGTGACAGCTTACATTTACGGCTACGGGAAGCCCTGCGATATGCGTCGGAGCGGTGATAATCTTCACCGCAAGAGCCGAGGTGTCTCCGCCTAGCCCCTGAGCGCCGATTCCCGTCGCGTTTACCGCGTCGAGTATCTTCTTTTCGAGCTTTGCATATCGCTCGTCGGCATTTGCAAGCGACACATCACGCGAGAGCGCAAGCTTCGCAAGATACGCGCAGTATTCAAAATCACCGCCGATGCCTATACCGATAACCGTCGGAGGGCACGGAGCGCCGCCTGCCTTGAGCATAAGCTCTTTTACAAATTCGACAATATCGTCTTCCGACGCCGCGGGAGTGAACATTTTTATCGCGCTTTTGTTTTCGGAGCCGAAGCCCTTCGGTACAGCCGTCACGGAAAAGCCTCCGCCCGCCACTATTCTTTCGTGAATAACGGCAGGGCCGCCGAAGCCCGTATTTTTGCGCTCATAGAGTGGGTCGTCTACCGCCGAAAGCCTGAACTTTCCACCCACATAAGCACGCTTTACGCCGTCGTTCACGGCGTCGTCGAGCGTGCCGCCGACGATATGAACATCCTGACCTATCTCTAAAAATACAACGGGAAGTCCCGTGTCCTGACATATCGGAACGCCGTTTTCTTTTGCGATGCGGGCGTTTTCGCAAGTCATATTGAGTATGCGCTTTGCCCTTGCATCGCTTTCGCTTTTCTCGGCATCGCAGAGGAGCGCGCACATCGAATCCGGAAGAACGGTTACGGCTTTGAGAAACGCTTTTTCCACAGCCGCGGAGATATCTTCCGTTTTAATCGTTCTCATTTGAAGCTCCCTTTTTTGCGGAATTTTTCAGTATATCACTTGCTCTCAAAACCGCAACGGCACAGAGCGCAAGCTCGGCAAGGCAGAACAAAGGCTCACCTATTTTCGCGCCGGTATCGTATATCAGAGAAAACAGCAGAGTCGGAAAAGCCGAGAGAGGCACTGTCGCAAGCGTCAGCACCGTAATTACGGAATAAAGCGTGAGCTTTTCGGGTTTTGCCGCTCTTATCAGCCTTGCTTCATAAAGGAAATAGAAGCAGAGCACCGTAATTGAGAGTATCTGCAATTTTTCGGTAGCATAAGTCGCTCTTGCCGTAAATGTCGTAAACATCACAAAAAGTCTTACCGCCGTCCATCCTACGGGGAACAGACACAGAAGCGGATATGCCGGATGATGGCTGATTTTTGCACTTTTCGACGACGCTTCAATGAAGAAAAACGCCGCTGTTCCGAGTGAAAAAACAAGCAGAATTATATCCGACACCAAAGTTGCTCCCTTGTGGAATTCTACATTCTTAAACACGGTATAAGCAACCACTGCGGATGAAAACAAAAAGAAAAATCCCGCCATAGAGAATATAAATACGGCAAAATTCCCGTCGATATGCTCCGCTTTCGAGAATCCGCCTTTGTATGTCACAAACGCAAACACGGCGAGCGCCGCAAGAGCGACAACATACAGTGCGCTCGATATATACTGCAAATATTTGGGGCCGATGAATTCTCCCGTTGACATATCCTGATACAGCACGCCGAGTATGATTCTCACCGAGCAAGCCACGGTCGCCAGCGTTCCGGCGGCTTTCAGCGGCAGTCTGTCGCTATTTTCAATGCTCATAACAGCACCTCACATTCTGTTAAGATTTTACCATTAAAATAGTAAAATGTAAAGAGAAAACGCATAAATGAGCAAATTTAAGTCAATCGTAATACGGGGTGATGTTTTGAAGAATAAAACCGGACTCGCTGTCGCTCTCATCGCGTGGAGCGTTATTTTTTACACTTCGGTTTGTGTTTATGCTTTCTATATAGGAAAAACGAATGCGGAAAGCTCATCGGGAATCGGACTTGCCGCCATATCTCTTGCCGTGTTCATTCCGCTGTTCGGAATAGCTTACGGGGCGATGGCAAGCATTATGGGCAGGGGCGGATATCTTCTGTGCTTTGCAAACGCGGTGTTCTCATCGGCTCTGATATGCGTTCTGTGCGACTTCGATGAGATATACGGAAGAATAGCGGTATGCGCTTTTATCGGCGCCGCGGTGTTTTCGTTTACGGCGCTCGTAAAAACTATATGCGATTTTTTCCCGCTGATGAAAAAATATTTCAAAAGGCATTGACATATATAATTAAATGGAAGAAAAAATTTTTTAAAAAATTTTGAAAAAAGGTATTGACAAAGGGTCGAAAACGCGATATACTAACAAAGCCGTCCGACGAGGGCGGGGCTTCGAAAGAAGCGACGGACATTGAAAATTGAACAACACGAAGGATGGTTTTTGTATAAAGCGAAAATCAATCTCGA
>JAZQOM010000046.1:0-14539 GCA_045627885.1 Eubacteriales bacterium
TATGGGTAACTGCTACTATTACATCGACGATGAAATAAGAACCTGCAACGATTATGAAACTCTTATAACGGAAAAAATGAATTATCTGTATGACAATGTGGAAATAAAATAGTTATGCGTAAAAAACCGCCGCTTCGAAAACACAGAAGCGGCGGTATTTTTATTTTTCCTTTGACTTAAAAAATAGCGACAAAAGAAGGGCAAAGCCGAGCGCAATACCAATACCTGCGGACGCCTTGGAAAGTCCGCCCGTAAAAGCTCCGAGCAAGCCGTCCTTTTGCACGCCCTCTCTTGCTCCTTTTGCAAGCAAAGAGCCGAATCCCGTAAGCGGAACGGTTGCGCCGCAACCGGCGAATTCTTTTATTTTATGATAAACGCCGAGCCCTTCAAGCAAAACGCCCGCAACAACATACGAGACAAGAACATGGGCGGGAGTCATATCGGTAAGGTCAATCAAAAGCTGTGCGGCAACGCAAAACGCTCCGCCTACAATAAAAGCCCAAATGAAATTCATAAGCACCTCATATATTTTTTATGCGAACAAGATGGGCAATTCCGGGGATGCTGCTTCCCTGCTGCAAGCTTCCCGCGCTCATCAGCGCTCCGGTTGTGACAAGAAGCATATCGTTTATTTCACCTGCGCGCATTTTATTCATTATATATCCGGCGGCGGTTATTGCAGAACATCCGCAACCGGACGCCCCTGCGTGAACATCCTGCTCATCGATACTGTATACCATAAGACCGCAGTCGGTGTAATTGCCTTTAAGAACAATATTTTCACGAAGAAGAAGCTCTTTTAAGAGAGCACTGCCCTCCGTCGCAAGGTCGCCCGTTGCGATAAGGTCGAAATCGTCGGGACTGCTTCCGCTTTCTTTGAAAAATCTGAAAAGCGTATCTGCCGCGGCTGGTGCCATGGCGGCTCCCATATTATTGGCGTCGGTCACTCCTTTGTCTACGATTCTGCCGGGGAGTACCTCCGAAATACGCGGCCCGCTTCCGTTTGCGGCAAGCACAAATGCGCCTGCTCCTGTCACGGTGCGCTGTGCGATTGGCTGACGCTGATTTCCGTACGGGAGCGGAAATCTGAACTGGCGCTCCGCCGTGCAGAAATGCGACGACGACACAACCGCCGCCGTTTCCGTTATTCCGAAGCCTATCACAAGCGACGAAAGCAACAACCCCTCTCCCACCGTCGAGCAGGCCCCGTACAGTCCTATATACGGAACATTAAAGCCGCAGAGTCCGTAACTCGACGCCGCGCACTGATTTTGCAAATCTCCCGCAAATATCAGTCCTATGCCATCCGACGAAATGCCGGTCTTGCCCAAAGCGCCCGTAAGCGCTCTTCTCTGCATCTCACTTTCGGCAAGCTCCCATGTACTTTCACCGAATCTCGTGTCTTCTCCGAATTCATCGTAAAACTTTCCGAGCGGCCCTTCGTGCTCCTTTTTTCCGACAACGGAATACGAAGACAGTATCACGGGAGGTTTATTTATCTTTATAAGGTCACTTCTGCTCATATTATCACCCTTTCAAAGGATAGTTTTGGCTATTATTCTGAAAATTATGTATTGACAGAATGCCGCAAAACAGTTAAAATATCAATACATAAAGAGGTGATTTTATGAAGAAAATTCTCGGTCCGAATTCTTATGTTTTCCCGATGCCCGTTCTTCTTATTTCCACCTATTGCGATGACGGGACTCCCAATGTTATGAATGCCGCGTGGGGCGGTATTTTTGACACAAATAAAATCGGAATCTGTATTTCGTCCGAACACAAAACTTTTGAGAATATCTCGAAGCGCAAGGCTTATACCGTGAGCTTCGCAGACGCAAAGCACATTACGGAAGCCGACTATGTCGGAATCGTCTCGGCAAACGATGTGAAAGATAAATTTGCAAATACCGGATTTACCGTTACAAAATCGCAGTCGGTCGATGCTCCCGTGATAAACGAACTGCCTGTATGTCTCGAATGCAGATTCTTAAGCTATGACGATGAATCGGGATATATGGTCGGAGAAATCGTAAATGTTCTAGCAGATGATTCCGTGCTTGAAGAAAACGGCTCCGTAAACATTGATAAGCTTCAGCCGATTTGCTTTGAACCGTCCGCCCACGGATATCACATCATGGGCAAAAAAGTCGGAAACGCCTTTGAGGACGGCAATAAACTCGTAAAAAAATAAAAATATATATTACAACGGAGGAACACACATGAAAGCATCACTCAGAATTCTTTGTATGCTCATCGCCGTAATTATGCTTTTGTCTGTATTCGGTTGCGGAAGCAAAAATACCGAAGAAGGCAAAAATAAAGAAGGCGAAAATCAGTCGGGCGACAAGCCCGGCGAAAAGGACGACGACGGTAAACTTGTTATAACCGATACTTTTTATCCCCAGTATCCGAATGCCGAAAAAGAGTATAAGGAAATGAGAGAAAAAGTAAGCGCTTGGTTCTATGAGAATCTCGAAAACGGTACTCTCTTTTCCGCAAAGCTCGGCTCCGATACTTTTGACACAATCAAAGCATCGTGGACAAAGAACATCGAAAAAGGTACTGACGCCGACGGCAACGAAACCGTTGTTGCAACCTATGTCTACAAAAATGTAAAGTTTACTCTCGAGGGTACTCTCTATGCCGATTACCCGACGGTAGACTACACAATCTGGGCTGAAAGCGCAGACGGAAGCAATACCCCCGTTCTCAGCTCCTTCAATGCGATTGATTCGTCTTTCGCAATTCCCGCCGCTCAGGGTTATACGATACATACCTCAAAAGGAAGCGGCGCAGAGCCTGAGGATTTTGCTCTTGTCGAAGACACTCTCACAAGAGGTGACGGACTCAAATACAACCCGTCGCTCACTGACGGCAGAGGCACATCGCGCGGCTGGCCTTACTTTGATGTTATCGGCAAGGACTGCGGTCTTATGCTCGCGATAGGCTGGACCGGTATCTGGCAGACGGCATTCCAGACGACAAAAACCGGATATGTAGACATCAAGGCATATCAGGTTGACCTTAACACGGTAATTCTCCCCGGCGAAAAGCTCAGAAGCCCGAGAGTCGTTCTCTCCTACTTCGACGGCGACTTCGACTACGGTCACAATATGTTCAGAAAGCTCATCATCGAGCACTACACTCCCGAGAACGACAAGGAAAACAAATTCGTCGCTCCTCTGTGCATAAACTTCTGGGGCGGCACAAGCGAAGAATATTTGCTCTCTCAGCTTGAAAAATACTTCGGTGCAACAGACAAAATCAAGTATATATGGATGGATGCCGCATGGAACGGCGATACTCCTCTCAAGCCCGGAAAGAACAGCAACACCGGCGACGATGTATGGACAAAGCAGCGCGGTTGGTGGAAACTCAACACCAACATATTCCCGAGCGGCAGCTTGAAGAAAATCGCTCAGTACGCAAACAAGAACGATGCAGAGATTCTTCTCTGGATTGAGCTCGAGACGCTTACGCCGTCCATTGCAAAAAAAGCTTCGATGGGCGCAGACAGCTATTACAGCTTCAATATGGATAACAAAAATCCCGAAGCTACGGCTCTGCTCAGGCTCTCCGACGAAAAAGTTCTTCAGAATACAATCGAATGGCTCTCAAATCTGATGGAAGAAAACGGAGTTAACGCAATAAGACTTGACTTCAACCAGACGCCGAAAAAGGCTTGGGACCAGAATGACCGCGAAGAAGAAGTCGCTTTCGGTCTTGCAGAGGGCGAAAGAACAGGCGCAACTCAGAACAAATATGTTGTTAATCTGTTAAGACTTTGGGATGCTATCGGAGAAAGATTTGATGACTTTGTGCTCGACAACTGTGCTTCCGGCGGCAGACGCCTTGATATTGAAATGACAAAGCGCGCTATGCCTCTTTGGAGAACAGACTATGACTGCAATCATTCCGACAGCGAAGTAAGACAGAGTCAGAATATGGGTATTTCTTATTGGTTGCCCCTCACGGCAGGCGGCATCAACGGCGCGGCTGACAATTATACTGCAAGAAGCATCATGTCGGCAGGCGGATGCATGACCACATCGTATACTCACGAGGACGGTCTTGAAAAGATTGCAAAAGAAGCAGAGGAAATCTGCAATATCCGTCCCTATTGGTACGGCTCTTACTACGCACTCACAACTCCCACTCTCGATATGGATTCCTGGCAGATTATGGAGCTCTATCGCGAAGACTGGCATAAGGGCGTTATGCTTGCTTTCCGCCGTACGGAATCGGTTATCAGCTATCAGAAGATTAAGCTCAAGGGACTTCTTGCCGACCACGATTACATCATTCACGACTACGATGACAATGAAGGCAAAAACGATGTGACGATGTCCGGAAAAGAGCTTATGGAAAAGGGAATCAACATCACTATAAATCAGAACAGATGCGCAAAGATTTATACGATTGAAATTGTTCTCAACGAAGAAGACAAATAAGCAATAAACGCAAAAAAGCCGAAGCAAATGCTTCGGCTTTTTTATTTTATCATTTCGGCTATATAGTATATTATTCCGTATATCATTGACGCGCTTATGCCGTATAAAATCACGGGGCCCGCTATCGTGAATATCTTTGCCCCCACTCCCATAATAAAGCCCTCGCTTTTGGCATCAACAGCGGGAGATGCAACGGCATTGGCAAATCCGGTTATCGGCACAAGCGTTCCCGCACCGGAAAATTTCGCAATATAATAGAAGAGTCCGACCGCGGTCAAAAGCTCCGCCGCGACAATCAAGCTGATGCTCACAAGCGTTCCGGATACATCGTCGCTGCACCCCGCGCTTTTATAAACGGAGAACAGAATTTCTCCTATGTCGCATATCGCTCCGCCGATAACAAAAGCTTTTATGCAGTCTAATAATACATTCGGCTTGCGCTGTCGCTTCTCCACAAGGTCAATATATCGCTTATTGCTTATATTCACGAAAATCACTCCTTTATCTTTATTTTCTCAATAAAGGCGAATTTTATACCTCGAGTATATATGTTGCGGATGCAACGCATTATGAATAAAAACCGTGGTATATTATATACACAAAGGATGGTGATATTAAATGAAAAAAATACTTTCGATTATTCTCACTATTGCTCTTTTAGCGGTTTTTGCATCGTGTTCTGACGGAAAACCGGCAAAAGAAAGCGGCGATACATTAAATATTGCGGCGCTTAAAGGTCCCACATCAATAGGATTTATAAAGCTGATAAATGATAATAAAATAAACTACAAGCTCGCAGGTGCGGCAGAGGAGCTTACCGCTCCGTTTATAAACGGGGCTTACGATATTATATCGGTTCCCTGCAATCTCGCTTCCGTGCTCTACAACAAGACAAACGGAAATGTCAAGCTTCTTGCCGTAAACACGCTCGGCGTTTTATATCTCGTGGGAACGGAGGATGCACCGAATATCGCATCGCTTGCCGGAAAAACGATATATTCGACGGGAAAAGGCACAACTCCGCAGTATGTGTTTGAGCATATTCTCGAAGCTAACGGTCTTGTGGTCGGAAAAGATGTAACTGTCGAATATGTAAACGAAGCAACCGAGCTTGCAGCCTTGCTTTCGAACGGCAAAGCAAAGCTTGCCGTTTTGCCCGAGCCTTATGTGACATCGGTTATTTCGCAGAACGAAAATATATCGGTAAAGCTGAGTCTTACGGATGAATGGGCAAAAATATCCGGCGGAAAGTCACTTGTAACGGGCGTTGTAATTGCAAAAAAAGACTTTGCGGAAGCTAATAAAGAAAAAATAGACAAGTTTTTGGCAGAATACAAAGAATCTGTCGAATTTGCAAATTCCGATATTGATACAACGGCAAAATCATGTGTAAAGCTCGGCATCATAGCAAATGAAATGATTGCAAAGAAAGCAATTCCGAGCTGCAATATCGCATTTCTCGGAAAGGAAGATATGAAAGACGCCGTGAGCGAATATCTCAATGTTCTTTTTGCCGCGGCTCCAGAATCGGTCGGAGGTAAAATACCCGCAGACGATTTCTACTATCTCGGATAATTTATGAAAAGGATTCTCAAAACAACGGCAATAATTCTCTTTTGGCTTATTGTCTGGGAAGTTCTAGCAAAAGCACTTAATCAAAAGCTCCTGCTTGTATCTCCCGTCGATACCGCAAAACGGTTATTCGAGCTTGCAAAAACGGCTGATTTTTGGAAAAGTCTCGGCTCGTCGTTTTTGCACATAATGCTCGGATTCATTCTTGCAGCCCTTGCGGGAACGCTCCTTGCTTCAATTTCGAGAGCGTTTTCTCTGTTTTACGAGCTAATATCTCCCCTGCTTTCTGTGATTAAAGCTACTCCCGTGGCTTCGTTTACTCTGCTCGTCTTTTTGTGGATAAAATCGGAGTACCTTTCGATATTCATTTCATTTATTATGGTGCTTCCGGTTATATTCTTCGGCGTTTACGAGGGCATCGGAAAAGCGGACAAAAAGCTTATTGAGATGGCTGATGTGTTCGGGGTGAGCACAATTAAAAAAATCGGCGGTATATATATCCCCGCTACGATTCCGTTTCTTATATCCGCGGCATCTGTATCAATCGGATTTGCATGGAAGAGCGGCATCGCCGCCGAAATAATCTGCATAACAAATCAAACGGTCGGAGGAAGTCTTTACAACGCAAAGCTATTGCTCGAGACTCCCGACATCTTTGCATGGACGGTAGTTATTATTGCCGTAAGCAAGCTTACGGAAGTGCTTTTTGTAAAGCTTATAAGCATCGGAAAAGCGGGTGATAAGTGATGACGGTCGTAAAAAATATTTCAAAGTCCTTCGGAACGCATCTTGTTTTGAATGACATTACAATAGAGATTGAAAATCGCGGCGTTACCGCCATAAGCGGAAGAAGCGGATGCGGAAAAACCACTCTGTTTTCCATAATTCTCGGTATACTGAAGCAAGATAGCGGCACGGTTTGTCTTGACGGAAAAAAGGTCAGGGCTGTCTTTCAGGAGGACAGGCTTCTCGGGCACAAGAATCCCGTGGATAATCTCGTGTTTGTCGGTGCGGATAAAAGCAAAGCGGAAGAAATCCTTATAAAATTCGGACTGCAAAGCAGTCTGAAAATGCCCTGTTCTAAGCTTTCCGGCGGTATGAAGCGTAGAGTGGCATTTGCAAGAGCTTTGATAAGCGCTCCCGACATTTTGCTTCTCGATGAGCCGTTCAATGCGCTTGACGACAATACAAAGGCTTTGATGATAAACGAAACCGCCGAATACGCCAAAGAACATCCCGTGATGATAATAACTCATATCGAAGAAGAAATTGCGGCGCTTAACGCAAAAGTTATTAAAATAGGATAAAAAAATGACGGCAAATGCCGTCATTTTTTGTTTGCTTCGATTTATCAATACATTCCCATTCCGCCGCCTGCGGGTGCGCCTGCTTCGGGAGTCTTCTCGGGAATATCGGCAACTACCGCTTCAGTGGTGAGTACCATTGAAGCAATTGATGCGGCATTCTGGAGAGCGCTTCTTGTGACCTTGGTCGGGTCAATGATGCCGGTCTTTATCATATCGACAAATTCTTCCTTATAAGCATCAAAGCCGTAGTTTGTCTTATTCTTGGATTTGAGCTGATTGATGATTACGCTGCCCTCAAAGCCTGCGTTCTCGGCAATCTGTCTTACGGGCTCCTCGAGAGCTCTCATTACTATCCTGATACCGGTCTTCTCGTCGCCCTCGGCGTTTTCGAGAAGCTTTGCAACCTCGGGAATTGCGTTGACGAATGCAGTGCCGCCGCCTGCGACGATGCCTTCCTCTACTGCCGCCTTGGTGGCGTTGAGAGCGTCCTCGATGCGAAGCTTCTTTTCCTTCATCTCGACCTCTGTTGCCGCGCCGACCTTTATTACCGCTACGCCGCCTGCAAGCTTTGCAAGTCTTTCGTGAAGCTTTTCGCGGTCGAAATCGCTTGTCGTATTCTCGATAGCGGTTCTAATCTGCGATACTCTTGCGGCAATTTCGTTCTTGTCGCCCTTGCCGCCGACGATGATGGTGTTCTCCTTGTCAACCTTGACCTGAGATGCTCTGCCGAGCATATCCATAGTTGCGGTTTTGAGCTCAAGTCCGACTTCCTCGGAGATGACCTGTCCGCCGGTCAAAATTGCTATATCCTTGAGCATTTCCTTGCGTCTGTCGCCAAAGCCGGGTGCCTTTATCGCAACGCAGGTGAATGTGCCTCTGATTCTGTTTACAAGAAGCGTGGAGAGCGCTTCGCCCTCAACATCCTCTGCAACTATGACAAGCTTCTTGCCGCCCTGAACAATCTGCTCGAGAAGCGGAAGTAAATCCTGAATTGCGGAAATCTTCTTATCGGTGATGAGAAGAAGTGCGTCGTCAATCACTGCTTCCATCTTATCGGTATCGGTTACCATATAGGGAGAGATATATCCTCTGTCAAACTGCATTCCCTCAACTACCTCGCAGTAGGTTTCTGCCGACTTGCTCTCCTCTACCGTGATTACGCCGTCTGCGCTGACCTTATCCATGGCATCGGCGATAAGCTTGCCGACAACCTCATCTGCGGACGAAATTGTTCCGACCTTTGCGATATCGGCGCTTCCCTTGACCTTCTGTGAGTTTGCCTTGAAAGCCTTAACTGCGGCGTCGGTAGCCTCTTGTATGCCCTTGCGAAGCACGATGGGATTTGCTCCAGCCGTGACATTCTTCATTCCCTCTCTGATAAGAGCCTGTGCAAGAACGGTAGCGGTGGTTGTTCCGTCGCCTGCCGCATCATTCGTCTTTGTGGCAACTTCCTTGACAATCTGTGCGCCCATATTCTCGAATCTGTCTTCAAGCTCGATTTCCTTCGCTATCGAAACGCCGTCATTGATGATAATGGGCGTGCCGTATTTTTTGTCGAGCACGACATTTCTGCCCTTGGGACCGAGTGTTACCTTTACTGTATTTGCAAGAACATCTATGCCGCGAAGAAGCGCTTCGCGTGCTTCAATTCCGTTTTTAATCTCTTTTGCCATTGTTATTCACTCCTTATTTTACGATTGCAAGAATATCGTCCTGACGGACTATAACATACTCTGTGCCGTCAAGCTTAATCTCTGTGCCGGAATATTTGCTTGTAATGACTTTGTCGCCTGCTTTTACGGTCATAACAACCTCTTTGCCGTCAATCTTTCCGCCGGGGCCTACTGCGACTACCTCGGCAATCTGCGGCTTCTCTTTAGCGGAGCCGGTAAGAATAATTCCGCTCTTCGTCGTTTCTTCGGCTTCAACCATTTTGAGAACGACTCTGTCGGCTATCGGTACAAGTTTCATTTCATATCCTCCTTGCAGATAATTATTGACAAGATTTTAGCACTCAATAATAATGAGTGCTAAAAGTATTTTAACACTATTTCCCTAAAATGCAATAGTTTTGACAAAAAAACTTTATGCTCTTGCAAATTTCTTACAAAGAATATATCCGCATTACAAAGTATATATTCTCTGTGGAGGTGTCACATTGAATATATTGCATTTTATAAACGGAATTCTGTGGGGACCCGCAAGCTCGTTTCTTATACTTATAATTTCGGTTTCGATGTGCGTTTACTGCCGCGGATTTTACATACTGCATCCGCTTAAAACGGTATCAAAGCTTAAAAAAAGCAAGGGCGCTCTTACCGATATGCTGACGGCGCTCGGCGGTTCGATAGGCGTGGGCAACATAACGGGAGTTGCGCTTGCGGTAAAAGCGGGCGGCGCGGGCGCAGTATTCTGGATGTGGATATGCGCGTTATTTACGATGATGCTGAAATTCTCGGAAATAGTTATTTCGGTGAAAACCGCAGATTCAAGCGGCGGCGGAGCGATGAAATATCTGAAGCTCTGCCGCTTCGGAAAAATACTCTCCCCCGCATTCTGTCTTTGTTGTATTGCCGCAAGCTTCGGAATCGGATGCACGGCGCAAAGTAATTCCGCGGCATCGGCGGCTACGGGAATAAACATTCATCCCGCGATAATCGGCGCTCTGCTTGCCGCATTATGCGCGCTGACCGTCTTCGGCGGAAAAAGCAATCTGAAGTCCGTGCTGTCAAGGCTTGTTCCGGTGATGAGTATTTTTTACATTGTCGGTGCGCTTATCGTTATCTCGGCGAATTTTGCAAGGCTGCCGTCTGTTTTTCGCGAGATTATAAAAGGCGCTTTCAACATAAAAAGCGTCTCCGGCGGAATCGCGGGCTCTGCCTTTATATCGGCAATCAGGCAGGGAATGTCGAAGGGCATTTTTTCGAGCGAAGCCGGAATGGGAAGCTCGTCGCTGATATATTCGTCAGACGGCGCAAAAGATGCGGTCGTACAGGGAGTTTCGGGCATTGTCGAGGTCTTTGTCGACACCGTCGTAATGTGCACTCTTACGGCTCTTGCGGTGCTTTCAAGCGGAGTGGAACTTTCTTGCTCCGCATCGCCCGCCGCAGATGCCTTTGCTTCGGTATTCGGGGATAAAAGCCGATATTTTCTGCTTATTTCCCTGTTTTTATTTGCATACACAAGCATCTGCTGTTGGAATTTTTACGGGAAGTGCTGTGCGAAGTATCTTTTCAAAACAAAAGCGGCAGCGTATCTCTACGATGCCGTTTTTGTTATCTTTATATTTATCGGCTCGATTGTCAGGCTCGAAGCCGTATGGGAGCTTTCCGATATATTCAACGCTTTTATGCTCTACATAAACATATTTGCGCTTATATCACTTTTTCCGCTTGTAAAAAGCGTTACAGACGGTAAAGGAGACGGTCTGTAAAGTCCTTCATCCAATCCTCCATATACTGATAATATATTGCCTTTTTATAGATTTCTTCAAGGTCTTGATGCATAAACGCGGCTTGCTCGAATGATGTCGCAGACTCAATAATAAGGCTTTCCGCAAGCTTTTTTTCGAACTCGTGTCTTATTCTGCATTCTTTGAGCATTCCGTCCGTAAATCTCGACGCGTGTATCGTGTGATGCTTTATTTTGAGAAGTGACGGATTGCTCGTAAACAGAGTTTTCTTGTCTTCAAAATATACCGCTTCGAGCTTATCCGGCGATATCGGTGAATAGCACAAGAGCATTCTTCCCTTTGCTTTCTTCGAGAGTATATCGAGAAATTCCGGCGCTATATAAAGCGGCTCATCAATATAATAAAGCTCGCTCATAAACTTGCAGAATGCCGGCTCTGTATGAATGCCGACTCCGCTCATTGACGATACCATTCTTCTCGTCACCTCGCGGCGTGTTCCGCAGGAATATCTTGCCGCATAGTTTTCAGCCGACTTTTTGAGCTTCTCTTTATCGGTATATGATTCGATATCCGATTCGAGATATTCAAGTACCTTTCCCGCGGCGGCAAGAAATTTATACGCATCGCCGATTTCTTTTTCTATTGCACCGAAAAGCTCTTTAATCTCGCAGGTTTTTCTTTCGAGCACGGCGTCGTTCCAGAATCTCGTAAAATCGAGAAGGTGGTCGGTACAGCCGGGATATTTCATATCGTAGGCGTGAGGCGGCGTCGCGTCAAAAAGGCATATTCCCATATCGCGTATGATTACGCCGTCAAGTGACGAAATATCCGCAGAGCAACCGTAAACCTCTACATCGTGTCCCAGTGCATCCGCCGTGTTTGAAACATATTTAAGAAAAGTCGATTTCCCCGTTCCGGGACCGCCCTTTATAAGATAGCGCTGTTTTATGTCATTTCCGTAGAAAAGTTCGTTAAAAAAACAGCGAAATCCGTCCTTGGAATTACAAGCTCCGTAATATTTTTTATATATCATTTTATCCTCCGAAAAATCAATTTCCATTAGGATAATATGAAATTTCACAAAATTGTGTGAATTTTTTTGCAAGAACGATTTTCGGCTTGTTGACAAGTCTTTCTTGTAATGATATTATATAGTTACAGTATTGTTTTAAGAGGAAATTGTTGTGAATATTTTTAATCTTCCGACAAAAATTGTTATGAACGAGGGCGCTTTGAATTATCTTAAAGAGCTCGATTTTAATAATGCCTGCATAGTCTGCGACCCCTTTGTTGTCGAATCGGGGCAGATTAAGCTTATCACGGATATACTCGACAGTGTAAACCGCACTTACAGAGTGTATTCTCACATACTGCCCGACGCTCCGATTGATAACATCAAAGACGGCGTGGCAAAATTTGCGATGCACCGTCCCGACGCGATTATTTCTATCGGCGGCGGCTCCGCCATCGATACCGCAAAGGCAATAACATATTTTCACGATAAAGTTACGGGCGACAAGCCGCCCATAAGAATAGTCATTCCGACAACGAGCGGAACGGGCTCGGAAGTCACTTCGTTCTCGGTTATATCCGACCCGTCATCGAATTCTAAGGTTCCGATAGTTGATGACGCGCTTCTCCCCGATGTCGCAATTCTTGACCCCGAATTCGTCGTGTCGGTTCCCCCCAAGGTGACCGCCGCAACGGGAATGGATGTGCTTACGCACGCGATTGAGGCTTATGTTGCAAAGGGAACGGACGACTTTTCCGCGGCTTTAAGCGAAAAGGCAGCAAGGCTCGTATTCAGATATCTGCCGAGAGCTTACGAGCATCCGGACAACCTCAGAGCGCGTTCAAAGATGCACAACGCATCCTGCATGGCAGGCATAGCGTTCAACCACGCCGGACTCGGTCTGTGTCACGGTATGGCTCATGCACTCGGCGGAATGTACCACATTCCACACGGTGTGGCTAATGCGATTCTGCTTCCCCATGTAATTGTGTATAACGCAAACTTCCACGACAATCCCGTACATACGACTTATGCGGCTGACAAATACGCTTTCTTCGGCGGAATTTTGGGCTTTATATCACCGAGCACAAAGATTGGTCTTGCCGCTCTTATCCACGAGATACAAAAGCTGATGAACACTCTCGATATGAATACAAGCATCTCTTCGCTCGGAATCGAGAAAGAGAAGTTTTTGGCAAGTCTTGATGAGCTTGCCGAGCTTGCAATTCACGACAGATGCACGCCCTCAAATCCGAGAGAGGTCACCAAGGAAGCCATTAAAGAAATATACCTCAACGCCTATTTCGGAAGAGGTCTTATATAACGAAAAAGAGGATAGCAAACGCTATCCTCTTTTATTTTCAAAAGCCATATCACTTCTGTTTTAATTTATCCTTTTGAAGATAAATGGAATTCTGGAAGTTTCTGATGTTTTCATTTGAATATCCAATCAGCGAAAAATGAATATTTCCGCCGGCATATTCAATGAACAGGAACTTTTTGTGGAATTTTACATACGCAACGATGAATACTATCGACCAAATAAGTCCGACAAATATCATAGCCGGCAAAGAAGCGATTCCGACTATCAAAAAGATAAAGAAAAAGAGTCCTGCAAGGACAAGGAACAAGATGGGATTATAGTCCACAATTCTCGTGCCGGTGATATCCTCCAAATCAATCTTGTCCATTTCGGATTTGATGTTCAGCAAGCCGACTTTGTGATTGTAATAAAGACGCTTATTTGTAATAAAAGCCGTCTCCTCCTTGAGTCCTTCGCCGGAAATAATGTTCTGCAAATTTCCGTTTGTAAGTGAGCAAACTAGTGTTTCGCTTGAGTCAACAAGTGTGTCCTTATAATTTATTAACATAATATCCCCCCTTTCGATTATTATATAATATTCAGTGTTATAATGCAAGCGGTAAATAAACAAAATAGCATAATTTTTAATGAAACATTTGCTTCGCAAATATGAAGTGCCGGCTTTGCCGCCATGAAGAGCTTGCCCGCACCGAAGCCGAAAGCGAATGCCGCTAACAGAAACGAAGCAAGAGCAAAAATGATATCTTGCATATTGTTTCTCCAATCAAACCAAAGCGACAGGGTGATTCCTGCCGCTTTGTGAAAGAATATTATTCGGAAGTGCGGAGAGCATCCAGAAACTGCTGTGCGTCGGCACAACCTTTATAAAGAGCAATGGTGCAAATGCCTGCAGAAAGAAATGCACGATGCCGATGCTGATTGCCTTACCGAGCGGTTCCATCACGATGTTCCGATTGAAATGTCTTATTTAATCGTAATTCTGTTATCAACAGCGTTATACTGCGACAAATCGCCGCCGAGTCTGTTAATATAGTCTATGAGCACCTGATAGTCGTCAATTGACTCATCAATGACAAGCTCGTGTTCGGCAAGGAAATAGAGCATTCCGGAGCCGCCGTTCTTTATCATATAATTGTGACTTGCGAGCGTGTAAGTTGCATTTAAGTCAATCGGCACATATTCTCCGTTTTTGAGGACCATAACATCACACGCCGTTCTTGTCCCAGTCCCGTAAAAGCATCATTCTCATCCGTTTGTACGCTGCTGTTTACGGAGGTATCTACCGTGAATTTCAAACCGGACACCTGTTGGAAGCTTCCGTCTTCACCCCACGCCTCTCCGTCTTTTACATAATCGCTTTGTACATAACGGTAGAAACATTCGAGCATATCAAGTATCTCCGCACCCGTCATCTTGACGACACACAGGGAGTTGCCATAGGGATTGACCGCAATGATA
>JAZQOM010000047.1:0-30903 GCA_045627885.1 Eubacteriales bacterium
TGCCGACGCGTTCTTAGCCATCTTGACGGACAATCGAGCAAACAGTAGTCCGCATAATCGGTGTTGCTTCGGATAGGGTTTACATATCGTGCGAAGTCGCCAACGCACAGGTGAGCTCTTACCTCGCCTTTCCATCCTTACCGCATAAGCGGCGGTCTATTTTTGTTGCACTTTCCCTAAGGTTACCCTCGGCTGATGTTATCAGTTATCCTGCCCTGTGAAGCTCGGACTTTCCTCACACCTGCTCTCGCAGGAAGCGCGACCGTTCGGCAAAGCTTTCCGCAACGGTGATTCTATCACAAAAGGCGGGCGTTTGTCAACTAATTGCCGCTTTTCTTTTTTATCGCCGAAATGAGCGCCGCAACGGCAAAGAATACGAGATTTACAAGAACAATAACCGCTCCCGTCGGCATATTCGCAAAGCTGCACGATATCACGATCCCCAAAACGACGCTGAGCACCGACAAAACGGATGAGAGAACAATCACCGAGCGGAATTTTTTGCACACGCGCATTGATGTAAGCGACGGAAATATGATAAAGCTTGATATGAGCATCGCGCCCATGAGCCGCATTCCGAGAACAATGGTCACTGCCGTAAGAGTTGCGATAAGCATATTGTAAAACGAGGTTTTTACGCCCGTTGCCTTTGCAAAGCTCTCATCGAATGTCACGGCAAATATCTTATTATAAGAAAGAATGTACAAAAGAATTACTGCCGCGCAGAGCAGCACTGAAAGCGGAACATCGCTCTTTTTTATGGCAAGAATGCTTCCGAAAAGATAGCTTGTCAGGTCGATATTCGCGCTTGTTACCGATGCTATCAGCACGCCTGTCGCAAGAGCGGAGGTGGAGATGAGTGCGATGGCGCTGTCGCCGGACAGCATTCCCTTTTCACTTGCCTGCAAGAGAATAAACGCGGCGGCTATAACGATGGGCAGAGCGACATACATCGGCTGCGTGCCGAGAGCCGCGGCGAGAGCCACCGCTCCGAAAGCGACATGGGAAAGCCCGTCGCCTATCATCGAGAATCTCCTGAGAACGAGGCTTGTTCCCAAAAGCGCCGCGCAAAGCGCAACGAGAGCGCCGACTACAAGTGCGTATATAAGAAATCCGTTTGAAAAAATCAGCTTCAATACTTCCATAATGCACCTCACAGTCCGCAGCTGCAGCCGCTTTCGGATTCTCCGACAAAGCGCTTGCAGTGCTCACATTCCGTGTATTGGTCTGTTGTGCCGAAGAATGTAAAATCCTTGTGCAGATGCAGTATGTGTGATGCGTTATGAAGCGACGAATGAATATCGTGTGACACCATTATAACCGTGATTCCGCTCTTGTTTATCTCTTTTATAAGATGGTAAAGCTCAACCGATACCACGGGGTCAAGACTTGCCGTAGGCTCATCGAGCAAAAGGAGCTTTTTTGTCGCGCAGAGCGCTCTTGCAAGCAGAACTCTCTGCTGCTGACCGCCCGAAAGCTCTCTGTAGCATTTTTCCGCAAGAGAATCAATGTGCAGCTTTTTCATATTTTCTTCGGCAAGCGCCTTTTCCGCTTTTGTGTAAAACGGACGGATTCCCAAGCCGTTTAACACTCCGGAAAGAACGACTTCTCTTACGGAAGCCGGAAAGTCCTTCTGCGCTCCGGTCTGTTGGGGAAGATAGCCTATTTCTTTCTGCTTCAAGCCGTCGCCGAACTTTATCGTTCCGCTCTGCACGGATTTAAGCCCGAGCAAAGCCTTGATAAGCGTGCTTTTTCCGGAGCCGTTTTCTCCGACTATGCAAAGATAGTCGCCGCTCTCGACGGTGAACGAAAGCTCTGATATCACCGTATGATTTTCGTATGATAACTGAATGTTATCGCAGTTTATAAGTGCCATTTTACACTCCGAATTTAGTATATATATCATAATATCACATAAAACGGCGTTTATCAACAAAAATTTCACAAAGTAAAGCAAATCGAAGCCAAGCGGAAAGTCGGCGGGCATAATTCTCATATATTGCCGCAAAAACCGATACAAGATATATAAAAAGAGGAAAAACATAAAAAAGTTATATATTTTTTATTGACAAATCCATATAATTGATGATACAATATCTTTAGGAATTTATACGCATTTGAAAAATGACTATAGATACGAAAGGAAATTTACACTATGAAGAAAAGAATTTTTTCTCTTGTGCTTGCACTTGTATTCGCTTTTTCGGCAATGTGCAGCATAACCGTCATAGCGGAGGATGAAGGAGACCCTTACGGATATGATATTGATTGGGGTAACACAGAAGCGCTGAATATATCTTCCGTACAGTTTGATGTCGACGAAAACGCCGCACTCTTTACATTCGGCTCAAATGTAAATGAACTTGTTATAGATGAAACAAAAATCAGCATCGTCGGTATGACTTCTGACGGGGAAGACGGCACACCTGTTGTTGCCGCCGAGGGAACGGCGACCGTTTCAAACGGAGTAGTTAAAGTTCCTTTTGCACAGAAGGTCGCACCCACCGTTTGCAAGATTGTTCTTGAAGAAGGCGCTTTCAGCGGACTGACAATGCAGCTCGGTTTGTATGGCTTCAACGAGGCTCCCGCTTCATCCGCGGCTCAGACGATTACTTCCGAATTCGTCGACGCACAGGGAATGAAGTTCGGCTATATCAATAAAGACATCAAGATTACAAATGTTGTGATGGACTTTGACACATTGACGGCAACCTTAACATTCAACCAGTATGTCAACATGAACAAGCCGACTACCGTTTTCCTTTGCACTGTTCCCAATCCTGTTGGCAAAAATTCCGAAACGGGAGAGACCGATCAGCTTAGTGTAAATACCGTTACTTACGGCGATGGTTATTATGAGGCTGCGAGCAAGAAGTATTCGGATTCAATCACTTTTGAATTTAACAATCTTGACGATGATGCAAAGTGGGTATATTACAAGCTGTTCAAAAAGACCGGAACAGAGGTTACATCTGATGAGCATGTAATCGCTCCGAGAAATGTTGCCGGCATTCGTTTCCAGGAAGCTAATATAGGTAGCGCCGCTTATGGCGACGGCTATGTTGATTCTCAGAACATCGTCGGCTTTATCGGAAGCGCTCTCAAAGCAAACTGGAGCACAACAACCGGCAACGATATGTTCTGGATTCCCACAGATGTTTGGGCAGACTTTATGCAGGAAAACGCAACAGATGCCCATAAGGCATCTTATCTCGGCGACAACCTTGCAAATTATACAGTAGTAATTTCTACACTGACCGCTATCTGCGGTGATACCGACGGAAGCGGCGATGTAGGTATCAACGATATCACAACGCTTGCAAAGGCACTTGACCCGAACGCACAGGAACTTTACGGATTTACTTTGAATGACTTGGTATTCTTCGCTTGTGATACCGACGGAAGCGGTGATGTAGGTATTAACGATATCACAACGCTTGCAAAGGCACTCGACCCGAACGCACTTGAACTTTACGGATTCACATTAAGCGACTTACCTTTCAGCGGAAATTAAAAAATGGAACTTACGGAAAAATGGGTAAAGACCGAAGATATTTTTGACGGAGTAATCCTCAATGTCAAAAAAGATACGGTAACGCTCCCGAACGGAGATGCCGCAACAAGAGAGCTTATACGCCATGTCGGAGCAGTCTGCATGGTAGCTCTTACAGATGACGGTGAAGTTTATATGGAACGGCAATTCCGCTATCCCGTAAACGAAGTAATTTATGAGATTCCGGCGGGCAAGCTCAATTCTAAAGCAGAAGACCCCGAGCTTGCCGCCCGTCGGGAACTTGAAGAAGAAACCGGGGTGACGGCTGGAAAAATGCGTCACCTCGGCGTATTTTATCCTGCTTCGGCTTACTCGGATGAGCGTATTCACATGTATCTTGCAACAGAACTCGTACAAGGAAAAGCCCACCTTGACGAAGACGAGTTCCTCAATGTCGAAAAAATCAAACTCGAAGAGCTTGCAAAGCTCATAGTCGAGGGTAAAGTGCCGGATGCGAAAACGCAGGCGGCGATAATGAGAGTGCTTTATATGAAAGAGCACGGAATGCTATGAAAATAAAAATAAAAAAGCTTCGTGACGGTGCCGTAATTCCCACAAGGGGAAGCGAGTATGCCGCGGGATATGATTTATATGCCTGCATTGACGGCGATATTGTAATCGCTCCTCACACAACGGAGAAGCTTGGTACAGGGCTTGCAATAGCCATACCGTGCGGATATTTCGGCGCAATTTTTGCAAGAAGCGGACTTGCGTCCAAAAAAGGACTCCGACCTGCAAACTGCGTAGGCGTATGTGACGCTGATTATCGCGGAGAATATATTGTCGCGGTTCATAACGATACGGACTTTCCGCAGACGGTCACAAACGGCGAACGCATAGCGCAACTCGTGGTTATGCCGTTTTTATCATGCGAATTCGATGAGGCGGAGACTCTCGACGAAACAGAGCGTGGCTCCGGCGGCTTCGGCAGTACCGGTAATTAAATTCAATATGTGCTAAAAAGCGGTTTTGCTCTTGCAAAACCTCTTTTTTGTTTTCTTTATTCATATTTTGCACGAAACCTTCATAATAATTAGCAAAGAAAAATTATTACGGAGGAACAATAAATGAGCAATATCTATTCGGATATAGCACAGAGAACCGGTGGCGACATATATGTCGGAGTTGTAGGCCCGGTTCGCACCGGAAAATCTACATTTATCAAACGCTTTATGGAGACGCTTGTCGTTCCCAACATTCGCGATGCCAACGAAAGAAAGCGGACTGTTGACGAGCTTCCGCAGAGCGCGTCCGGCAAAACCGTTATGACGACGGAGCCTAAATTTATTCCGGACAGCGCCGTGGATGTCGAGATTGGCGAGGGAACGGAGTTTTCGGTTAAGATGATTGACTGCGTCGGCTATGTCGTTGACGGCGCTCTCGGCGGTGATGAAAACGGCACACCGAGGATGGTCAACACACCCTGGTCGGATGAGCCGATGATATTCGAGAAGGCGGCGGAGCTCGGCACGCAAAAGGTTATAAACGAGCATTCCACGATAGGCCTTGTGGTTACCACGGACGGCTCCATAGGCGAGATTCCGAGAGAGTGCTATGTCGAAGCCGAAGAGCGCGTTATAAGTGAGCTGAAAGCACTCGGAAAGCCGTTTGCGGTTGTTTTGAACACCGTAGACCCATGCGCTATATCGGTAAAGGAGCTTTCCGATGAGCTTTCGCAGAAGTACGGAGTTCCCGTAACGGCAACGAGCTGTATGAAGCTCTCCGCAGAAGATATCGAGCGCATACTCTCAAGCGTGCTTATGCAATTCCCCATAAAAGAAATAGCCATTGATGTTCCGTCGTGGATAAATGCCCTCGAGAGCGGTCATTGGCTTAAGACCGGCATATACGATGCGGCTCTTTCGTGCGCCGCCGGCGTAAGCTGTGCGGGAGATGTTGACAAGGCTTTTGCGGGAATGTCGGACTGCGAATTCGTCACCTCCGTCAAGCTTTGCGGAATCAACCTCGGTCGCGGAGCGGCAAAGCTTTCCGTTACGCTTCCGGACGGACTTTTATACAAAATAGTAAGCGAAAAAACCGGTTGCGATATATCCGGAGACGAACAGCTTATCGAAATGCTGGCGGAGCTTATTGATATTAAAAAGAAGTATTCAAAGGTCAAAGCCGCTCTTGATGATGTCCGCACAAAGGGGTACGGTATCGTCACTCCCGATGTTGACGACCTTAAGCTCGAGGAGCCGGAAATCGTCCGTAAGGACGGCGGATACGGCGTAAGACTTCGCGCTTCGGCTCCGTCTATCCATATGATAATGGCGCAGATAGAAACCGAGGTTTCTCCGATTGTCGGCACCGAAAAGCAGAGCGAGGAGCTTGTCAGATATCTTCTCAAAGAGTTTGAGGAAGCTCCCGAAAAGATTTGGGAGTCCAATATCTTCGGAAAGAATCTTCACGAGCTTGTCAATGAGGGACTTCACGCAAAGCTTGCACACATGCCGGATGAGTCGAGAATCAAGCTTTCGCAAACGCTTCAGCGCGTAATAAACGAGGGAAGCGGCGGACTTATCTGCATTATATTGTAATAAAAAACTTCCGTGCATTTCGACGCGTGCCATAACATCATTTGCCCGTAAAGGCAAACATCATTCAGATTTCTTAATTTGTATATCCAAAGTTGTGGCTTGCAACGGTGCAAGACAGCTATCAAATAAAGAAACCTGCTGAAAAGGATTTTCCCTTCTCAGCAGGTTTTTTTTACACAAAACCGTATCAACCCGTAGCATTACGCACGGGAGCTTTGCGCCTGTTTTATTTGTCGCTTTTTTCTTCTTTTGTCTTCTTTGACTTTTTGGAGCTGTCTTTTGCTTTTGAGTCTTTGCTCTCGGAAGGACCGGACCCGTACTGACCGTATTTACCGTAGCCGTACTTGCCGTAGCCGTACTTGCCGTATTTTCCGTACTTGCCGTAGCCGTATTTTCCGTATTTACCGTAGGAATAGCCGTAATACTTGCCGTAGCCGGCTTTGCTTGTTGAGGATGCTCTGCCGGAGTTCAAAACTACTCCGAGAACATGAGCGTCCGCTCTTTCAAGCTGGGACTTGATATCCTGAGCAAACTTGTATTTTATCTTGTTCTTTCCGATTACTATTATCGCGTTCTTGCTTATATTTGCGACAATGGCGGCATCGACGACAAGTCCGAGAGGCGGTGTATCGATAATTATATAGTCAAACGATTTGCTTGCGTTGTCGATAAGCTCGTTGAATTTCGGGCTGGCAAGAAGCTCTGTTGCATTCGGCGGAAATGCTCCGGCGAATATTATGAACATATTGTCCGCCTGAGTTGAGTATAATACATCTGTTAAAGACGCCTGACCGCTCAGGTACTGGCTGAGTCCGACTATGCCCCTTGTGTTTGTATATGTGATGCTCATGACGGAGTGACGCATATCGGAGTCAATCAAAAGCACCTTTTTACCGGTTTCTGCAAGGCTTTTTGCGAGCTCGACGCAAATTGTCGTTTTACCTTCGTTGGGGACACAGCTCGTGACGGCAATTACTTTGACATCAGTTCCGCAGAACTGAATGCTCGTTCTCAACGATTTATATGCCTCGCTGGAGAAGTAGTCAAGCTTCGGGAAAATAAAATCTATCTTATTCATTTACTTTCCTCCTTGACCGTGGCTTCCGTGCTATCGGTTTTTGTATCGCCGCCGTACTTTCCGTACTGACCGTATTTTCCGTATTTACCGTAGCCGTACTTGCCGTACTTACCGTAGCCGTACTTGCCGTATTTACCGTATTTTCCGTATGAGGTGTATCTGCCGTAAGTTTGACCGGAGCCGTCACCGAGAGGCGGAATATCTCCCAAAACGGTGAGACCGAGGAATCTTTCGACATCCTCTTGTTCTTTTATCTTGTTATCAAAAAGCGCCACGGCTATAAATGCCGCGCATTCGACGATAATCAAAATGATGGCGATAGCGAATCTCGAAAGCGGGTATTTGGCGTTGCACTGAACTCCCGTTTCGCCTTCATCAATGGTTCCTATCAGCTCTGTATTGAGAATAACTTTGATTTTTTCCTGAAATTCGGCAACTATTGCGTTGACAACATCCTTGGATTCTTCGGGAGTATTACCGCGATATGTAATTTCGATAATATGAGTGTTGTTTTGATTAAATACCGAAATTCTGCTTCTCATCTGGGAAACTCTGAGCTCGTAATTCGGATAGGCATCGGCGACCTTTGAAAGAACCTCACGGCTTTTTGCTATAACCGTACAGTCCGACATAATACTGTTGGCAATCGCGATGTCCTGCGTGTTGACATTTCCGTCTGCGTCCTCCTGCGGACGAAGAATGAATACCGTTGCCGTTGAGGAATACTGCGGTACAAAAGTAAAGGTGCAGTAGCATATAATACCTGCAAAAGCAAGAACAAGTGTGATAAGTATAATCCACAGCTTGCTTCGCAGAATAAGCAGTATTTCGACAATATCTATTTCAATTTGCGGATTTGATTCTTTATTCATCGTTTACCCCCGGATTAGTGTTTTGGAAGGATAGCCGCCGCATTTCCGTATAAAACCGCTTGCGTGGCAGCTTTTCCCACCGCGCTTTCGAGATATGCGCGGCATTCTGCAAGCATTGGCTTTCTGCTTTCCATATTGTGAGCATCACTTGCCACAAATGAAATCAGCCCTTTTGAAATACATCTGCGTATTGGCTTAAAGAGGCTCTTTTTCTCTTTAAGCACACTTTCTGCATTGACCTGAACGAGTATCCCGTTTGAAACAAGTTCAATGAGCTTTGCGGCTCCGTTGTCGAAAAAGCCGTTATAGCGTTCGACATGAGCGAGAATCGGAATATATCCGGATGAAAAAAGCTGCATAAGAGATTTTTTTATTGTTCCCGCCGACTCTATTCCGTGAAAATCCACAAGAACATATTGTGTGTCGGCAAGAGTGCAGCATTCACCCTTTGAGATGGCATCAACGCAATCGACATGATAGCACAGCTCATTCCCGTAAAAAAGGCGCAAATCCGGATAAAGCTCGGAGCAGCGTTCTTCAAGCTCGGCAAAATGCGCCTGCGCGGCGCTTTTGTCAAACTCACCGAAGAAGCCCGGATTATAATGCGGAGTAAGGCATAAAAGCCTGACGCCGTCATCGTATTCTTTTTTAATGATTGCAAGAGAGGTTTCTATATTATTAGCACCGTCGTCAACGCCGTACAATGCGTGACAATGAATATCGGCAAGCTTCACATATCCCACCCCCATAGCATTATGATATCATATATTTACGGCGATGTCAATAAATCATCGGTTGACTTTTCAAATTATATGATATATAATGTAAAAAGAAACGGAGGAGCATTAAGTGGAAAACGGCGAGTATCATTCTTTTATCTGCCGCATAGCTGACCTCAATATAAAGATTTTTTGCAGGTATCCTTTTACCGCCAAGATGTGCGCGGAATATATGATTTCCGATTGCGACTTGCCTGATATCACCGTGTCCGTATCGGAAAAAGAGCTCCTTGATGAGCTTTTGCTCTGCGGCGAGAGCTTCGGCAGAGGATATTGCGAGAGCGTATGTATTTACAGAAAAATATGCGCACAGCTTCCGTCGTTTGATTCCGTGATGTTTCATTCATCGGCGGTATCGGTCGATGGCAGGGGATATGCCTTTTTCGGCAGAAGCGGAGCGGGCAAATCGACGCATACGATGCTTTGGACGAGACTTCTTTCGGACAGAATGACGGTTATCAACGGGGACAAGCCGATATATACCGCAAGGGACGGGAAAATTATCGCGTACGGCTCTCCGTGGTGCGGAAAAGAAGGGCTTCACACAAACAAAAGCGCGGAGCTTTCCGCTATATGCTTAATAAAAAAGTCGGAGAAAAACAGAATAAGACGCCTTTCACCGAGCGAGGCGGCAGAGCTTGTTATAGACCAGGTGATAATACCGAAGGATGCAAGAAATGCCGTATTGACATTCGGATTTCTCGACAAACTTGTAAAAACGGTTGCCGTATATGAACTCGAATGCGATATTTCCGAAGAAGCGGCAAGACTTTCATTTGAAACAATGAGCGGAGGAACAGTATGAAAATCAAGAACGAATTTATCGTAAGCTCCATATCGGGAGTAAATTATGCAGTACCGGTAGGAGAGAGAAGTACGGAATTCAAGGGCATGATAAAGCTTATCGGAATCGGTGAGTTTTTGTGGAAAAAGCTTGAAGGCGGAATCGAGATGGACGCTCTTGTAGACAGTGTTACGGAAAATTATGACATTGACCGCGCGACTGCCGAAAGAGATGTAAAGGCATTCTGCGCAAAGCTTTCGGAGGCGGGAGTCCTTGCAGATTGAAAAAATAGACCTTGCCGAAGCAATTCCGGTCATACGGGAGGTAATATCCGCGGGCGGAGTTTTCAGGATATATCCTCACGGAATAAGTATGCTTCCGACGATAAGGGAAGTCCGCGATACGGTATGCCTTTCAAGTCCGAATGACATCGTGCGCGGCGATATTGTTCTTTTTGTGAGAACAAACGGCTCGGTTGTTCTTCATCGGGTGGTCAAGGTGAATAAAAACGGCTACGATATTTGCGGAGACAATCAGTTCGTCCCGGAAAAAAATATAGGTACCGAAAGCATAGTTGCCGTGGTTTCCGAATATACAAACGGTGAAAAAACGATAAAGCGCGGCGACAGAACTTTCAAAAAGCAGTACCTTACGGTGTCGGTCATGAGACCGTTCAAGCGCGTTTACCGTCATATTTTAAGGCACATCGGCAGATAAAAAATTTACATAAGGAGATTATGTATGAAAAAGATAATTTCCGCGATTCTTGTTATAGCTGTTGCCGTTCTTTTTTCGGCAAATGTGTTCGCAAGTACCGTGTCTGAAAAAAAGCGCCTGATAAATAAGCTCGAAAATTTTGAATTTGATGTAGAAGATACTACTTTGTGCTTTAATGAAGAATATATCAATAAGGTCAAGGATTATCTTGATAACGAATATGACGGTGAAATCAAATCCGCTTCGGTCGATAATGCGCTTAAAGATTTGAACGCTTTGACGGGAATCATCAAAGCCTCCGCCGCATACGCCGACACAAAAACACTTATGGATATCAAAAAGCTCAAGCCTACCGACCGTGACATCATTATCAGCTACGGAAACGATGCGGTCAAGGACTTCGGACTTTGCATCGTATATGATGAAAGTAAAGATAAAATTGAGTATTTCGGGCTTAAAGACAGCTCCGTAAAATTCGAATCCGACGGGACTTTTGTTAAAAAAGTAAGCAGTAATTCCTATACGGCTGTGATGGTCGCGATAATGGCGCTTGCCGTTGCCGTATTTTTCGGCACGGTGATTGTCGTTAAAAAATACGCCGTAGCGAAGAGCGCAAATAAGCGCAAATAAGTGGTAAATTAAGAAAGCTTCCCTGTAAAAAGGGAAGCTTTTATTTTTGATATTGACTGAAAAAGGAATTTGTAAGCAGCTTGATTTTTAATCTTTGCGAGGATTATATGTTCATCGTCATCTGTGTAGTGGGATTGTTTTCATTATGCTTGTCCACGAGTGCGTGAATCTTCTGAAGCGGGTCAAGCAGAATGCTTACGGACATATCGTGATTTATTGCGCCGATTATGAATGCGACATACTTCGAAACATCGACCTCGAAGTACCAGTCTTTTGCGATAAGCTCGGGCTTTCTGTATGTAAGGTTAGTGGAGAGAACGCCGTGCAGAACGCCGTCGTCAACCGCTTTCTGCAATTTTTCCACACCTTCGGTGCAGAGTGCGTATGTGCATCCGGCAAAGATTCTTCTCGCTCCGCGCTTGCTGAGGTCGTATGCGATGTCAAGCATCGAATCGCCCGAAGAAATAATATCGTCGTAGATGAAGATATCTTTTCCCTTTACATCATTTCCCAAGAATTCGTGAGCTACAATCGGATTTCTTCCGTTGACCATTCTCGAATAATCTCTGCGCTTGTAGTACATACCCATATCGACGCCGAGGACGGAGGCATAATATACATTTCTCGAAATTGCACCTTCATCGGGGCTTACGACCATAAAGCTCTCTTTGTCAAGCTGAATATCGGTAACATGCTTCAAAAGAGCTTTGAGCGTCTGATAAGAGGGGATAACATTGTCAAATCCCATAAGGGGAACTGCGTTCTGAACTCTCGGGTCGTGAGCGTCGAAGGTTACTACCGAGTTGACGCCCATATTCTGGAGCTCCTGAAGAGCAACGGCGCAGTCGAGTGATTCTCTGCCGGAGCGCTTGTGCTGTCTTCCGCCGTAGAGAGTGGGCATAATAACCGTTATTCTGTGCGCTTTGCCGCCGACTGCCTCAATAACTCTCTTCAAATCCTGGAAATGGTCGTCGGGGGACATCGGAACCTTCATTCCGAACATATCGTAGGTGCAGCTGTAATTGCCGACATCAATAAGTAAAAACAGGTCTTTTCCGCGTACCGACTTTGTGAGTACGGCTTTTCCGTCGCCGGATTGGAATCTGGGGCAGTTTACATCGATGATAAATTCGTCGGGAGTGTCTGACATATTGTTGCCGAGCTCCTTATAAAGCCTTGAAAGCTGCTCGGAAATCTTATTTGTAAGCTCTTCCGATACATTGATGGGAATAATACCGAGTTCTGCAATCTGCTTGTGTTTTCTGTGCTCATCTGTGATGAAAGGCATTTTCTTCTCCCCCGTATGTATATTTTGATTTACATATATATTTTACCACGCATAATAATACATTTCAACAGTAAAATCGCCGATTTTATGAATTTTTCTCCATAATTTTCAGTACATTTTTCAGTATTGAAATTCAAATTCATTTGGATTATAATAAAAAGAACGGGGGAACACTTCCGTTCCCCCGTATGCTTACGCTCAGTGTACGGCGCTTTCGGCAGGGTGTCTGTCGCGTGAGAAAATAAGCGAAATGCACCAAAGACCTGCAAGTCCGACAAGAGCGAAGATTATTCTTGCGATGAAGTAAGCGCCGCCGGAGAATATCGCGGAAATAAAGTCAAAGTCGAAAATTCCGACACATCCCCAGTTTATCGCGCCGATTGTTACGAGAATAAGTGCTATTTTATCAAGAGTACGCATTGTTTTATCTCCAATATGATTTTCGGGCGAAATCGCCCGATGGTATTGTATCCAAAACGAAAGGAAATAATCAAATTGAGAGCACGCAAAAAAAAGCATGGAGCGGAAAGACTTGCCGCTTGCGACAAATATTTCATTCACGAGCCTGAAAAATCAAAAGGCAAATGGAAAGAGATATTCGGAAACGATAATCCGATTAGGCTCGAGATAGGCTGCGGAAAGGGAAGATTTATTACGGAATCCGCCAAAAAGTATCCGGATATCAACTTTATCGGAATAGAAAAAGTTCCGGATATCATAATGCGCGCAGGCGAAAAGCTGATGGCGGAGGGACTGCCGAATGTAAGGCTTATCATGGCGGACGCCGCGGGACTTTCCGAATGCTTCGAAAAAGGCGAAATTTCCGTAATTTATCTCAATTTCTCCGACCCGTGGAAAAAGGGAAAGCAGGCAAAGAGAAGGCTTACATATCACACATTCCTTTCGAGCTACCGCTCGGTATTGCCTAAAGACGGAAAGGTTGAGTTCAAGACAGACAACCGTCCGCTCTTCGATTTTTCGGTCGAGGAGATGACGGCATACGGCTGGAAGCTTACGGATGTCTGCTACGATTTGCATTCAAGCGAGTACGAGAGGGACAATATTCACACGGAATATGAGGATAATTTTTCCGCAAAGGGCTTTGCGATAAACAGACTTGTAGGAACGCCTCCCGAGGTGGAAATACTGCCGCCGGAGAAGAAAAAGAAAAAAGAAGAAACGGAAGGCGCGGAGGAATAATATGTCATACATTACAAGAGCCGTCACATCGGACGGCAGCGCGAGAATACTTTTCGCCGATACGACTGATATAGTGAGAAAAGCTCACGAAATTCACAAAACATCAAAAACCATGACGGCGGCGCTCGGCAGAGTTCTTACCGCAACTGCGCTTATGGGCTCACTCCTTAAAGATAAGGATAACAGCATAACCGTTCAGTTCAAGGGCGACGGCCCTGCTGGAACGGTGATGTGTGTTTCCGATTATATGGGAAATGTCCGCGGATACGCGGAAAATCCTACCGTTGAGCTTGCTCCGAATGACAAGGGAAAGCTCGATGTAGGCGGCGCGATAGGCAAAAACGGAACGCTTTATGTTATGAAGGATATGGGCTTTACCGAGCCGTATATCGGTCTTTGCCCGATAAAAACGGGAGAAGTCGGTGACGATATCACGGAATATTTTGCCTCAAGCGAACAGACTCCGTCGGTATGCGCGCTCGGCGTAAGAGTGGACAAGGACATAAACTGCAAGGCGGCCGGCGGCTTTATTATTCAGCTTATGCCGATGGCGGATGACGAAATAGTCGATAAGCTCGAAAAGAACATCGCGCTGATAGATTCCGTTTCCGCGATGATAGAGAGCGGAAAGACCGCACAAGACATAATTTCCGTCGCTTTTTCCGGCATAGAGTATGATACTTTCGACGAATACGACATATACTATAAGTGTAATTGCTCACGCGAAAAATACGAAAACGCCCTCATTACACTTAACGACGACGACTTCGGCTCTTTGGGCGAGGATAAAGCGCCGATAGAGGCAGTATGCCGCTTTTGCAACGAAAAATACTCTTTTTCGTTTGAAGAGCTGAAAAAGGCAAGAGAGGGAAAATGAGCTTTATCGAATCTCTCTGCCGCACTTTGTTTCCGAAGCTGTGCATATTCTGCAAAGACAAGGTTGTCGGAGAGGAAGAATTTATGTGCGACGCCTGTGCGGAGCTTTTTGCCAAAGAACAGGCAAAGCTCTGTCCCGAATGCTTTTGCGCCGTAAATGTATGCACCTGCGAAAAGCCGAAGCATATAACAAAAGCCCGCTCCGTATTCTGGTATGAGGGAATGCTGAGAAGCACCGTTTTTGAGCTTAAAACTCTCGAATATGACGAGAACTTCGGGTTTGCAATAAAGCGTATGGCATCCGCCGTAAAAGACGACGAGCTTTTAATGTCGTGTGACTATATCTGCTATGTTCCGAGAACGGAGGAGAACACAAGAGTTTACGGTCACGATACGGCAAAATTGCTTGCCGAGGGTATATCCGAAAAGACGGGCATTCCCGTAAGGAGCCTTCTTTCGTGCATAAAAAAGACAGACCAGAAGACACTTTCCAAGCAGGAAAGATTAAAAAATATCCGCGGAGCGTTCAGCATAAAGGACGGCGCGGAAAGCGCATACGGCAAAGCACTTCTTGTCGACGATGTCACAACGACCGGAGCTACCGCCGAGGAGTGCGCAAAGGTATTGCTTAAAGCGGGGGCAAGCGATGTATGCGCTCTGTTCTTTGCAAGAGCAAGATTAAAAGAACAAGCCTGAAAGCACTTGACACAGACGCCGGCTTATTATAGAATATTTAAGGTAAAATACAACAACGGAGGAAATAAAAAAATGGCAGACGCGGCATTTGAAAACGAAATATTCACACTCACGGACGAGGACGGAACCGAAAGCGATTTCGAGCTTATCGGAAGCCTTGAAATCGACGGTAATACTTATGTTGCACTTATCCCGCAGGAAAACAACGACGAGGGAGAATATGTGATTCTCAAAGTTGAAAATGACGAAAACGGCGAGGAGAGCTTAATCACGATAGAGGACGACGAGGAATTCGACAAGGTGGCTGATGCTTTTGAGGACGAATTCATCGCGGAGTTCGACTACGACGAGGGCACGGAATCAATAAACAAAAAGGAAGACTGACGCATTTCCTGCGTAGTGCGTGTTCGCGGGCTCTTAAAACCCACATCTGAAAAATGGATGCCGAATCCGCGCAAAGCGCGATTTTCGATGTAAAGGATGCAGACCTCCCGCTTTATGCGGATGTTGGGAGCACAAATTCACCGATAGGCGTCCCCCTGCGTAGGCAGGGTTTTCATCGGCTTGCGACACGGCTATGCGGGAATGTAAAAGAAAGCTTTGCCCCGACCGCGCAGGACGGGGCGTTTTACGATATTAACAAAGGAGAAAAGAAAAATGAACACAACTTACATAGGACAGGCAGGGCTTGTGATAAAGACGGGCGGACTTACCATAATGATAGACCCCTATCTTTCCGATAATGTGGCAAAGGTCAATCCGAAAAATTATCGCCGTGTACCCGTTGACGAGAGAATTTTCGACATAAAGCCTGATGTTATGATATTCACGCATGACCATCTCGACCACTATGACCCCGAGACCGTGCCGAAATTCATAAACGAAAGAAGCAGCGTTCTTGTGCTTGCGCCTACATCGGCATATCTTAAGGTAAGACAGCTCGGCGGCGACAACAGATATGTGGAATTCAACCGCCGCACCGAATGGACGGAGGGCTCCGTGAGATTCAAGGCGGTAAAGGCGTTCCACAGTGACGCGTACGCAATCGGCGTCATAATCGAGAGCGAAGGCGAAAAATACTACATCACGGGCGATACATTATATAATGAAGAAATATTCGAGGATGTTCCGTACGGCATAGACGCTGTTTTCCTGCCTGTAAACGGTGTAGGCAATAATATGAACGCCGTTGACGCGGCAAGATTTGCAAAAAAGATCGGAGCAAAGGCGGCAGTGCCGATTCATATCGGAATGTTCGACGAGCTTACCGCCGACATTTTCGAATACGAAAACAAGATTGTGCCCACGATATACTGCACGGTAATCGAGTGATATGGGAAACGAAAGCGGAACATGGATTATGCACGGCATTCCCGCCGATGCTCCGTCGTGTATTCACAATGTTGACGAGCTGATAGACTATATAAACGAAGTGGGATTTATCCCGCTTTTCAAAAACGATATAGAAGGATTTTCCGTTGAGGAGCATACCGAATCCGCTTATTGGTGGACGGATAATGAAGAAAAAGACCCCTGGGAGTGGAGAAAGCTTGCGGCAAGAAGCGGCAAGGTCGCCTACGGAAAATTCTTCGACGGCAGAGCGGGATTTATCTCAAGCAAGTGGCTCCCGTATTTTGTAAATCACAGGCGCGACGGCTACGATTTTGACGCTTTGTGGGATGATGAAAAGGCATCGTTCAGGCAGAAAAAGATAATGGATTTGTTTTGCGACGATACCGAGCTTTATTCCAACGAGATAAAAACTGCGGCGGGATTTTCAAAAGGCGGCGAAAAGAATTTTGACGGCACGCTTACCGCCTTGCAGAACGAGCTTTATCTGTGCGTAAGGGATTTTCGCCAAAGGCTTAACAAAAGGGGAGAACCGTACGGCTGGGCGATAGCGGTGTACTGCAAGCCCGAGCATCTTTGGGGATACGGGCATATCGCGAGTGCGTATTCGGAGGAGCCGAAGAAATCGCGCGAGAGGATAATGAATCATATAAAAAAGCTCTATCCGCACGCGACGGACAAACAAATACAAAGGTTTTAACAAAAATCCGCTACGGCTTTTGCCGTAACGGATTTTTTACTGTCATTCCCGTACAAATGCTCTTGCAAGCTTTTCGAGCTCGTTTCCTTTTGCAACGACCTTGCCGTGTTCCGAAAGATACGGCTCCCACAGAGCGCCCGACAGCTCAAAGCCGTATTCAGAGAGCATATCCGAATCCGCTGACGATATGTACCATTTTCCGTCGCATTCGTATAAAACGCTCTGCAAAACACAGTCGCTTGCGCACAGCATAACCGCGGCGTCGATTGCTTCGTCAATGCCCGCAAAAGCAAATACCTTGTTCTTTTTATCGCTTGCGACGCCGTACTGCGGCATTCGCGATATATACATCTCACAGCCTCCTTTGTAAAGCGGATATACCTGTATATGGAGCTTTCCGCCCTTTGCGTCAAAGCCCGTTTCGGCTTTTGCCGCATCGAGTATATCCCATATTACCCTTTTTGTGTGCGTACTGCCGTAATCCATCGTTTCATACCGCACGCCGTATTTTTCCATGTCGCTGCCGTCGAGTATTATCTTGACGGAAGCCTCTCCGAGTGAATAAAATTTCATATATACTCCGTAAAACTTTGTTCTACGATATATTATAATCCGTAAAGCCGTTTTTCGTAACTGCAAAAAATATGGAAATAAAATTGCAGGCTTTGCCACGATTGCATAAGGACATATACAAAAAATGCAAAAAACGCCGAAATTTATGCAAAAAATGCATAATTTTTGCAATTTTTCAAAAAAAACTTGCAAATTTCAGCGAATTTTAAGTGAATTCGGCAATTAAACTCTCCAAAGGCGTTGACAAAGTCACAATATAGTGTTAAAATATACCGTATAATTTTGAAAAAATGCAAGAGAGGAGAAATGTTATGGCTAAATATATAATAAAACGCGTACTGCTTGCAGTGCTTACGATACTTATAATATGCGCTATTACATTTTTCACAATGCACGCTGTTCCGGGCGGCCCTTTCAACAGAGAAAAGGCTCTTTCGCAGTCGACCATCGATGCATTGAATGAAAGATACGGACTTGATAAACCGCTTTTTACGCAGTTTGTCAACTATATGGGCGGTCTTTTGAAGGGCGACCTCGGCGTTTCGCTTAAGAACGGACGCGAGATTTCCACAATAATAAAGGATTCGTTCCCAATATCATGCAAACTCGGATTGCTTGCGGTTTCCGTCGCGCTTATTCTCGGAACGGTGTTCGGAAGTATTGCCGCACTTATGAGAAATAAGCTGCCGGACAGAATAATCGTGTTCTTTTCGACGCTGTTTACCGCCGTGCCGAGCTTTGTGCTGGCGACGCTGCTTTTGTTGGTGTTCTCGATAAAACTCGGATGGGTACCCGTCTGGTCTGCTACCGAGACACACTATGTTCTTCCCGTTATAGCGCTTGCGGCATATCCTATGGCATATACCACAAGACTTGCAAAGACGAGTATGCTTGACGCATTGGGACAGGACTACATCCGCACGGCAAAGGCAAAGGGCGTTGCAAAGTGGAAGATTATCTTCAAGCACGCTTTGAGAAATTCGCTCATACCGATTATCACATACGCAGGCCCTGAGATTGCATACATAATCACGGGCTCAATGGTAGTTGAAACGGTATTTACCATCGGCGGAATAGGAAGCGAATTCGTTTCGGCGATAACGAACAGAGACTACACTCTTATAATGGCTACAACGGTATTTCTTGCAACGCTTATGGTTGTGGCAAACCTTATATGCGATATTCTCTATAAGGTTGTCGACCCGAGAATCAAATACGACTGACAGGAGGGATAAAAAATGGATAACGAATTCAAAAAAAATCCCCTCAGTATGCAGATTGACCTCTCGAAATTTACTCCCGCGACGGATGAAGAGAAGCGTCAGCAGGATGTAATGAGCAAGAGCACGACCTTCTTCAAAGACGGTATGCGCAGATTGTTCAGAAATCCGCTTGCCGTTGTAAGCTTGGTATTGCTTGCGATAATCGTCCTGACGATTGTTTTCGCTCCGATTGTAGTTCCTTATAAATATGAAGAGTTTTTAAGAGTAGACGGCAAAAAGGATAAATTCGCGCAGAACATAAAGCCTTTTTCATACAGTAAGCTCGAATATCAGTACATTCTGACCGAATGGCTTGTAAAGAACGGCTACAGCGCCGAAGAAGCGCAGGCTGTCAAAGAGAAGTCGATAGCCGAGCTTTCCGACAAGGAGCTCAATCTTCTGCTCGGTACGACCGACACAAGCAAGTTCGAGTGGCTGAGAAGCGAATATGTTACTCCGAGCGATATCAATGCCGCAGTAGACAAGCCGATATCGGAGCTCACCGAAAACGAGCTTGAGGTATTTTTCAAGTCGAAAGACGGCTCGAAGATTAAAAAGTGGGAGAAAAAGAACGATATCAAGCTCGATAAGTCGCTTTCTATTTCCGAAAACTTCGTGAAAAAAGGCGGCGATAAGGGAGCGGTCAAGCTTTTAAGCGATTTTAAGACACAGGCAAACAACAACCTCAAGGAAATCCGCGCAAAGAGCGTATCCTTAACTGCAAAATTCTCAAAATACGAAAGTGAAAACTTTGATGTATTTATGAAGAAAAGCAAAATAAGCTCAACCGATAAGTGGAAGATTATATTCCCGCATATTTTCGGAACTGATGAGCTTTGCAGAGACTACTTTATAAGAGTTATATACGGCACGAGAATTTCGCTTGTCATCGGACTTTTCGCAAGTATCATCGTCCTTATTATCGGTATGATTTACGGAAGTATTTCCGGATATGTCGGCGGCAAAGTAGACCTTATCATGATGCGTATAGTCGATATCATATATTCACTGCCCGATATGCTTATAATAATTCTGCTTTCCGTAGTATTGCATGAGGTACTCCAATTCGATAACAATTCGATATTCGCAAAGCTCGGTACAAATATGGTTTCCATATTTATTGTATTCGGACTTCTCTATTGGGTATCCATGGCAAGACTTATCAGAGGACAGATTCTCTCGATAAAAGAAAACGAATATATTCTTGCGGCACGCTCGATAGGCGCAAAGCCCGGAAGAATAATCAGAAAGCATATTCTTCCCAACTGCTTGTCCGTCATCATTATATCGACCGCGCTTCAGATTCCGTCCGCGATATTCACAGAGAGCTATCTTTCGTTCGTCGGACTCGGCGTAAAGGCTCCGATGCCTTCGCTCGGCTCTCTTGCAAACGATGCGCGCGGCGCAATCAACAGTTATCCGTATAAGCTTATATTCCCCGCAATAATGATATGTCTTATCGTTCTGAGCCTTAACCTTTTGGGCGACGGGCTCAGAGATGCCTTTGACCCGAAACTGAAGAGGTGAGTAAAATGAGTGAACATCTTTTAAGTGTACAGGATTTACACACTTCGTTCTTTACAGATTCCGGCGAGGTATGCGCGGTAAACGGCGTTTCGTTCAATCTTGACCCCGGAGAGATTCTCGGCATAGTCGGCGAATCCGGCTCCGGAAAGAGCGTTACCGCGTATTCGATAATGCAGATTCTTGCCGAGACGGGCAAGATAGTAGGCGGCAAAGTGCTTTACAAGGGAGAAGAAATCTCCAAGTGGAGCGAAAAGCAGATGAGAGAATTCCGCGGAAAATGCTGCTCTATTATATTCCAGGACCCGATGACGAGCCTTAACCCCGTATTTACAATAGGCAATCAGCTCTGCGAGGCAATCAAGCTTCACACGGGCAAAAAGGGCAAGGAGGCAGTTCAAAGAGCGACAGAGCTTATTGAGCTTGTCGGAATCAACGAGCCCGCAAAGAGACTCAAGCAGTACCCGTTTGAGCTTTCCGGCGGTATGCGTCAGCGTGTTATGATTGCCATGGCGCTTGCCTGCGAGCCGGATATCCTCATCGCCGATGAGCCTACGACGGCTCTCGATGTTACGATTCAGGCACAGATACTTGAGCTTATTCAGGATTTGCAGAAAAAGCTCGGCATGGCGGTTATTCTCGTCACTCACGACCTCGGCGTAATCGCCGACCTCTGCGATAACATCGTCGTTATGTACGGCGGTAAGATATGCGAAAGAGGAACCGCAAGAGAAATATTCTACAACCCGAAGCACGAGTATACAAAGGGACTTCTCCGCTCTATTCCGAATGTAAATAATATGAAGAAAAAGCTCGTCCCGATATCCGGCACGCCGATAAATATGCTCAATCTTCCCAAGGGATGCTCATTCTGCGCACGCTGTGATGCGGCTATGAAGATTTGTCTTACGGAACAACCCGAGGAGATTTGGATAAACGAGAATCATAAGGCTTCGTGCTGGATGAATATAAAAGAGATGGCGGAAGCTGCGGCAAAGGAGGAAAAATCCGATGAGTGAAAACAATCCGCTTGTAGAAGTCAAAGGCTTAAAACAGTATTTTAAGGTTTCGAGCGGCTTCAAAAAGGTTGACTTAAAGGCAGTCGATGATGTATCGTTCAGTATCGGCGGCGGAGAAACACTCGGACTTGTCGGAGAATCCGGCTGCGGAAAGACGACCGTCGGACGCACGCTTTTAAGGCTTTATAAGCCGACGGCTGGCGAGGTTTACTTTGACGGTGAGCTTGTAACGGACGCGAATATCACAAGGCTCCGCAAGGAAATGCAGATGGTATTCCAAGACCCGTATTCATCACTTGACCCGAGAATGACGGTCGAGGATATTATCGGTGAGCCTCTCGATGTGCATCATCTTTACTCAAATCGCAAGGAGCGCAGAGAAAAAATTCTCGAGCTCATGAACTATGTAGGACTCAACTCCGAGCACGCAACTCGCTACGCGCACGAATTTTCCGGCGGTCAGCGTCAGCGTATCGGAATTGCAAGAGCACTTGCGGTTGACCCGAAGTTCATCGTCTGCGACGAGCCCGTATCCGCGCTTGATGTTTCCATTCAGGCACAGGTAATAAATATGTTCGAGGAGCTTCAGACAAAGCTCGGAGTCGCATATCTGTTCATCGCACATGACCTCCTTGTAGTGCATCACATTTCAAAGCGCATAGCGGTTATGTATCTCGGAAAGATTGTCGAGATAGCAGATGCCGACGAGCTCAATGAGCATCCGGAGCATCCTTATACGCAGTCTCTTCTCTCGGCGGTGCCGATTCCCGACCCCGATATAACGAGAAACCGCAAGCGTATCGTACTTTCCGGAGATGTTCCGAGCCCCCTCAATATGCCCACGGGATGCGCGTTCCGTACCCGTTGCCCCTACGCAACGGAACAGTGCGCTTGCGAATGTCCCGAGCTTACCGACAGAGGAAACGGACATATGGTCGCTTGCTTCAATAAATAATTGACGCAAATTACCAAAAAAAATTCAAAAACACTTGATTTTTGAAATAAAACATGGTATACTGTGTAAAATTCTATTGAAATAAACGGGGACGGAGGTCAGGTCTCCGATATCCGGTTTTATTTTGATAGATTTTATAAATCAACCAAACATTAATTTTGGAGGAAAAAAACATGAAGAAAATCATAGCACTTCTTCTTGCTTGCCTCATGGTTATCGCACTTTTCTGCGCTTGCGGAGAAAAGCCTGCCGAGAAGCCCGAGAACAAGGAAGGAGAGAATGAGAAGAATCCTGAAGATGAAGATAAGCTTCTCAGCGACGCTTTCATCGACCCCCTGAACGATTGGTCAAAGTATGACGACCTCATCGCTCAGATTAAGGCTGAAACCGACTACGCAAAGAGAGCAGAACTTATGCATCAGGCTGAGGATATCCTTATGTCCAACGGCTGCGTAATCCCGCTCTACTACTACAACGACATTTTCATGCAGAAGGACTATGTTTCCGGAATCTATGCAAACCTCTTCCAGACAAAGTTCTTTATGTATGCAAAGCTCGCTAACGGTTCCGATACCCTTCGTATCAACCTTGCTTCCGAGCCCGACTACCTCGACCCCGCTCTCAACAGCTCGGTTGACGGTGCGTGCCTCGCTGCTAACTCTTTTGCAGGTCTCTACACCTACAACGCAGAAGGTAAGACAGTTCCCGCTTGCGCTGACAGCTATGTTACAAGCGAAGACGGACTCACCTACACTGTAACACTTAAGGAAGGCCTTAAGTGGTCAGACGGCTCCGACCTGACCGCCGCTGACTTCGAATACGCTTGGAAGCGTGCTGCAAGCGATGATACCGCTGCTGACTACGCTTATATGTTCAACGGATTCGCAGGATTCCCCAACGAGCTCAATGTTACTGCTAAAGACGCAACAACACTTGAATTCGTTCTTACCGCTCCCTGCGCTTACATGGAAGACCTTATGGCATTCCCGACATTCTACCCTGTAAAGAAGAGCGCAGTTGAGTCCAATCCCGATTGGAAGTCCAACCCCGGCGCATGGTGCACAGAGGCAGGCTTTGTTTCCAACGGTGCTTATGTTTGCACAGGCTGGAAGCACAAGACCTCCATGACCTACACAAAGAACCCCTACTTCTACGATGCAGCTAATGTAACCGTAGAGAAGCTCGAATTCATGCTTTCTGCTGATGATACAGCTATCTACGCTGCATACAACGCAGGCGATGTTGACTTCATCGACTCCGTTCCCACAGACGAAATCAAGAATCTTCTTGACAACCCCGAATTCAATATTATCGACGCTCTCGGAACCTACTATGTAGCGTTCAACTGCAAGAGCAAACTCTTCGAGGGTAAGACTGCTGAGCAGGCTGCTTGCATGAGACTTGCATTCAACCTCCTCATCGACCGTGACTTCATTTGCGAGAATGTTGGTCAGACCGGTCAGATTGCAGCTAACTCCTTCCTCCCGATTGGTATGGCTGACGGCAACGGCGGCGTATTCAAGAAGGATAAGGACGCTAACGCTTACTACGATGCTTACGGCATCAACAACAACGAAGAAGCTACACTCGCTAAGGCACGCAAGTACCTCGAGTTTGCAGGCTTCAAGTTCGGCGAAGACGGCAAGCTCTCCGCTGAAACACCTATCACCATCGAATACCTCACCAATGACGGTACAGGTCATGTTGCAGCCGCTCAGTCAATGCAGAACGACTTTGCTGCTATCGGTATCAATATGACCATCCAGCAGCAGGAATGGAGCGTATTCCTTGATGAGAGAAAGCAGGGCCACTACGACATCGCTCGTGAAGGCTGGATTGCAGACTTCAACGACCCGATTAACATGCTCGAGATGTGGACTACTGTTTCCGGCAACAACGACTGCCAGTTCGGTAGAGTTGACGCAGCTGAGTAATTCCATAAAGGAATAATTAAAGACTCCGCGTTTTACGCGGAGTCTTTTTTTGCCCATTTTTTTGACCTTTTTTGCCCATTTTTGAGTTTATACTTGACAATTTTCGCCGTATTTGCTACAATTCATAAGTTGGCGGAGGTGAGCTTATGCAAAAGAGCAAAATGCGTAAAAATGCTATATATATCGGCTCAACTGCCGTAATAATATACCTTGCCGGATATCTTTCGAGAAATCTTCTTACGGTGTTTACGCCGGAGATGCTCGAGAGCTACGGCTTTGAAGAAACCGCCACCGCGCTTTTGCAGTCCGTGTATATGACAGTGTATGCAATAGGGCAGGTCATAAACGGCTTTATAGGCGACCGCGCCGACCCCAAATATATGGTCAGCATCGGACTTACCGTCAATGCGGCGGGACTTTTCCTTTTCCCGATGGCAGGTACAAAGCTTTTGCAGCTTCTCGCATTCGCACTTATCGGATTCGGCTGTTCAATGCTTCGCGGGCCGCTTGTCAGAATGATTTCCGAGAACACCGAGGACGGGCACGCAAGGCTTTGTTGCACATTCCTGTCGGCGGCTTCGTTTGTGGGGCCGTTTGCGGCAAGCACTCTCGCACTCTATATGCACTGGAATTCGGCATTTACCGTTTCCGGCTTTATAGCGCTTTTTCTTGCTGTTTCCGGCTTTATTGTGATGAGCATACTGTCAAAGAAGGGGATAGTCAAATACGAAAGCAAGGCAAATCCGGATAAAAAGCATAAGCTTGACATAACCGGACTTTTCAGGCTCGACAAATTTTTTATGTATCTGCTCGTCGGCGTGACTGTTGAAATATGTGCAAGCTCCATAAATTTCTGGATTCCGACATTTATGACAAAGCACCTCGGCTTTGCCAAAGAGGTATCTGCATTCGTTTTTTCCGCTCTGTCTGTGGAAAAGGTAATCTGCCCGTTTATATGCCTCTTTATTCTAAAGCTGTTTTCATATAACGATATCGCGCTTTTGCGCGTGATGTTTGCCGCCGATGCCGCGCTCTATGTATTGCTTTTGTTTACGAAGACACCGTGGCTATGCGTGCTAATCCTCATCGGAACGATGTGCTGTTACAGCATAGCTTCAGCCACCATGTGGAGCGTGTATATCCCGAGCCTCGGCAAGTCCGGCAAGGCGTCAAGTGCCAACGGATTTTTCGACGGAGTCGGATATATCACCGCGGCTCTTGCAAATACGCTTTTTGCGTGGATTCTCAAGACATTTTCCTGGAGCGGAATGCTCGTCGCGTGGAGCGTCGTCTGCTTTGTCGGAATAGCGTCCACTCTGCTTGCAAAGATAAAACTTAAAAAAAGCGCATAAAAATACTCCGTACCTCGGACATCCGAAGTACGGAGTAAATTTTTATATTCAGTCGTTGATGCTCTTTATAAGTTCTCCGAGCTGAGGCTCAAATTTTACGCCGTATTTGTGGCTCTCGTCGCCGACAGTGCCGAGCATACAGGATAGAGTGAAATCTGCGGCAATCTGTGCTGATTTAGCAAGGCTTTTGCCGTTTGCCATAGCTCCGACAAATGCCGAAGCATATACATCGCCTGTGCCGTGACAGCTCTGTGAAAGCTTCTTGTGCTCATAATAGTTCTTTTCGCTTCCGCATTTTGTAACAACTCCGGTCGTCTCATTTTTATAGCTTACACCGGTTATTACCACGCTCTTTGCGCCGAGCTTTTCAAGCCCTGCGATAAGGCTGTCGATATACTTTTCGTCATATTTTTCCTTATATTCAATTCCTGTGAGCATAGCGGCTTCCGTGATGTTCGGAATGACTATATCCGCCTTTGCGCAAAGCGTCTTCATCGCTTCGACATAGCTTGCGTCAAAGCCGGGATAAAGCTTTCCGCCGTCCGCCATGGCGGGGTCAACTATTTTTTGACCGCCGTCCTTTATTACGGACGCGAAAATATCCTTGACTATATCAATCTGCCGCGTGCTTCCGAGATAGCCCGTATAAACCGCATCAAAAAAGATGCCTTCCTTTTGCCAATGCTTTGCGATGGCGGGTATATCGTCCGTGAGGTCGCGGAATGTGTATCCCGTAAATCCGCCCGTGTGCGTTGAAAGCACCGCGGAGGGAAGCACCGCGGTCTCCATTCCGCAGGCAGATATTATCGGCAGAGCCACGGTGAGTGAGCACTGTCCTACGCAGGAAACATCCTGAATAGTGAGGATTCTTTTGTATGCCAATTAAAACACCTTATTTCTTTATATAAATAAAATAAATTTGTCAGATAACTATAAGCTCGCGTCTTGCGCCGGTGAGGTCGATGCAGCCGGTTTCGGTCAGAGCCGCCATATTCTCGATTCTTACGCCGAACTTATCGGGCAGATAGATGCCGGGCTCATCCGTTACGATTGCTCCGGCGGGCAGGGGAGAGTTGTTCCTCTGCGAGAGGTTCGGCTGCTCGTGAATTTCTATGCCGACACCGTGACCGAGCGAGTGCCCGAAGCATCCCTCGTAACCTGCGCCGTAGATTATATTTCTTGCGATGCTGTCGGCTTCTTTGCCGGTCATTCCGGCATGGAGCTTATCCATAACGGCAAGATGCGCTTCGAGAACGGTGGCATACACCTTCTTCATTTCATCCGTGGGCTTTCCGATGCAGACGGTTCTCGTCATATCGGACATATAGCCGTCTACTATGCAGCCGAAGTCCATTGTGAAGAAGCCTTTCTGCAAAGGTCTGTCTTGTCCCTGACCGTGAGGCATGGCACTTTCCTTGCCGGATACGCAGATATAGTCAAAGCTTACGCCCGACGCCCCGCGTCTTCTTGTGTAGAATTCAAGCTCAAGAGCAACTTCTTTTTCGGTAATCTTTCCGTCGAGCTTCGGCAAAATGTATTCAAAAGCGTCATCCGTGAGCTTCTGAGCAGCGCGAATTTTGCTTATCTCGTATTCGCTCTTTATCGTGCGAAGCTCAAGAAAGAACATTCCCGCGCCGACAAGCTCGATGCCTTCCATATCGGCTTTCATTTTTGCGGCTTCGTCAACGCTTACGGATGTGCTCTCAAAGAGAACTTTTTTTGCCTTTTCTTTTCTCAAAACCTCTGCCGCCGCGCCGAAAAGACCTTCCTTTTCGGGCATAATTATCTCATAAAGACCGCCTACTGCGGCTTTTAACAGTCCGTCGTGGCGGAAGTCGGCAAACGAGTAAGCGCCCGTGCGGGTTATGAGAATAAGGCTGTCCGTATACTTCAAATCGGTGAAATAGAATCTGTTTATATCGCTCGATACGATAACGCCGTCGATTCCCTCGGGCAGTTTTGCTCTTGCTCTTTCAATTCTTGAAAGTATTTCTTCTTTTTTGTTCATTTATGCTTCCTCCTGTAAAAATAGAGTATAATCTTTTCTCCTGCGCGCTTAAACACAAAGTACCACGGCTCGTGCTTTGTATCTATAGGCTCGACAAGCACGGAGTACGCTCCCGAGTTTCTCGCAAACCATACATCCGTAAAAATCTGGTCGCCCACGACGGCAAGATTTTCGCATTCCGTGCCGAGGTGCTTTGCAAAAGCCACGGCGCCCTTCTTTGACGGCTTGCCCGCCTTGCAAAGATAGAAACGACCGCCTTTGTTGAAGCGCTCGACTCTCTGCGCTCCGTTATTTGAGATAAAACCGACCGCGATACCCTTTTGCTCGAGCGATAAAAACAGATTTTCCGCTTCTTCGGGGCAGTCTGCCACCGTGTACGGAACAAGTGTGTTATCGATGTCGAATATCACGCCCGCTATCTTGTTTTTTACGAGTAAATCAATGTCGAGCGAATATGCACTTTTAATCATTAAGTCGGGATAAAAAATATTCATAACTACCTGCTTTCTCTGTCGATTTTATCACATAATTAAGCAGTTTACAAGTAAGTTGTGAGTATTTTTTCAAATTTGCTTGACAGAGCGGCACGGTAAATTGTATAATACGATGTAACAATAACAGAGGTGATTATTATGGCAAACGAAAAGATGGTCGAACAGATTACATCTATGGATGACGACTTCGCGCAGTGGTATACGGATATCGTCAAAAAAGCGGAGCTCATCGAATATACAAGCGTAAAAGGCTGTATGGTAATTCGCCCGTACGGCTATGCGATATGGGAACTTATGCAGCATATTCTCGATACCGAATTCAAAAAGCTCGGGCACGAGAATGTATGTATGCCGATGTTCATTCCCGAGAGCCTTCTCAATAAGGAGAAAGACCATGTCGAGGGCTTTGCTCCAGAGGTTGCGTGGGTAACGCACGGCGGAAAGGAAAAGCTCGAGGAGCGCCTTTGCGTAAGACCTACCTCCGAGACACTTTTCTGCGAGCATTACGCAAATATCGTTCACTCCTACCGTGACCTTCCCAAGCTCTATAACCAATGGGTAAGCGTCGTACGCTGGGAAAAGACGACAAGACCTTTTCTGCGTTCAAGAGAATTTCTGTGGCAGGAGGGACATACGATTCACGCTACCGCGCAAGAAGCGATAGAGGAGACGGAGCGTATGCTCAATGTATACGCGGACTTTTGCGAGAACTCTCTTGCCATGCCCGTTATAAAAGGCAAGAAGACGGAGAGCGACAAGTTTGCGGGAGCCGTTTCGACCTACGCGATTGAAGCGCTCATGCACGACGGCAAGGCTTTGCAGGCAGGCACATCGCATTATTTCGGTGACGGCTTTGCAAAAGCATTCGGCATAGAATTTACCGATAAAGACAATAAGAGAGCGATTCCTCACCAGACATCGTGGGGTGTTACAACAAGACTTATCGGCGCCGTAATTATGACGCACGGCGACAATAACGGACTTGTTCTGCCGCCCGCGGTTGCACCGATACAGGTCGTTATCATTCCCGTCGCACAACATAAGCCCGGCGTTCTCGAAAAGGCTGCAGAGCTCAAAGAACAGCTCTTGGCGGCAGGACTTCGCGTAAAGCTGGACGACAGCGAGAATTCTCCCGGATGGAAGTACGCGGAATACGAGATGAAGGGCGTTCCCGTAAGACTTGAGATAGGCCCGAGAGATATCGAAAACGGAGAATGCGTTCTCGTTACAAGACATAACAGAGAAAAGATGACGGCAAAGCTCGAAAACCTTGTCGAATCCGTAAATGATGCGCTCACAAAGGTACGCGACGGACTTTACAAAAACGCTCTTGAGAATCGAGAAAGACGCACATACACCTGTACCGATATGGAGCAGATAAAGAAAGTGCTTGCCGAAAAAGGCGACGGACTTGTCAAGGCTATGTGGTGCGGCGACGAAGCTTGCGAAGACAAGGTTAAGGAAGAGACGGGTGTCGGCTCACGCTGCATACCGCTCGAAGCAGAGCATCTCTCCGATACCTGCGTATGCTGCGGAAAGCCCGCAAAGTATATGGTAGTCTGGGGCAAAGCATACTGATATATAAACAGAAAAATAAAGCGGCATCGGTCGTCCGATGCCGCTTTGCTTTGCGCTCAAAATTTAAGTGCCCCTTGTCATTTTGACAAGGGGCACTTCTTAATGCTTGCTATTGTAACGCGAAGTGCTATAAGCATTCAAAACTGATTTTACTTATCAGTTATTCTCTTTGCTTGCCTTTTTTTTGAAGAAAACCAGAACAAGTCCGAGTATTGCCAAGAAAGCAGTTGCAATCCAAACTATGGTGTTCGATGCAACATCGCCGGTCTGCTCGGGAATCTCCCATACTGCATATACATAGCCTTCTGCGGGAACGACATTTGCCTGCTTGTAGGTATCGCCGATAGAATAATCAACTATTCCGCTTGCGGCATTCTCGGGATTCATTGCCCATCCTTTGAGGATGGCGCCTTCCTTCTTGACCGACTTGTCGGCAATCTTTGTGCTCTTGGTGTACTTCATTGTATCGTCAAGCAAATCTTCGCTTTCTGCGCCTTCACCGATGATATAATGGAGAACCGCGGTCTTCTCGTTCCACTTTACATAGATGTTTGCGGGCTCGCTCAAAGGCTTTGAGGGGTCAAAGGGAGTTTTGTAATCGGGGTCTGTGTAGAAGCCGTCAAAATCATATCCCTCGGGCTCGGCAACATCATCACTCGGAGTATCGCCTATCTCGATGTAGTCTTCATCGCTGCCGGACTTGGGGCCTTCGTAATCGATGTAGTTTACTTTAACTTTCCACTTTGCGAATACGGTGGTTTCCGCCGTTACTGCGTTATTGAAATTATAGGGAGCGCTGAATGTGTTGTCTACATACCAGCCATCGAATTCGTAACCTTCCTCGGTGAGAGCCTGAGGCTCAACAGCCTTGCTGCCGTAGTTGACATCCTGGTCTGTGGGCTTTGTGCCGTGTCCCATATTGTCGAACTTGAACGGTACTGTGTCAATCTCGAAGTTAGCGTAGTAGGTAGCATCTTCGTAAAGATTTGTCGACTCGTTTGCGGAGGGCTTGAAGTAGAGGTTAGTGCCGACTTCATTGCCGTCTTTGTCAGTCCAGTTGATGAAGTGGTAGTGCTCATCGGGAGTAGCCGTAGAGCCGTTGTGGTTACCGGAGATAACATCAACATTTTCGGTAGCAACA